>DYFB01000076.1 GCA_020725405.1 Symbiobacterium sp. | reverse complement strand
GTCTGTTCATGGTGGGGCCCCCTTTTCTAGGACCTGGCTGAATGGGACACGTCGCGGGCGGCTGGCTCTCAGCTCCCTCCCTCCGCTCTGGTGTGCGGCGTCCCGCCGGGCGGTCCCCCGCCCGCGGGTCCGCCCGGCGCGACGAGTTAGACGTCATTTCGGTTTCTCCTTCTCCCCACCGGCAGTTTTTTTGAGGTACCCCAGGCATGTAGCTGGGCGTTGGGGTGGCCGGGTCTCCGCGCCCGGCCGCCGCTCCCGGCCGCACCCCCCGGGGAGCCCCTGTCGGGCTCGACCCCTACGTCGAGCTGCCGAAGAAGGCCGTTCAGGGCAAGGGTGGTCACCCACAGCCCAAGTCCGAAGCCGAGTCCTCCCAGGACCGTGGGCCTCCTGGCCGAGCGAGCGAGGGCGTAGGCCAGGGCCGAGCCGGCTCCCTCACCCACGAGGACCCGCGCGAGGGCCACGACCGCCCCGCCGGCGGCTCCGGCGACGAAGGAGTGAGTCATCAGCGTCCCACCTCGACGCTAGTCTCCCCGGGTGCGGGGTCCGTGAACCGGGGGAAGTCCTCCGGCCTCGCCGGGGGGCGAAGAACCGGACGCCCGGCGGAGTCTCGACGGGCCACCTGGCCGACGAGGATCTTCGCCTGGGCCGCCTAGCCTATGAGTATCTTCCGGAGGAAGTCGGCCGCCCGGGGCGGGATGGGCACGGGCTCCTTGCCGCCCAGGCCGCAGAGGACGGCGACCCGGGAGAGGAAAGCGACCCTCAGGGTCTCCTCAAGAGCGAGGGTCACGTTCACCGCCTCCCGGAGGTCCCTCCCCACCGCGACCAGGCCGTGGTTTCTGAGGAGGGCGGCCCAACCGCGCCCGAGGGCCTCGGCCGTGGCCGTGGCCAGCTCACTGCTCCCCGGAGCGGCGAAAGGGACCACCCGCAGGTCGGTGAACCTGACCGAATCGATGGTCAGGGGGAGAACTGGTTCGTCGAACAGCCCCCAGACCGTAGCCAGCGGGGCGTGGGCGTGAACGACGGCGCCCACGTCGGGCCGCGTGTCGTAGATGGCGAGATGCATCCCGGTCTCGACCGACGGGCGGATCCTCCGCCCGGAGCCGGCCGAGACCGGGGCAAAGCCCGCCAGCGGCGGGCCGGTGCCTGAGGCGTCCTCGTCCGGGAGAACGGGCCTCCCGGAGGTGTCGACCTCCAGGATGTGTTCCGGCCCGAGCCCACCCTTATGAACCCGACTTGCGGTGATGAGGATGTGGTCGCTGTCCGGACACCGGACGCTGACGTTACCACCGGTCGGAGTGATGAGCTCGTGGGTGAAGAGCTCGTCGACGGCGGCCGCGACCTCGGTCCTGAGCCGGTAGTAGCGGCTGCTGTCGCCGTGGCCGGCAAGGCCCGTCAAAGGTACCCCTCCCCGTCCTTCCTGGTAGACCGCTTTCACGTGGGCATAGACCCATTGTAGGCCATCAGCGCCGGGATAGAAAGAGGGCGACGGCGCAGTCGCTCCGGCCGTACCTGGCCAGGAGGGTTTCCCGCGACATCCAGAACTGGACGCGCCGGAGGCGGGAGAAGGGGCGCGACCGCAGGCTCGCCGGGTTGTAGGCCCAGACGAGGGCGAGATTGAAGGCGTTCTCCCAGAACTCCAGGAACCGCGGCCACAGACCAGCCGGATCCGGTCCGGCGGCGGGCTCGAAGCCGAAGCGGCAGGCGAGGACGGACCACCCTCCGGCCTCTTGGCCCCCGCCTCTCACCGGGAGCGTCCCCACGGCCCGGAAGGCCCGGAGGTGCTGGTAGGCGGGGTCAACCTCGACCCGGGCGGCCAGCTCCTCGAGGGAGCGCCGGAGCCGGCGGTGGAAGGAGACAGCCCAGGCGAGGCCCGGACCCTCGGGCGGGATCGGGGGGACCCGCTCGTTCCAGAGGTGAAGATCCCCCACGGGCTCGCCCCGGGCGATCGTCACCCGGTCCCGGAGGGCGAGGGACCTCGGGGCCGGGATGACCGCCAGCCGCAGCAGGCAGTCCTGGTCCTGGGAGAACTCATGTATGCGGTAGTACCGGCGTAGGAGGGCGTCCAGCCTCCTCACCGTCGCTCTCAGGACCACCCGGGGTTACCTCCCCCCCGCCCGGGGTCGCCGGACCGGGAGGCCCTCCGGCCCCTTTCTCGTACGGGTGACGGATGCCGGCGTGGTCGGCGATCTCTCCGAGGCTGCGCATCTTCCCGCCCGCTTCGAGCTCGTAGGCCTCCCCACGCCAGACGACCCGTTTCCCGACGCCGCCGGCCACCCAGACCAGGGCGGTCAGGACGTCGCGCACCGGTAGCCAGGGGAGCCAGCGCCGCGCCACGCGGTCGCCGGTCGAGCCGGTGACCAGCCAGCCGCAGACCCAGCGCAGGACCAGGGAGACGGCGAGGGTCTGCTGGTGAGCCGGGGTGAGCCCGGCCGCGAGGATCAGGAGACCCGAGAGGGGCGTGCTGAAGGACAGGAGAAGACCCGGGTACTCCCGGGGGCGGCTGGCGCGCGTGCAGCGGGCCCACCGCACCTCCCGGTGCCACTGCTCCCAGAAGGTCGTCCCCCCGAGGACGCTCACGGTGATGTAGTCGGAGAGGTGGACCCGGAGACCCAGCGCTCCCACGCGGGCGCCGAGCTGGTAGTCCTCGGCGAGGTAGTCGGCCAGGGCGGCGAACCCGCCTATGCGGGTGAGCTCGCGGCGCCGGATGACCACCGAGGCCCCGAGGGCGAAGTCGAGACCCACGAGCTTCCGGGCCACGATGACCGACGGCAGGAAGGTGACCCCCATGTGCAGGGCCTCCAGACCGGCGGGCAGGCTGGCCGCCGCTCCGCCGACGTAGGGGCAGGTGACAAGCCCTACCCGATCGTCGGTGAGCGGAGCGACGACACGGCGCAGGTACTCCGGGGTCACCCGCATGTCGCTGTCGCTGACAGCCAGGATGTCGTGGCGAGCCTCAGCCGCCAGACGGTGAAGGATGCCGGCCTTGCGGTTGGGGGAGGACGAATGAGCGACCACCAGGCGGATGCGGGTCTCGGGGTGAGCCCGCTGAAGCCGCCGGATTACAGCGACCGCCGGGTCGGCCGGGTCCATCACCCCGAAGAGAATCTCGAACTCAGGGTAGTCCTGGCGGCAGAAACTCTCGAAGTTCTCGTAGGCCTCGGGATCGAGACCCCGGACGGGCTTGAGGATGGAGACGGGGGGCATGGCGGGCGCGCCCGCGTCCACGGCGCGGTCGCGGAAGAAGCTCCTCACCATCCAGCAGGCCGCGAGCCAGTAGATCCAGCTCGTGGCCACCAGGAGGGAGATGACTCTTTCCAGCAGAGCGGCCCCCTCCGGCACGTGGCATCACTCCTCCCCGGAAGAAGGATAGGTCGAGGCTCCCCCTTCCTCGCGGCTCGGCCGGAGATGGCGCTCGGCCAGGGCCGCCCGGACCTCGTTCCATCGCTGGAGGGCCTGCCTCCTGGCCGAAGCCGCCTCGGCCTCCTCGCGAGCCACGGGGGCGTAACCGAAGGTTCGGTGCGTCCCGCCGAGACCCCTCTCCCAGGAGGTCGCTCCCCCGAGCTCGAGCTCCCTCGCAGGCCGGAGCCGCCTCTCGGCGAAGCGGCAGTCCGGGCAGTCCTCGGTCTCGAGGAAGATGGGCGGTAGGCGGTAACCGCCTACTTTCTCACCGTCGTAGACGCGGGTCTCGGCCGTGACGAGAGTCCCGCCGCACTCCGGGCAGCGGCGGGAGCGGCCCCTCCGGCGCAGGACGGCGGCAAGGCAGGCGGCCCCGGCCAGCAGGGCCGCGGTCCACAGGAGACTTTCCACCCTCATCCCTCCCCTTTGGCTGTTAGGCGGGGGGCCAGGGGCCCCCCACGGGGCACGCCACCGACGGGCCAGGGGCCCCCCACGGGGCACGCCACCGACGGGCTAGGCCCGTTCCACGCACTCGACCCGAGACCCCAGCCCAGGCGGTGGCTCGGCCTCCGGCTCACGCCTGGCCACGACCTTCGCCTGCCAACGGCCGCTCTGGTAGTAGAGGAAGTAGAGGGTGAGCCCGACGTAGGGGCTCACGGCGATGGCCGTCCAGACCCCGGCCACCCCGAAGGCGGGGAGCGACGAGAGGTAGCTCGCCAGAGGCACCCGGACCACCCACAAGGACACCAGGGTGATGAACATGGGCGGTATGGTGTCCCCCGCCCCCCGGAGGACGCCGGCCATGGCGAACATCAGGGCGAGCGGGACATAGGCGAAAGCGAGGTGACGGAGGCAGCGCCCGCCCTCCAGGAGGACGGCCTGGTCGCGGGTGAAGAGAAGAATGAAAAGGTCCGGCCGGAAGAAGGCGAGCAGGGACACCATCAGGGTGATCCCGCCCGAGAGGAGGACGGCCCATTTCACTGTCTCGTGGACCCGGTCTATCCTACCGGCCGCCAGGTTCTGGCCCACGAGGGCCGAGACGGCGAGCCCGACGCTCATGGAGGGCATGAAGGCGAACTGGTCCAGGCGGGCCGCGGCCCCGAAGCCGGCCACGACCGTGGCCCCGAACCGGTTGACGAAGGAGCTCACCACCAGGGCGCTGAGGGAGATGAGCACCTGTTGGAAACCTGCGGGAAGGCCGATGCGGAAGGTGAGGCGGGTCAGGTCCCAGTCCAGGCGGAAGGTCCCCGGTCGGTAGCTGACGATGCCCGAGGTGACGTAGAGGTAGCGGAGGGAGCTGACGGCCGAAACCGTCACGGCGATGACCGTGGCCAGAGCGGCCCCTCTCACCCCCATGGCCGGGAACGGGCCCAGGCCGAAGATGAGCACGGGGTCGAGGACGATGTTGAGCCCCGTGGCGTAGGCCAGGAACTTGAGGGGGGTCCGGGAGTCGCCGAGACCCCGGAGGACGGCCCCGGCCGCGTTATAGAGGAACATCGGGACGAGGCCGGACATGAAAATGCCGAGGTAGGCCGTGGCCGCGTCGATTATCTCGGGCGGGGTGTTGATGAGGGCCAGGAGCGGCCGCCGCAGCACGATCCCGGCCGCGGAGACGGCGGCCCCGAGAACGGCCAGGAGGAGCAGGGAGTTGTTGACGGTGCGGACGACTTGGTCGGGCTGGTGGGCCCCGAAGTACTGGGAGACGAGGACCGTCGTGGCCATGGTCACGCCCATGATGAGGGCGACCAGGGCGAAGATGATGGGGAACCCGACGGAGACCGCGGCCAGGGCGTCGGGCCCCAGGAAGCGTCCGACCCAAATGCTGTCAACGGTGTTGTAGAGCGCCTGAAGGAGGTTCCCGAGGAGCATCGGAAGGGCGAAGACCATCAGGTGGCGGGGGATGTTCCCCTCGGTGAAGTCGCGGATGCGCTGATTCTCCAAGAGACGACTCCTCTCGGGCGGCGTAGCTGCCGGCCGTCAACCGGGGCCGGGGTGCGTCCGAAGGTTCGACTCCTTCTGTCTCGGACGGTGTGATACCTTCACGATTCTTCCCGGTAACGCTCTACGCGCCGCGGGGCCGAAGCGAACCGGGCGGACCAGGCCCAGGGCCAGGGGGCCAGGGGAAACCTGGCAGGCCTGGGAGGATTCTGGACACCAGCCGCCAAACCAATTGTCCGAAACGAGCCCTTGACCGGGTCTTCGGTCGAACCCGGACTGAGGTCGGATGGGCCCACGACAGGAGGCGAGGGACAGTGTCGATTCCCAACGAGGAAACCGAGGACACCAGGGTCTACAAGGTCGTCATCAACCACGAAGAGCAGTACTCGATCTGGCCGGCGGACCGGGAGAACCCCCCGGGCTGGCGCGATGCCGGCAAGAGCGGCCTCAAGAAGGATTGCCTGGCCTACATCAACGAGGTCTGGGTGGATATGCGTCCCCTCAGTGTCCGCAAGCGCATGGAAGCCGGCGGCGGAGCTCGGTGAGCGTGGTTCCTACGCGGCCGGGGGTCCGGCCTCCCGGCCAGGTCCGGCTCTACTGCTTCCCGTACTCCGGGGCAGGTGCCTCCGCGTACCGGCGGTGGGGGGAGAGCCTCCCGGCTGGAGTGGAAGTGGTCCCGGTAGAGCTTCCGGGGCGTGAGACCAGGTTCGGAGAGCCTCCCTTCGACCGAATGGGGCCGCTCGTCGAAGCTCTCGGGCGGGAGCTCCCCATCCCGGAGGGGGCACCGTTCGCGCTTTTCGGACACAGCCTGGGCGCCCTCGTAGCCTTCGAGCTGGCCCGGCGGGTCCGGCGGTCGTCCGGAGCTCTCCCGGTGCACCTCTTTGTCTCGGCCTGCCGGGCGCCCCACCTCCCGCGACGCCATCCCGCCGTCTACGATCTTCCGGAGCCTGCTTTCAGGGACGCCCTCCGGGCGATCGGAGGAACGCCCGGGGAGATTCTCGAGAACGAGGAGCTCATGGAGATAGTCGGGCCGGTTATCCGCGCCGACTACGCGGTCTGCGACACCTACCGGTACGTGCCAGACGAGCCCCTCGACTGTCCCCTCTCGGCTTTTGGAGCACTCGACGACCCCATCGTGGCCCCGTCGGAGCTCGAGGGCTGGAAGGAGCACACCCGCGGCCCGTTCCGCCTGCGCCTCCTTCCCGGGGGACACCTCTTCCTCAGGGAGCAGAGGAACCTCATCCTCCGGGCCCTGACCACAGACCTTTCCCCCTGCTTCTCGGAGGCGGCCGCCGGCCGAGACAGCTCTTGAGCTGGAGGAAGGGCCCGGAAGGTCCCGTCCTCCGTGACGGGGAGGTCCACGTCTGGCGGCTCGGACTCGACCGGGTCCCGACAAGCGCCGGGAGCGAGCTGCCCGGACTGCTCGCCCCGGAAGAGCTCAGCGGGGCCCGGCGCTTCAGGAGAGAGCGTGACCGGGAGCGGTGGCTTCTCGCCCGCGCCTTCCTGCGCTCGGTCCTCTCGCGCTACACCGCCGTCCCGGCCCGTGACATCACCTTCACCCAAGGCCCGTACGGCAAGCCCGCCCTCGCCGGCCAGGGACCGCGCTTCAACCTCGCCCACTCCGATAACCTCGCCGTCCTCGCCCTAAGCCTTGACGGCGCCATCGGAGCCGACGTCGAGCGCCTTCGTCCCCTGGCCGACCTCGCCGATATCGCCCCCCTCGTCCTCACCCCGGAGGAGACCCGGAGCCTCCGTCGCCTGGAGGGTCCCGAGGCCGCCCGGGTCTTCATCTCGGCCTGGGTCCGGAAGGAAGCCCTGGCCAAAGCTGTCGGAGCCGGCCTTCACCTTCCGCTGGCGCGAGTATCCATCCCCTTGGAGACCCCGGCATCCGTCCTCCTCGAGCCCGGCTGTGAAGGCGGGGGGCGCGTTTGGTGGGTCAGGGACCTACCTCTGGGGCCAGGATGGGCCGGGGCTCTGGCCACCGCGCGGCCTGTCGAAGCCGTGCGGCTCTGGGATTACTAGACCACGGCGAATCGACCCCATGGCGGAAACCGTGCAGTTAATTCCTCCCTTTTCTGGCAGCGCCTGCAGGACTTGGCCCCTTTTTGGTAGAAGGAGTCGTCCAGGAGCGACCGGTGTCGCAGCAGGGCGCAGCAGGCCAAGAAGTAGGGGCCTCCTCCGCGCGACGCGACCTGGAGGCCGGAAGCGAGGTGGGCAGGGAGTGGAGCGGGGCTCGGCCCCGACCGAGTATCCCCGGGACAGGTGCGTCCACGACCTCTTCCGCGAGCAGGCCGAGAGGACCCCGGACGCGGTGGCCCTCGTCTTCGGGGAGCGGACCCTCACCTACCGCGAGCTCGACGAGCTCAGCGACCGCCTGGCCGGTGCTCTCCAGGGCCTCGGGGTCGGCCCCGAGGTCCTGGTCGGGGTCTGTCTCGAGCGGTCGGTCGAGCTCATCGTCGCCCTTCTCGGCATCCTCAAGACCGGGGGGGCTTACGTCCCCCTCGACCCCGACTACCCCGCCCAGAGGCTGGCCTTCATGCTTGAGGACACCCGGGCCCCCGTCCTTCTCGTCGGGGAGCGGCTCCCGACGGGGCTCTCGGATACAGGGCTCGCGGGCGCCGGACCGACCGTCCTCCGCCTCGACCGCAACGGCCGCAGCGAATTGCCGGCGGCGGCCGCCCCGGGTCCCGCGCCCCCGGTGCATCCGGACAATCTGGCCTACGTCACCTACACCTCCGGTTCGACCGGCCGGCCCAAGGGCGCGGCCGTCACCCACCGCGGCGTCGTCCGCCTGGTCAAGGGCGCCAACTACGCCAGGCTCGATCGGTCCGAGACCTTCCTCCAGGCCGCCCCGGTCTCCTTCGACGCCTCCACCCTGGAGATATGGGGCCCCCTCCTCAACGGAGGGCGTCTTGTCGTCATGCCCCCGGGCGTCCCCTCCCTCGAGGATATCGCCCGGGTCATAAAGCGCCACGGGGTGACCACCCTCTGGCTCACCGCCGGGCTCTTCAACCTCATGGTCGAGACCCAGGTCGACAACCTCCGCGGCCTCCGCCAGCTCCTCTTCGGCGGCGACGTGGCCTCCCCGGCCCAGATCGACCGGGCCGTCAGGGAGCTTGCCGACTGCAGACTCATAAACGGCTACGGGCCCACGGAGAACACGACCTTCACCACCTGCTACACCCTTCCCGGGCCCGAGGAGCTCCGCCACCCCGTCCCCATCGGCCGGCCGGTGAGCAACACCACGGTCTACGTCCTTGACGAGCGGATGGAGCCCGTCCCGGTCGGCGTCGCCGGCGAGCTCTACACCGGCGGCGACGGGCTGGCCCGGGGCTACCACGCCCGCCCGGACCTCACGGCCGAGCGCTTCGTCCCCGATCCCTTCGGGCCCCCCGGCTCGCGCCTCTACCGCACCGGCGACCTCGTGCGCTATCTGCCCGACGGTAACATCGAGTTCCTCGGCCGGCTCGACCACCAGGTCAAGATACGGGGCTTCCGGGTCGAGCTCGGCGAGGTCGAGGCGGTCCTCCGCCGCCACCCGGCCGTCCGCGAGGTCGTCGTCACCGCCCGCGAGGACCGGCCGGGGAATAGGCGCCTCGTCGCCTACGTCATCCCCGACCGGGCCGCGGCCGAGGCCGCCGCCGCCGAGACCGCGCCCGCCCCCGCAGACGAGACCGGCCTCACGGCCGCCGCCCTCCGCTCCTTCCTCGCCGAGAGACTCCCGGAATGGATGCTCCCGGCGGCCTTCGTCTTCGTGGGCGCCTTCCCCCTCGACCCGAACGGGAAGATCGACCGGAGGGCTCTGCCCGAGCCAGGGACCGCGAACGTTCCCCGGAGCGCGCCGGTCAGCCTCCCCCGCGACGAGACCGAGCTCCGCCTGGTCGAACTCTGGGAGGAGCTCCTGGGGACAAGGCCGGTGGGCGTCAAGGACAACTTCTTCGAACTCGGCGGAAACTCGCTCCTGGCCGTCCGTCTCATCGACCGGGTCCGGGGGCTGACGGGCGAGAAACTCCCCCTGGCCGCCCTCTTCCAGGCGCCGACCGTCGAGAACCTGGCCGCCCTCCTGAGGGACCGGCACCGGCAGGCTCCGTACTCGCCCCTCGCCCCCCTGCGGACCTCGGGCTCCCGCCGGCCGATCTTCTGCGTCCACGCCGCCGGCGGCCTCGTCTTCTACTACACCCAGCTCGTCCGGCGCCTGGACCCCGACCTGCCGGTCTACGGTCTCCAGGCCCGAGGAGCCTTCGGCGACGCCGAGCCGGTAACCGAAGTGCGGGAGATGGCCTCCCGCTACGTCGAGGCCGTCCGGTCCATCCAACACGCCGGCCCATACCGCCTCGTCGGCTACTGCATGGGCGGGGTCGTGGCCTACGAGATGGCCGCCCTCATCGAGGAGCAGGGCGAAGCCGTCGAATTCCTCGGCCTCATCAACACGACCGCCGTAGGGCCGGACTCGCGTCCGCCCGAAGAACCCGCCTGGATATTCTACGCGGCCGAGCTCGTCAACCGGAGGCTCGAGCCCGCCGACTTCATCACGAAGCTCGCGGCCCTCGAGCCCGGCCTGCGGCTCGAGCGGCTCATGTCCCGGGGGGTGGCGGGCGGGGTCCTCCCACCGGGTATCAACGGACCGGCGGAGTTCGCCGCCTGGCTCGAGCTCTACCGGGCCAATGTCCGCATCTACTTCGGTTACCGCCCGCCCCCGTTCGGCGGGCGCGTCGTCCTCTTCCGCTCGGCCGAGCCGGGAGGCCCGGAGGTCCCGCCACTCCTCGGCTGGGGCCAGGTGGCCGGCGAGAGAGTCGAGGCGGTGACGGTTCCCGGCGACCACTTCACGATGGTGACCGAGCCCCGGGTCGAGCATCTGGCCCGGGAGCTGGAGGCCCGCCTGGGCCGCTAGATGCGGGTGGGGCGTCAAGGCCCGGGAAAGGCCCTCAGGGGCGGGACAGAGAGGGCCGGGACAAGGACAAAGACGGAAAGGTGGCAGTGACCATGTCTAGACCGAAAGCCCTGGAAGAGACCGGCCGACGGCCGGTCCCGGAGCGGTGCGCCCACGCCATCTTCGAGGGCCGCGTCCGGCGGTCGCCGGAGACCCCGGCCCTGGTCTCCGGCGGTCGGACCCTCACCTACCGGGAGCTCGACCGGCGGGCGAACCAGCTCGCCCGCTTCCTCCGTCGCCTCGGCGTCGGGCCGGAGGTCATCGCCGGCGTAGCCCTCGAGCGGTCCTTCGACATGGTCACGGCCGTTCTCGGAGTGCTGAAGGCCGGCGGCGCCTACCTGCCCCTCGACCCCGGCTATCCGGAAGATCGCCTGAGATACATGATCGAGGACTCCGGAGCGAAGGTCCTCGTAACCCGGGAGGCCACCGCGGCCCGTCTTCTCGCCGGCCGGACCGCGACCACGCCGGCCGGGCCGACCGTGGTCTGCCTCGACCGGGACGCCGGGACCGTCTCCCTGGAAAGCGGCGACCCCCCGGAGGCCGCGGTGTCGCCGGGGAACCTCGCCTACGTCATCTACACCTCGGGCTCGACCGGCAGGCCTAAGGGCGTCCTCGTCGAGCACCGCGGCCTGGCCAACCTGGCCGAAGCCCAGATGGAGGCCTTCGGCCTCGGCCCGGCCGACAGGATCCTCCAGTTCTCCTCCCTGAGCTTCGACGCCTCGGTCTTCGAGCTCGTCATGGCCTGGCGGTCCAGAGGCTGCCTCTACCTCGCCGACAGCGAGCGGGTCCTCGCCGGACCGGACCTCGTCCGCCTCCTCAGCGAAAACCGGATAACCGTAGTGACCATCCCGCCGTCGGGGTCGGGGTGGCCCGCGGCTATCTCGGTCAGCCGGACCTTACGGCCGAGCGCTTCGTGCCGGACCCCTTCTCCGGGCGGCCCGGGGCGCGGCTGTACCGCACCGGGGACCTCGTTCGCGAGCGCGAGGACGACGGCCAGCTCGAGTACGTCGGGCGCGTCGACCACCAGGTGAAAATACGGGGCTTCCGGGTCGAGCTCGGGGAGATAGAGGCCACGCTCTGGGAGCACCCGGCGGTCCGCTCGGCCGTTGTCGACCTCAGGGGTGAGGGGGACGGGGCGCGCCGTCTCGTGGCCTACGTTGTGCCGGCCCCGGGGGAGGAGCCCTCCCCGAACAGCCTGCGGGTCTTCCTGAGGGACCGCCTTCCCGACTACATGGTCCCTTCGGCCTTCATCACCCTCGACAGGCTGCCCCTCCTCCCGAGCGGCAAGGTTGACCGGAGGGCCCTCCCGCCGCCCAGCCGGGCCCGCCCGGAGCTGGATGAACCCTTCGTGGCCCCGAGGACGCCGGCCGAGGAGGTCATGGCCGCCATCTGGGCCGAGGTCCTGGGCCTTGACGAGGTCGGGGTCAACGACGACTTCTTCGCCCTCGGAGGCGACTCGCTCCTGGCCACCCGGATTGTGGCCAGAGCCCGGCAAGCCTTCGGCGCGGAGCTGCCCCTCGCGTCCATCTTCACCCGGCCCTCGGTGGCCCGTCTGGCGGACGCCGCGACGGCCTCGCCGGCACCGGGGGGACCCGCCGCGGCCGGAGCGAGGCCCGGGCCGGAGTTCCCGCCCATTCGGCCCGCCCCCCGCGACGGGCGTCCGCTCCCTCTCTCCCTCTCCCAGGAGAGAGTCTGGTTCCTCCAGAAGCTGGAGCCGACGAACCTCTCCTACAACGCCCAGGCCACCATGAGAGTGACCGGCCGCCTGGAGGTCGAGGTCCTCGAACGGGCCCTGACCGAGGTGGTCCGCAGGCACGAGATTCTCAGGACGACCTTCCCGGCCGTCGAGGGCCGGCCGGTCCAGGTCATCCACGAGCCGTGGGCGGTGAGCATCCCCGTCGTCGACCTCGGCGGCCTCGCCCCCGCCGAGCGCGAGGCCGAGCTCGAGCGCGTCGTGGCCCGGGAGATACGCCGGAAGTTCGACATGGCCTCCCTGCCCCTCATCCGCTGGATCCTCGTCCGGCTCGGACCGGAGGACCACGTCCTCGTCCACGTGGAGCACCACCTCATCCACGACGGCTGGTCCTTCGGCGTCCTCCTCGGGGAGGTTAAAGCCCTCTACGAGGCCTTCCTGGAGGGCCGGCCCTCCCCGCTCGGGGAGGCGCCCGTCCAGTTCGCCGACTACGCCGTCTGGCAGAGGGAGTGGGCGGCGAGCGACGTCGTCGGGGACCAGGTCAGGTACTGGGTGGAGCGCCTGGAGGGCGCACCCCCCGTCCTCGAGCTGCCGACCGACCGACCGCGCCCTCCCGCGCAAACCTTCCGCGGGGCCGCGGTCAGGACGTCCGTCCCCGGCGGGCTGGCCCACGATCTCCGCCGTCTCAGCCGCCGCGAGGGCGTCACCCTCTTCATGACCTTCCTCGCCGCCTTCGCCGGGCTCCTTCACCGCTACTCGGGCCAGAACGACTTCTGCCTCGGTTCGGGCGTGGCCAACCGGCGCTGGCGGGAGCTCGAGGGGGTCATCGGCATGGTCATCAACACCGTGGCCCTGCGCTTCCGCCTCAGCCCGGAGACCACCTTCCGGGATCTCCTGGCCCAGGTGCGCGAGGTCACCCTCGGGGCCTACGCCAACCAGGACCTCCCCTTCGACCGCGTCGTCGAAGCCCTCCAGCCGGAGCGGAGTCTCAGCTATCTTCCCATCTACCAGGTCGTCTTCGGCTTCCACGACTCGCCGATGCCCGAGTTCAGGTTGGGCGAGGCCGCCCTGGACATCTCCGAGTCGGTCAACAACGGCTCGTCCAAGTTCGACCTGAGTCTCATCGCCATACCCCGCTCCGAGCAGCGCTCGGGAGCGGCCCGTGCCGAAGGCCGCGGCGAGGTGACCCTCGTCTGGGAGTACAGCACGGACCTCTTCGACAAGGAGACGGCGGCGACGCTGAGCCGGCGCTACGTCGCCCTCCTCGAGGCCGCCGCGGCCGATCCGGGGCGCCGCCTCGGCGACTTCGACCTCCTCACCCCAGCCGAGCGGGAGTGGGTCAGGACCGTTTCGGCCGGCGCCGAGAACGCGTATCCGGTCGGGACCACGGTCCGGGAGCTCGTCGAGGCCCAGGCCCGGCAGAGCCCGGACCGGCTGGCGGTGACCGGGGCTGGGAGATCTCTCAGCTACGGAGAGCTCGATCGCCTGGCGCAGGGGATCGCCGGCGTTCTGTCCGGCCTCGGAGTGGGTCCGGAGACCGTCGCGGCCGTCTGCGCCGAGCGAACTCCCGAGATGGTCGCCGGGCTGCTCGCCGTCTGGAAGGCGGGCGGGGCCTACCTCCCCATCGACCCCGACTATCCCCGGGAGAGAATGGCCTTCATGCTCGCGGACACCCGGGCCCCCGTCCTCCTCACCCAGCGCAGTCTCCTCGAGCGCCTGCCGGAGACCCGGGCCCGGCTCGTGCTGCTTGACGACGCCCCGCGCGGGCGCGCCGCCGGAGGCCCGGCCACCGGCCCTGGGAGCCTCGCCTACGTCATCTACACCTCCGGCTCGACCGGACGGCCGAAGGGGGTCATGGTCGAGCACCGCACCCTCCAGAACCTCGTCGCCTGGCACCGGCGGGCCTTCGAGGTCTCCCCGGACGACCGGGCCTCCCAGGCGGCCGGTCTCGGGTTCGACGCGTCGGTCTGGGAGATATGGCCGTACCTCACCGCCGGGGCGAGCCTCCACCTCGTCGACGAGGAGACGCGGGTCAGCCCCATCCGGCTCCAGGATTGGCTGGTCGCCCAGGGGATAACCGTCGCCTTCCTCCCGACACCCCTCGCCGAGGCCGTGCTCCCGCTCGACTGGCCGCCCGGGACGGCCCTCCGCCTCCTCCTGACCGGCGGCGACCGGCTCCACACCCACCCGGCCGAGGGCCTGCCCTTCACCCTGGTCAACAACTACGGGCCGACCGAGAACACGGTCGTGGCCACCTCCGGGGTGGTCCCGCCCGCGCCGGCCAATCCGTCCCCACCGTCCATCGGCCGGCCCATCGACAACAACCGGGCCTATATCCTGGACAGCCGGCTCCGTCCGGTCCCGCCCGGAGTACCCGGCGAGCTCTACCTCGGGGGCCTGAGCGTGGCTCGCGGCTACCTAGCCCGGCCGGACCTCACGGCGGAAAGCTTCCTCCCCGACCCCTTCGACTCCCGGCCGGGAGCCCGTATGTACCGCACGGGCGACCTCGCGAGGTTCCTGCGCGACGGGAGTCTCGAGTTCCGGGGCCGGGCCGACCACCAGGTGAAAATACGCGGGCACCGCATCGAGCTAGGGGAAATCGAGGCCGCCCTCCTCCAGCATCCGGAGGTGAAGGAGGCCGTGGTCCGGGTCTGGGACGGCCCGGGGCCTCAGGACAGGCGGCTCGTCGCCTACCTCGTCTTCGAGCCCGGGAGCTCTAACAGGGATGAGAAGGAAGGTGCATCCCAGGCCGGGCCCCGCGAGCTCGAGCGCTTCCTCGCCCGGACCCTCCCGGACTTCATGGTCCCCTCGGCCTTCGTGACCCTCGAGGCCCTGCCGCTCGACCCGAACGGGAAAGTCGACCGCCGGGGCCTTCCGCCGCCGCCGCCGGCCGGGAGCCGCCCCGGGGCCGGCGAGGGGTTCGCCGGCCCGCGGACGCCGGTGGAGGCGACCCTGGCCGAGATATGGTCCGGGGTCCTCGGGGTTCCGCGCGTGGGCGTCCATGACAACTTCTTCGCCCTCGGGGGGCACTCGCTCATGGCCGCGCGGGTCATCGCCCGCGCCCACGACGCCTTCGGTCTCGAGCTTCCGCTGAGCGCCCTCTTCCGGTCGCCGACAGTGGCCGAGCTAGCCGCGGTGGTCGAGGAGAGCCTCGCCGGAGCCCGGGCCGGGACGGATTAGGGACCGCCTCCGGGACGATACTGTGGGGAGCAGGGTGGTAGGAGGAGGTCGGAGTGGGCCCGGCCCGGAAGGGTCCCGGGAGGGTCGGCCGGGTCGTCTCTGGGGGGAGCGGCGGGAGATATCGGTCGGATGAGTGGAGTTCCTTCTGTCGTAAGCCGGCCCGCGCGGCGAGTGCGGGCGGGCCTCGCCTGTCTCGCTTCAGCCGCGATCCTGGCCGCCGCCGCGGGCGGGTGCTCGGTTCCGCGCCCGCCGGCGGGAGTCGTGGACTACGCCCCCCTCCAGGCCGAGCTCGAGGCCTTCGCCGCCTCCCAGACGGCGACCTACGGCATCTTCTTCAAGGACCTCACGACCGGCCGAACGGTCGGGATCAACGAGGACGAGCTCATGAAGGCGGCCAGCCTGAACAAGGTCACGACCGTCCTCTACCTGAACAGCCTCGCCGCTGCCGGGAGGCTGAAAATGAGCGACCGCCTGACTTACGACCGGGCGACCGACCTCAACCCCCAGGGCGGCATCATGCAGGTCGAGGCTGTCGACGGGGCGAGCTACAGCCTCCGGCTCCTTTCCAACCTGAGCATCACCCTGAGCGACAACACCGCCCACCAGATGCTTCTGAGGTTCCTCGGCCTCGGGAACATCGCCGCCTTCATGAGGGAGATCGGGGGCCGCGACCCCTACCCGGACGGGGAGAACCTCATGACCGCCCGGGACATGGCCACCTACCTCGAGGCCGTGCTCGACTTCGGCCGGGAGAACCCCGTCCTGGGCGAGCGCCTGCTCGACGACCTCGCGAGCACCATCTGGGACTTCGGGCTCCCCGGGATGCTCCCGCCCGAGGTGAGGGTCGCCCACAAGGAGGGGGCCAGGGAGCGGGTCCAGAACGACGCGGGCATCGTCTTCGCCCGGTCCCCCTACATCCTGGTCGTGCTCTCCGAGGGGATTTCCGACGCGGACGAGGGCTTCCGCCTCATCTCCGTCATCTCCCGCAAGGTCTACGACTTCCAGGAGGGAGCCGCGGCCGGCGCGGGCCGCGGCAGGGCCCCGGCCTCGGGGTCGGTCGGACCTAGGCTGGCTTCGAGCCCTTTACCGGCGAGGGAAAGGACGGCCTGCATCGACGCTTGCCCAGCGTCGCGGCCTCTGGTAGGCTTGGCTTCGGAGGTGGACCATGCCGCCGGACGGTCTCATCGTCTTCTTCGGGATCGGCGACATCGACAGGACGCACGCCTTCTACGGCGGCCTCCTGGGTCTCAGGCTCTGGAGGGACCAGGGCGTCTGCCGCATCTACGAGGTCGCCCAGGGGGGCTTCATCGGGTTCTGCGCCCATCATCCGGCGGTGCCGCGCGAGGCGAGCCCGATCATCACCCTCGTCACCGAGGACGTTGACAGGCTTTACCGCAGGCTTGTCGAGGCTGGCGTCGAGGTCACCGCTCCCCCCCGGGAGAACCCGCGCTTCCGCATCTACCACTTCTTCGCCCTCGACCCCGACGGCCACAAGGTCGAGGTCCAGAAGTTCCTCGATTAGCCATGGGCGACCTCGCCGCGGGGAGAACGGCGGCGGTTGGTGCCCAGCCAAGGGCCTCGCGTGAAGACCTGACCCCGAAGCGCCTGCTGCGCCTCTTCCTTCCCCTGTCCCTGAGCGACGTCATCATGATTCTCTCCGGACCCATCCTGACCATGGGGCTCGCTCGCCTGGCCAACCCGGAGACCTCGCTCGCCGCCTACTCGGTCACCCAGAACGTGGCCATCCTGCTGGAGAGCCCGATAATAATGCTGCTCCACGCCTCGACGGCCCTGACCCGCTACCGCGGTCTCTTCCGTCCCCTGCGCCGGTTCATGGTTCTGGCCAACCTGGCTGTCACCGCCGCCTACCTGGCCATAGCCTTCACCCCCGTCTATTACGTGCTCTTCCGCGACATCCTGGGCCAACCGGAGACCGTCGTCTCCGCCGCCCGCCCGGCTTTCCAGCTGATGCTCCTCTGGCCGGCGGCCATCGGTTGGCGCCGCTTCTACCAGGGGGTCATCATCAACCGGCGCCAGACGGACCGGATCGCTCTGGCCGGGTTCGCTCGCCTGGGCAGCCTCGCCGTGGTGACCTACGCCGGCGTGGTCCTGCGGGCCCCGGGGGCCGTCCTGGCGGCGCTGGCCCTGGTGGTCAGCGTCATCGTCGAGGCGGCGGCCGTCACTCTCTTCGCGAAAGCCAGCGGAGAACGCGAAGCCACGGAGGAGCCGCCGGCCTGGGTCCCGCGGACGGTGCGGCGAATCGCCCTCTGGTACTGGCCCCTGGCGACGACCCAGATCCTTGTCTGGGCGGTCCGGCCCTTCATCAACGGCGGCATCGCCCGGACGGTCGAGCCGGAGATCGGCCTCGCCGCCTGGCCGGTGGCCTGGGCCACCGTCATGATGGTCGCCAACTCGGTCCGGGCCGTCCAGCAGCTCACCCTGAGCCTTCTCACCGGGCGGCAGCAGTACCTTGTGCTCCGGCGCTTCGTTTGGGGCGTCGGGCTGGCGGCCTCGGGCATCCTCGCCCTCCTGGCCTTCACCCCGCTCGGGAGCGGCTACATGGAGTGGGTCCTCGGGCTGCGCGGAGCCCTGGAGGATGTGGCCCAGGCGGCCCTTCCCGCCCTCCGCCTGGCTGTCCTGTACCCGCTCTTGCTGGCGGAGCAGAACTGGCTCCAGGGCCTCCTCATCCGGGCCGGTCAGCCCCGCTGGGTGAACGGCGCGGCCGTGGCCGGCGGGATGGTCACCCTGGTGGTGGTCTACCTGGGGGCCCTGGTCTGGCGGCTACCGGGGGCCCCCCTCGGGATGCTGTCTCTGTTCGGCGGCATCCTCGCCGAGGTGGGCGTGCTCTACGCGGCCGCGCGCGAGCACAAGCGGGGGTGGCTGGTCGCGGGCTGAGTGGGGGTTTCACCCGGATGGAGTCACTCACTCGGTATACCTTGCGTAGCAAGGTATCGTGCATCTTCGGGTTGAAGCATCGGAATTCGGAAGGAGAGGGGTGTGACGTCCCCCTCACCCCCCGCCTGTCAGCTGGCGCAGGAGTGGGTCGGACCGCTGTGAGGAGGGTGCACGATGCGGCTGGACTACGGGAAGACTTTCACGCTCGGTCTGGGCTTCATGGCCATCAGCATGACCTGGTCGGTCTACAACGCGTTCGTCCCGGTCTTCTACGAGCGCTTCGTGCAGAGCGGCGCTCTCATCGGCCTCCTCATGATCACGGACAACATCATGGGAGTGACCCTGCAACCGTGGGTCGCCCACCGGAGCGACAGGACGTGGACCCGCCTCGGGCGGCGGATGCCCTACATCCTCCTGGGGGCTCCCGCCGGGGCCCTTCTCTTCGCCCTCATCCCCTTCCACACCGGCCTCTGGATGCTCCTTGTCGCCGCCCTCGGGATGAACCTGGCGACAGGGCTTTACCGGGCCCCGGCGGTGGCTCTCATGCCCGACATCACCCCGCGGCCGGTACGCAGCCAGGCGAACGGCATCATCAACCTCATGGGCGGCGCGGGGGGCGTGGCCGCCTTCTTCATCGCCGCTCCCCTCTTCCGGACCGCCGAGCACCTCCCTTTCACCGTGACGGCCGCCACAGCCCTTCTCGCCGTCGCCGTGCTCTACTGGCGCATCAAAGAGCCGCGCCACCTGGCCGGGGAAGAGAACGCCAGGGGGATATCCTTCACGGCCGCAGTCCGCTCCCTGTTCCAGCTCCAGCGGCGGAGCGTGCTCTACCTCCTCCTGGCCATCTTCGCCTGGTTCGTTGGCCACCAGGGCATCGAGGCCTTTTTCACCCTCTACGCCATCAATGTTCTCGGGGTGGACGCGGCGGCGGGGGCCCTCACCCTGGGCTTCTTCGCCGTCGCCTTCCTGGCCTTCGCCGTCCCCGCTGGCTTCCTCGCCGGCCGGCTGGGGCGGAAGAACCTGATTCGGGCGGGGCTCACTCTCCTGCTCCTGGTCTTCGCAGCGGCTTTCGGCGTGCGCTCCGTTCAGGTCGTGCGGGTCCTCTTCCTCGTCGCCGGGCTCGCCTGGGCCCTGGTGAACGTCAACGCCTACCCGACCCTGGTTGAGATGGCCTCCGATGCCGAGACGGGGACCTACACAGGGCTCTACTACTTCTTCTCCTCCGCAGCGGCTATCGCCGGGCCGCCCCTGATGGGCCTCCTGCGCGACCTTTTCGGCTACGAGTACCTGTTCCTCTACGCCGGGATCCCTCTGGCCGCGGCCCTCCTCCTGATGGGGCGGGTGCGGGGCGGAGAGGCGGTTGCCCCTTCGCGGGGCGAAGAGCCCGCCCCCTAGACGCGCTTCGGGAGGTGCAGCTGGACCCGAGCCAGGAGTTCGGCGTACCGGTCCATCAGCTCGGACGGGTCGATCCCCTGGTAGTTGAGGAGGGTCAGCTCCTTGGAGATAACGATGATCAGGTAGTCGAGGAAGGTGCGGCGGTCGTGTTCGCGCGCCCGGCGGTAATCGGGGTGGATGCTGTTCACCTCGATGCGCCTGAGGGCACTGTTGTAGCGGCTGCGCAGGCGGGTGTCGTCGAAGGGGAAGGGCATGTAGCTGAGGCCTGCGGCCGAGGACTGACGCGACCGACCGCGCTCGCCCTCGACGACCGGCTTGTTCCTGGCGGTCTCCAGCGCGCTCTCCGACCGGACGTCCGTCCGCTGGGCCTCGTCCTCCCCGACCTCACCCCCCATCCCGCCCCGGTCGACGGCAGCCGCCGTCTCCTCGTCAAAGAGGGTTCCCTGGTCTTCAAGCCCGGCCGGGTCGGCAATGCTCACCTTCAACCCCGCCGTTGACACGGCCTGGATCTCGGCGAGGGCCTTGTTGAAGGCCTGCCGGATGGCCCTGGTCAGGCGGGAATCGACAATGCTGTCTTGCTCCCGGTTAAGGAGATCGATCTGCCTCGTCAAGTCCGGCTCCACGGCGGCGACGGCGGCGGCGAACACGGGGAAGACCCTACGGTCGTGCTGAAGGCCCCGCCGACCGGTGGTCTGTCTGAGCGCGGCGAAGCGGATCTCGCCCTGGACCTGGTCGGAGTCCCAGGGATGGCGGGCGAACTCCGGGTCGGCGGCCAGGTCCCTGAGAATCTGCACGCCGGCCACCCCCACGACAGCCACCCGTCTGGACTTCTGGGTCCTCGGGGAGAGGTAAAGCTCGACCTCCACATAGCCCAGATCCGTCCGGACCCGCCGCAGGAACAGCTCTCCCTCGAACTTCCCCGGGCGGACCCGCTCGTGGCGCGTTCCTTGGGTGATGGTCAGGGTGAACTGGTCGGAGGCCAGGGCCTGGCGCCACCGCTCGCGGAAGTACTCCACGAGCTTGGGAAGCGTGAGAACCCGGAACGTCTGCTCGCTCACCCCGAGGAGATGAACCTCGGTCCCGGGTATCTCAAGGAGGTTCTCCCGGTCCACCGGCCTTATGACCGCTTCGGTGCTGCCCTTGGTGAGCTCAAGACAGAAAGTCTGCCCGGCCTCATGGTGGCGCGTGTAGATGTGGCAGTGCTCGGCAAGGGCCTGGAAGCCCAAGATGCCGATACCTTTCTCGCCTATGGTCTGAACGGCACGGCCGGCGGCTCCGGGCTTGTCGGACTTGGCTATGCTCCGGGCGATCCGCTGGAGGTCGGGCCGGGCAATCCCCCGCCCGTTGTCGCTGATCACGATCCGGGGTGGCCTGGCCTTCGGCATGAGGCGCACACCGACCACACCATTGGACACCCCCGCCTGCACGAACTCGTCGTAGGCGTTGGAGACGAACTCGTTCAGGGCGTCTCGGAGGTCGTTATATACGTTACCCAGAAGGTCGATGGCGTTACCCAGGCTTCCTATGGCCAGTTCGATCTTCTCTGCCGTCTCGGGGTTCACGCCTCGCGCCCTCCTCATCTAGGGCTCCCTGTAGGAGAAGCCAATCGGCGAATCTCTCCTCATCAAACACCAGTTGGGCGAGACCGGCCGCTTGGGCGACAAGGGACGGATCTACGGTGCGCCGCAGACACTCTCTCGCTCCCACCGGCCCGGAGACAAAGGGCTGAAGGGCGCGTCGCAGACGCGTCAGATGCAGGGCCACTTCAGCCGACGCAGCCGCGTACCGCTCACGTTCGGACGAACCCATGGCCGCCAGTTCATCGGAGGGGCTGGGGCGGAACTCGTCAAGACCCGTCACCCGGTGGAGGGCGCATCTGTACTCGGGCAGGGGCCGCCGGCCCTCACGCACCCAGGCGCGGGCCGCCCGTTCCGAACAGCCGACAAGCCGGGCGAGGTCCTTCGGCGTGAGACCTCGAGCTCCGCACCAGCGGGCCAACGCGTTGGGAGCCTCGGACACCAGAGTCGCTCCCCCCAGACCATTTGACCGGCAAACAGTACGCGGCTCTTCGCGGACACCTGTAGGCGGCCTGTCGCGAACACCTGATGCATTACCCGCCCGGCAGTGAACTCCTTCAAAGGGGAGGAAAGGAATCGTCCTCAGAGAGCAGAAACGCTTCACCGCCTGTGCATTAACGGAACACCAGGAGAACAGCAGGCCGCACGACGAGCGCCAGAGCGGCGTGTCTGCTTTGGAGAAGCCCGGGCAGGGCCGTGAGCTTAGCGGGTCTGGAAAGGAATACGGAAGTAGCGGGAGGTGAGTGTTCATGGAGGAACGCGTTCAGTGGTTTGACCCGTCCCTGGGCACACCGATTGTCTCCGTCTCCAAGACCGGCCTTACCTTCAACCGCGCGGCCGTGGTGCTCCTGAGCCGGCCGGCGTTCGTCGAGGTCGGCGTGGACAGCAGGGATAAGTGCCTGGTCGTAAGAGGGGTGAACGCCGGGGGCGATGCTGGGACCGGACCTCAGCCCGGTGAAGACGACCGCGCGAGGCGGGCCCTGCCGTTCTGGCGCTCGGACTCACCGACCCCCTTCGTTAGAGTGAGCAACAAGGACCTGATAAGATTCATCAAGGGCGCAGTACCCGAGGTGGAAATCGAGAAAGCCACCAAGTATCTAACGCGCCTGGACCCGGAGCGGCGGCATCTCGTCGTCGACCTCAGGCAGCCTCTGGGCGGCCGACGGCGAAGGAAGAGGGGTTAGGGGTTGGGGGAGAGGGACGGCGGGAGCCCGGCCGGCCCCTTCCCCGGTCATCTCCTCCCGCCTTGCGGTGTGTGTCGCTGAGTCTCTTATCTCGAGAAGGAGGCGTTCGTGCGCGGTCGCCTGGTAGTCGTCTGCTTTGACTGGGGTAACACGCTGATGCGGATATACCCCGGCCAAGAAGGTCCGATGGCCCGATGGCCCAAGGTGGCGGCCATGCCCGGAGCGGACACGGCTCTGCGCACCCTTTCCGGCAGTTATCGCCTGGCTGTCCTGACGACGGGAGGCGGGTCGTCTGCGGTCGAGGTGCGGCAGGCCCTGCGACGGGTCGGCCTCGAGCGCTACTTCGAGAGCATTATTCTACCCGGAGACCTGGGGTTATCGAAGTCGGACCCAGAGTTCTACCGGGCCGCTCTCTCGCGCTTGGGCCACCGGCCGGACCGGGCCGTCATGATTGGCGACAGCTACGAAAACGACATCGCCGCGGCAAAGGAGGCCGGGCTGCGGACCGTCTGGTACGTTCCCTTCGGGACCACACAGATGACGTCTCCGCGGGACTCCAAAGCCGACGCCGTCATCTCGGACCTCGCCGAACTCCCGGCAGTCTTGGCACGTCTGGCCTCGCGTCTCGGCCAGGATCACTAGTCTTGACTCTGGATTGGGGCAAGCCTGAGACACCCTTGATGCTCTTGGGCCCTTCTGCGGCTCCTTGCGCAGGCGCGTTTTCCGGCGTACCAACCATGGATGACCGACTCACCTTTGATTCTGGCATGGCCGACAGAACAGAATTGAGGCTGCATTCCTTGCGTGGAATGGGCCCTGACAGCGAAGACTGGACAACCGTTCCCGGTGGTCCCGTTTACGCTGAATCAACGTGCGAACCAGAATTCGCGCAGTGCGACTGAGAGTCGCCGTCTTGGCCGGGCTCGCCGTACTCTTGGTGCTACTGGTGCTTCCACACCTGTTCCGGCTCTACGTGGAAGTCGACCCGGTAGCCAGAATGGCCATGGAGTGTTAGAGTCCCGGGTAGTGGTGTAAATTCGGCCTAGAGAAGCAGGAAGGCCACCGCGTGGTTCCTAAGCGTTGAGCGTCACCTACAACGCGAGGAGGGACCGAACGTGGTGGCCACCGTCTACTTGCTGGATCCGGGTTCCACCATCTTCACCGGCGAGGAGCCCGATCCCAACTACCAGCATCTAGTTGTCGTGATAGCGGTCCAGAACTGCTCTGATGTGGTTGCGGGAAGCGGTGGCTAGCGCAAAGCTCTCCGACTCAATGGCTCCTTTCATCTACACCCACCACCTCTACTTCGGCACAGTCAAACCGGTTGACATGCTCCCGCAGAGGACCATAACGAACAGCAGATTCACGGCGGTACCCAACCTGTCGCGTCTCACTTCATCGGAGAGGGACTACATCATGCGGTCCATCCTGGAACCGATCCAGGTTGTCATCAGGTGGCAGGGCGGTGAAGAGCGTCTTCTCATCCCTTCAGACCAGATCAGGATGGAGAGTTCGCCTCCTGAATAGGGGGCTGTCTCTAGGGACTATCCGCGCCGGATCTCCTGCCTGACCGCTGCTGAAGGCTCGGTGTGCGATCACAATGGGGAGCCGGCAGGCTCCCCATCGATCGTATGGCGCCACGGACCCCGTCGCCAGGTGGCCCTCACCCCTGTGCCGCCGCCACCTCTTTCTCCCTGGCCTCCTCGACCTCGGCCACCTTCGGCCTCGGGTAGAGGCCGGCCTTCTCGACGATTTCGGGAACGATGCTCTCCCAGGCGATGGCCATGATGTGGACTCCGCGAACGCCCCTAATCTCCTTGAGACGCTGGATCATCTCAACAGCAACGTTGACGCCCTCGGCCTTCTTGTCCGCGGCGCCTTCCATCCGCCTTATGAGCTCGTCGGGGACCTTCATCCCGGGGACCGTCTTGATGTACTTGAGGGCCTTGTCCGACTTCACCGGGGTGATGCCGCCGAGGATGAAGACCTTCTCGTCAAGGCCCTCATCCCGGACCATCCGCATCCACTTCTCGAAGCGGTCCATATCGAAGATGCACTGGGTCTGGATGAACTCCGCGCCGGCCGCTATCTTCTTCGCCAGGCGGCGCACCCGGAACTCGAACGGGTCGCCGAACGGATTGGCCGCGCAGCCGACGAACATCCGCGGTTCGTCGCTCTTTATCTCCTCGCCGCACTGGAACTTCCTCTCGTCCCGCATGGCCCGCACAATCTGCATCATCTGGAGGGAGTCGACGTCGTGGACGTTCCTTGCCTCCGGGTGGTTACCGAAGGACTGGTGGTCGCCGGCAAGACAGAGTAGGTTCCTGATCCCGAGACTGGCCGCGCCGAGGACGTCCGACTGGATGGCGATCCGGTTCCGGTCGCGGGCCACCATCTGCATGATGGGCTCGCCCCCGGCCGCCTTCACGTGCACGGCCGCCGCCAGGCTGGAGAGCCTGACGATGGCCGTCTGGTTGTCGGTCAGGTTCTGGCCGTCGGAGTAGTCCTTGAGGATGGAGGCGTGCTTGGTGATGCCCTCCGATCTGGCACTCTGCGGAGGACCAATCTCGCAGGTCACGGCGAAGTGACCTTCCCGCAACACTCTTTCCAGCCGGCTGGAGGTACGGCACTGTCCGCTCAGCGCCGGACCGGCGTCGGCCGCCGCTGAAGCGTTCCTCTCCGCCGCGGTCATTCGATGATCGCCTCCTCCTTCACAAACTTCCTGGGCCCGCCGTCGCGCGCGGTCTTCCAGTTCTTCGGCGGTTGGACGACGTCGAGGAGGTCGAGCCGCCCGAGACCCTTGAGGCGGTCGTAGATGAGCTGCCAGGCGCAGGGGATGTCCTGGCCGATCTCGCAATGCCCGTCCTGCGACCCGCCGCACGGGCCGTTGAGAATGCTCTTGGAGCACCGGATGATGGGGCAGATGCCTCCGGTCAGGTGGAGGACGCACTCCCCGCAGAAGCCGCAGCGCTCCTCCCAGATCCCGGCCTTGACGGTCCCGCCGCCAAAGCTGGTGTTGAGCCCGGGCACGACCCACTTGTCAGGGTAGGCCTCGGCGATGAACTGCACGCCCACCCCGCAGCCGAGCGACAGGACGCAGTCGGCGTCCCTGATCTTCTTGGCGAGCTGCTCGACGTACTCCGGCTCACACTGCCGGACGATGGTCTGGGTGTCGATGGTCCCCTCGTGCCCGTCCTTCTTCCAGAGGATGCGGAGGGCCGAGGCCAGGACCTCGACTTCCTTCTCGCCGCCCACCTGGCAGACGGTCACGCACTCGCCGCAGCCGACGATGAGGACGTGCCGTCTGTCCCTGATGAACCCGGCCACTTCCTCTATCGGTTTGGGCTCGGCCACGATCATTCGGACTTCACCTCTTCCTGACCTTGGGCCGCGTTGGGCGGGGCGGGCTGGGCGGCCGCTCCGCCGGCCGCGGCGGCCGAAGCCGCCCGGCGCGAGGCCATGGCCTCGGGGCGAATGGGGCTTGGGCCGATCTCCTTGATCCGGTTCGTCATTTCCTGGGCTATCTCCGCAAACCGCGTGCCCATGGCTGCCGAGAGGTTGAACATCTCGAGGCGCCGGCCGTCCATCCCGATCTGGTCGAGAATCTTCTTCACCGCGGCCACGCGCCGCTTGGCGCGGTAATTCCCCTTGAGGAAGTGGCAGTCACCCTCGAGACAGCCGGCCACGTAGACGCCGTCGGCGCCCTCTTCGAAAGCCTTGAGAAGGATGACGGGGTCGACCTTGCCGGAGCACGGCACCTCGATGATCCGGATGTTCGCCGGGTACTGGAGGCGCATCGAGCCCGCCAGGTCAGCCGCGGAGTAGGCGCAGTAGTAGCAGCAGAAGGCGACTATCTTCGGCTCGAAGCCGCCCTGGGGCCTTGCCTCCGGTCCGCTTGTTGCCACCGTCTTCACCTCCGCCTAGCCTCCTTAGTCGGACACCTGGGCGTAGAGCCCGGCCACCTTGGCCGAGAGCTGCGCGTCCTTGTAGTGGAGCAGCTGGATGGCCTTGCCCGGGCACTCGGCGGTGCAGCTGCCGCACCCCTGGCACTGGACCGGGTCTATCTCAGCCACCCCGCGGGCGTTTATCTTCGGCACGCTGAACGGGCAAACCCGCACGCAGCTCAGGCAGGCCGCGCACCTGGCCTCGTCGACCGAGGCGACGACGCCACCCGCGAGCATGTCCTTCCTCGTGAGGATGGTCGCCGCGCGGGCCGCGGCCCCCCGGGCCTGGTAGACAGCCTCAGCGATGGGCTTCGGGGAGTGCCCGCTCCCGCAGAGATAGATACCGTTCGACGGGAAGTCCATCGGCCCGAGCTTGATATGGGTCTCCAGGAAGAAGCCGTCCTCGTTGAGGGGGACCTTGAGCATGGTCCCCAGGGCCCGGGCCCCTTCGGCCGGAACGGCCGCCGCGGCCAGGATGACACTATCCGGGTGGATGACAAGCTCGAAGCCTGTCGACCCGTCCCTGACCTTTACCGTCAGGCGGCCGGGCGCCCCGGCCGCGCCGGCGCCGGACGGTCCCGCCGCACCGCCAACTTCGCTCGGGCCCGCCGGACCGTGAACGCCGGTCGAACCCGCCGGGCCCTCCACGGTGACTTCCGGCCTGGAGCCCTCGTCGTAGTTCACAAAGATGACGCCGGCCTCCCGGGCCCGGCGGTAGTACTTCTCGAAGGTCCCGTAGGAGCGAATGTCCCGGTAGAGCACGTAGATACGGCTGTCGGGCCTGAGCTCCTTCAGGCGCAAGGCGTTCTTCAGGGTCTCGGTGCAGCAGGTCCTCGAGCAGTAGCGCCGCCCCTCCTCGCGGGAGCCGACGCACTGGATGAAGACGGCCGTGCCGGGGAGTCCGGCCGGGCCCGCGGCCTCCAACCGGTCCTCGAACTCGAGGCCGGTCAGGACCCGCGGGTCCTGCCCGTAGAGGTACTCCGTCGGAACGCTCTCCCGGGCCCCGGTGGCGACGATGGTCACACCGTGCTCGAGGAGTCGGGTGGACCGCCGCCCGGGCAGGGAGACCGTTGTCTTGAAGTGGCCGGCGTGCCCGCCGAAGTCCTCGATGACCGCGCCGGTCAGGATCTCTATCCTCGGTTCGGCCCGGACCCGCTCGATGAGGTCGCGGACGAAGGCCCCCACGTCGGCCCCGGCGGCCGTCCTCCGGACGCGCCGGAGATTCCCGCCAAGCTCGGCTTCCCGCTCGACGAGGTAGACCTCGAAGCCCATGCCGGCGATGTCGAGGGCGGCCGTGAGACCGGCCGGTCCGGCCCCGACGACCAGGGCCTTCTGGACCACGGGTATCGGGCGGAGGTGGATGGGTTCGTGGGTCTTGACCTTGGCCACGGCCATCTTGACGAGGTCCTTGGCCTTGTTGGTCGCGGCGACGGGGTCATTCCGGTGGACCCAGGAGCACTGGTCCCGGATATTGGCCATCTCGAAGAGGAACTGGTTCAGCCCCACCTCGCGGAGCGTCTCCCGGAAGAGCGGCTGGTGCGTCCGTATCGTGCAGGAGGAGACCACGAAGCGGTTCAGGCCCTTCTCGACGATGACCTCCTTGATGTGTTTGAGGGCGTCCTGGGAGCAGGTGTAGAGGAGCTCCTCGGCGTGGACCACGCCGGGAAGCGCGGCCGCGTAGCGCACGACCTCCTCGACCTCCACCACGGCGGCGATGTTTATGCCGCAGCGGCAGATGAAGACCCCGACCCGCGGCTCCTCCTTGGAGACGTCGCGTTCGGGCGGGAACTCCTTGGGCTTGACGTCGCGCCCGCGGCCGGCCGAGAGGAGCCTCTCGGCCGACGAGGCCGCCGCGCTTCCGTTCATGACCGACTCGGGGATGTCCATCGGGCCCTGGAAGGCTCCGGCCACGTAGACCCCGGGTCGGGTCGTCTCGCTCGGCTCGAACTCGCCGGTCCGGGCGAAGCCGTAGTCGTCGAGCTCGATTCCCGCGGCCGCGGCGAGCTCGGCCGCCTCCTTCGGCGGCCGCACCCCCACGGCCAGGACGACGAGGTCGAACTCCTCGGTCCTGGTCTCGCCGTCCTCGACGTAGGTGAGGAAGAGGTTCCCGGTGGCCGGGTCCTCCCGGACCCCCGAGACGAAGCTCCGGACGAAGCGAACCCCGTAGGTGTCCCGGGCCGACTCGGCGTAGCGGTCGAAGCCCTTGCCGTAGGCCCGGAGATCGAGGTAGAAGATTGTCGCCGATACGCCCGGGTCGTGCTCGCGGGCGATGATGGCCTCCTTGGTCGAGTACATGCAGCAGATGGAGGAGCAGTATTCCGCGGCGCACCCGACGTCGCGCGAGCCGACGCACTGGATGAAAGCCACCCTCCGGGGGGCCTTCCCGTCCGAGGGCCGCTCGACGTGGCCCCTGGTCGGACCCGTGGAGCTCAGGATGCGCTCGAACTCCATACTGGTGACGACGTTGGGGTAGACCCCGTAGCCGTACTCGGCCGTCTGGGCGGCGTCGAAAAGCTCGTAGCCGGGAGCGAGGATGACCGCTCCGACCTCGAGCTCGATGTCCTCGTCCACGGCGTCGTGGTCGATGGCTTTCTTCTGACACTTCTCGACGCACTGCAGGCACTCACAGCAGTCGCCGCAGTTGAGACAGCGCCGGGCCTCTTCGATGGCCTGCTCCCGGGTGAACCCTCCGAGGACCTCGCGGAAGTCGGCCCGCCTAGCGACCGGGTCGGCCGCACTCTCGCGCTCCCGGGCCCGGACGAGGCAGGGCCGGTCGGGCGCGGGCGCGCTCTCCGGCCGTTCAAGGGTCCGTCCCTCGGCGAGGTCGACCCCTTCAATATAGCGCCGGACGCTCTCGGCCGCCTCGTGACCGGCGGCGATAGCCTCGACCACCGAGGCCGGCCCGCGGATGATGTCGCCGCAGGCAAACACCCCGTCGGCTCCCGTGGCCATGGTCAGCCGGTCGGCCACGATGAGGCCGCCCCGGGTGAGCTCGACGCCCTCCAGCCCGGCGGCGAACCCCTGGTCGACCGCCTGACCGACGGAGAAGATAATGACGTCGGCCTCGAAGACTCTCTCGGTGCCCTCGGCGAGGGTCGGGTTGAAGCGCCCCTGGTCGTCGAAGACGCAGGTGCAGACGAGCATCTCGAGGCCGCGGGCGACGGGCCGGCCGCCCCCGGTCGCAGCCTCCCCGGCCCCGGCCCGGACACCGGCCGGCGGGCCGCCGGCAGCGCCGTCGCTCCAGGTGAGAACCCGCTTCGGCCCCCAGGAGCTGTGGATGACGACCCCTTCCTCCACGGCCTCCTCTATCTCCCACTCGTGGGCCGGCATCTCGGCCCGGCTCTCGAGACAGGCCAGGTGCACCTCGCCGGCCCCGAGCCGGAGGGCGGTCCGGGCCGTGTCGATGGCCACGTTCCCGCCGCCCACGACCAGCACCCTCTTTCCGCCGAGGTCGGGGAGCTCCACCCGCCCCTCGGTTTCCTCGGGCGTGCCGAGTCTGGCCGCGGACCGGAGGAAGTCCATCCCGAGGTGGACGTTGGCCGCATCGGCCCCCTCGAGCGGGAGTCCGCGCCCCTTTTGGATGCCCGTGGCCAGGATGACCGCCGAGTAGTCCCGGCGGAGGTCCTCCACAGTCACGTCCTCCCCCACGCGGGTGTTGCCGACGAACCTGACGCCTCGCCTGAGGATCCAGTCGGTCTCCTCGTCCACGACGGCGAGCGGCAGGCGGTAGCGGGGGATGCCGTAGCGCAGCATCCCGCCGGGTCTGGCCTGCGCATCGTAGACCGTCACTTCGAAGCCCTGCTCGACAAGGTCGAGCGCGGCCGTCAGCCCGGCCGGTCCCGCGCCGACGACGGCGATCTTCTCCTTGCGGGTGACCTCGGCCGGGCCGGGGTGTTCCCGCCCCGCCTCGCGGGCGTCGTCACGCCCGAAATCGAAGGCCGCCCGCTTGAGGGTGTGGATGGCCACGGGCTCGTCGACGCCGGCCCGGTTGCACTCGCTCTCACAGGGGTGGTGGCAGATACGGCCGCAGATGCCCGGGAACGGGATGCGCCTTCTCGCCACCTCCAGGGCTTCGGCGAACTTCCCCTGGGAGATGAGGGCCGTGTAGCCCTGGACGTTGCACTGCGCCGGGCAGGTGTTCCGGCAGGGCGGCTCCCCGGCCTTGGAGATGAGGTAGGCGTTGGGGACGGCCTGCGGGAAGTACTTGTGAATGGCCTTGCGGCTCTTGAGATCCACGTTGAACCGGTCGGGAAGCTCGACCGGGCAGGCCTGCTCGCAGTCGCCGCAGGCCGTGCAGTCCTTCTCCCTGACGTAGCGGGCCTTCCGGTGGACGCGGGCCCTGAACCGCCCCGCCTCTCCCTCGAGCCCGGTGAGAGTCGAGCAGCTGTGGATGGTGATGTTGGGGTGGCGGCCGCAGTCGGTCATCTTCGGGCCGAGGAGGCACATGGCGCAATCGTTGGTCGGGAAAGTCTTGTCGAGCTGGGCCATGCGCCCGCCCACCGACGGGTCCTTGATGACGAGGTGGACCGCGTAGCCCCCGTCGGCGAGGTCGAGCGCGGCCTGCATCCCGGCGATGCCGCCGCCGACGACCATGACCGTGCCGCTCTTTCCGTCAGGCACTCTTCTTCGCCTCCACTGCCGCGAGGGCCGGGGCGACGTCGACCAGATGACGCTTCCACCAGACCTCGGGCCGGCCCACGCCGAGGGCGAGGGCCGCGAGTTCCGTGAAGAAGAAGACCGGCAGAGGGCTCTCCCCCGGGCCGGGCTTCTGTCGGGAGTCGAGGTTCATCATGCACAGCGGGCAGGCGGTGACCAGGGCCGCGGCGCCGGCCTCCCGCGCCGCCCGGACGATGCGTCCCGTGAGCTCCACGACGAGGCCCGTCTCGGCGACGGCCATGCTCTGCCCGCAGCAGTCAGTCTTATAGGACCAGCGGACCGGTGCCGCGCCGAGGGCGGTCATGAGGCCGTCCATCGAGGTCGGGTGCTCGTGGTCCTCGAAGGCCACTATCCTCGACGGACGGACGAGAAGGCACCCGTAATAGCAGGCCACCTTGAGCCCCCCCAGCGGGAGCTTGACGAGGTCTCTCAGCCTGGCCCTCGTCTCGGGCCGGGAGAGGACCTCGAGCGGGTGCCGCACGGCCACCGTCCCGCCGAAGGGCGCCCCCATCACCTCGGCCATCTCCCGGTTGAGCTCCTCACCACGCTCGCCGCCCTCGCGCACCTCGTGCTCGGCCAGGCGGAAGGCGTTGTAGCAGGCCGCGCAGGGGACGAGAAGCTCGACCGGCTCCCCGGCGGCCGCCCCGCTTGGGCCGGCGTCCGGCCCGGCGGCCGCCTGCCGCTCGGCGAGGATCAGGTTCCTCAGGGGAAGGGCGCCGGTCAGGAACTCGCTCGTCGCGTGGGCCGGCGTCGCCCCGCAGCAGTTCCAGTCTTCGAGCTCCTCGAGAACCAGGCCCAAGGCCTCGAGGAGGGCCCGGGTCGACTGGTCGTACTCCTCGGCCGTGCTGTGGAGCGAACAGCCGGGGTAGTAGAGGTACCTAGCCGTCACGGTGGTCGCCTCCCTTGGCCGGCCAGGGGGCCTTCTCGCGGGCTCTCTTCCCGGGGGCCTTCTCGCGAGCCCTCTTCCCGGG
>DYFB01000075.1 GCA_020725405.1 Symbiobacterium sp. | reverse complement strand
TGCACATCGGGAAGACCTCTCTCGTGGTTCCGATGGGGTCGTAACTCGAGGGAGGTCTTTCCTTGTACCCTCAGTTCTTCCTACCGTCTGCCCACATCAATCTTACTCGAACCTTACCCTCACCCGCCCCGCCTGCCCCTCATCCCGCCTGCCCCTCATCCCGCCCACCGCCCGCCCGCAGACCCCCGCGACGGCCGCGGCAGGAAGGACGGCCGCGGCAGGAAGGACGGGCGCGGCCGGAAAGGACGGGCGCGGCCGGAAAGGACGGGCGCGGCCGGAAAGGACGGGCGCGGCAGGAAAGGACGGGCGCGGCAGGAAGGACGGGCGCGGCAGGAAGGACGGGCGCGGCCGGGAAGTCCAGGGGGAACTAGGTAGCTCGCGGTCGGCCGGACCCGTCAGGCCGTCGCCAGGTCGGCACGGGAAGGAGAAGAACGGGATGAAGGTCATCGGTATTGTCGGCAGCCTCCGGGCGGGGGGCAACACGGAGTTCTTCGTCAGGCGGGCGCTCGACCGCCTCGGCGAGGAGGGCTTCGAGACCGAACTCGTCCACCTGCGAGGGAAGAGCATCCTCCCCTGCCTCGGCTGCATGGAGTGCCGGGACAGGGGGGGCTGCGTCCAGACCAAGGACGACTTCGAGCCCGTCTTCCGGAAGATGGTCGAGGCCGACGGCATCATCGCCGGGTCTCCCGTCTATTTCGGCAGCGCCGTGCCTCAGCTCATGGCCCTCCTCGACCGGGCGGGCTACGTCTCCCGCCAGGGGGGGCGGAGACTGTTCTCGGGGAAGGTAGGGGCCCCCATCACCGTGGCCCGGCGGGCCGGCCACAACTTCGCCTTCGCCCAGCTTCTCCTGTGGTACTTCGTCAACGACATGGTCATCCCGGGCTCGGCCTACTGGAACGTGGGCCTGGCCGGGGCGTCGGGCGCCCGGGACGCCGCGGAGGACGAGGAGGGGCTCAAGAACATCGACCACTTCGCGGCGAACATGGCCAGGGTCCTCCGGAAGCTGCGGGGCTGAGCCGGTCCTCCGGAAGCTGCGGGGCTGAGCCGGCAGGCTGGCCGGCCCCTCAGCCGTGGATCAGGCCCGGCAGGCACCGGACGCAGACCCACTCGCTGTGGCCCTTCCGGCGGACGGGAACGAGGACGCGGTCGGCGTCCGTGGTCCCACACTGAAAGCAGCGGATGGCCGACGGGTCGCCCGCCGGGGCGGCTCCGGCCGCTCGCCTGGCCACGGTCTCCTCGTCGAACTCCTCGGCCTCCCTCTCCTCAATAGTCAGGGCGCCCCTCGGGCAAACCGCGAGACAGAACCCGGCCCCGTCGCAGAGCTCCTCGCGAACGACCCGGGCTTTCCCGTCGACCACCTCGAGGGCCGACTCGGCGCAGGGGGCGACGCAGAGGCCGCAGCCGTCACAGAGGTCCTCGTCAACGCGGACTATCCTCCGGACCTTCTTCAAGCCCACCACCTCCTTCTCCAGTATCCGCTGCAAACGGAGTATCCGGTGCGAAGGGCGGGATATACTCCTCGCCCGGGGAATCGACTCCCTGGCGGTAGCCCCGGTCCAGGCCGAGCTCGTCGCACAGGTCGAGGAGGGGCTCGTACTCTTCCGGCCGCAGGGTCCGGGTGAGCTCGGGGAACTCCCGGGCCCGGTGGACCGGGGTGTACTGGGCCATCAGGCTGAGGTGGACGCCTGGAAGTTCGCGGGCGAGCCAGCGGAGCAGCGCGGCCGAATCGGCGCTGCAGCCCGGAAGGGCGAGATGGCGGACGAGGACCCCGCGGGTCATCAGCCCGTCTCCGTCGAAGGCCGCCTCCCCGGTCTGGCGGACCATCTTTTTGAGGGCCGCCGTGGCGGCCCCGAAGTAGCCGGGGGCCGCGGAGTAGCGGCGGGCCAGGGACTCCTCCCGGTACTTCAGGTCCGGGAGGTAGACGTCCACAAGGCCCTCCAGGCGCCGGAGGCTCTCCACCGTCTCGTAGGCGTTCGAGTTGTAGACGACCGGCACGGTCAGGCCGCGGGCGCGGGCGAGGCGGAGAGCCTCGGCGACGGGAGCCGCGTACGGGGTGGGGGAGACGAGGTTGACGTTGTGGGCCCCCCGCTCCTCCTGGGCCAGGAAGACGTTGGCCAGCGCGTCCGGGTCGTGCGTCCGACCCATCGGCCTGACGCTGATGCGGTAGTTCTGGCAAAACACGCACTTCAGGTTGCAGCCCCCGAAGAAGACGGTCCCCGACCCCCGCGACCCGGAGATGCACGGTTCCTCCCAGCGGTGGAGGCAGACGTGGGCCACCCGCGGGAGGTGAGGGCAGCCGCAGAAACCGACCTCTCCGGCGGCCCGGTCGACCGCGCAGCGGCGGGGGCAGGCGTCACAGGCCATGAGGCGCATCGGGCCTCCTTTCGACCGACCCGACCCGGGCGGGGTTCGGGTCTCCTCCGGCCCGGCGGCCGTCTTCCCCGAAGCTTCTTTCCCGGGGTGGCCGCGCCCTTCCGTCCCGGACCGCGTCAGGCCGCCGCCAGCGGTAGGAGGAGCCGCCGAGGCGTCGAAACCCTCCAGCTATCCTGCTCCTCTCTCACCTCGTGACGACCTGAGGGGGATGGCGCCTGAGACTCCACGGTACTGCCTCCATCCTGCCGAACGGCCATCTCGCCGTCGGCGGCTGCGACACGACCGAGCTCGCCCGCTCGTTCGGGACGCCCCTCTGGGTTCTGGACGAGGAGCTTTTCCGCGAGAACTGCCGGGCTTTCCGGGCCGCCTTCGGCCCGGACCTATTCCCGCACGGTTCGGACGTCGTCTACGCCTCGAAGGCTCTCCTCACCACGGCCGTCTGCCGGATAGTCGATGAGGAGGGGCTGGGGCTCGACGTCGTCTCCGGAGGGGAGCTCCACGCCGCCCTCGCGGCCGGCTTCCTCCCGGACCGGCTCTACTTCCACGGCAACAACAAGTCCCCCGACGAGCTCAGCCAGGCCCTCGAGGCCGGCCTCGGCCGCTTCATAGTCGACAACTTCTGTGAGCTAGAAGCCCTGGACTCCCTGTCTTCCGCTACCCGGCGCCGGGCCGCGGTCCTCCTCCGGCTTGCGCCCGGCATAGAAGCTCATACCCACGCCTACGTCCAGACCGGCCAGGTGGACAGCAAGTTCGGCTTCCCCATCAGGACCGGACAGGCTCTCCGGGCGGTCGAGAGAGCCCTGGCCCTCGACTCCATCGAGCTGCGGGGCCTTCACTGCCATCTCGGCTCTCAGATTCTCGAGGCCGAGCCGTACGCACGGGCGGTCGAGACGCTGATGGGGTTCGCCGCCTCGGTCCGGGCGAGTACCGGTTGGCTGCCGGAGGAGCTCGACCTCGGTGGAGGGTTCGGCGTCCGCTACACCGGGTCCGATCAGAGCCCGTCGCCCCACGACTACGCCGCGGTCGTCTCGGCCGCCGTCCAGGCGGCCGCCCGGAGGCTCGGCCTGCCGGTGCCGAAGATTCTCGTGGAGCCGGGCCGGGCCATCGCCGCCCAGGCTGGTTGGACTCTGTACACCGTGGGCTGCGTGAAAGAGATCCCGGGCGTGCGGAGTTACCTGGTGGTCGACGGGGGCATGGGGGATAACCCGCGTCCCGCCCTCTACCACGCGCGTCACGAGGCCTGCCTGGCCAACCGGGCCTCGGAACCCCCGTCCAGAACCTTCACCGTGGCCGGCCGGTACTGCGAGTCCGGAGACATCCTTATCCACGACGTCGACATCCCCGACCCGCGGCCCGGCGACCTCCTGGCGGTGAGCTGCACCGGGGCCTACAACTATACGATGGCCATGAACTACAACCGCGTGCCCCGGCCGGCCATGGTCCTTGTCTCCCAGGGACGGGCCGACGTCATCGTCGAACGGGAGACCTACGCCGACCTGCTCGCTCGGGAGCGCATCCCCGGCCGGCTGGCCTCTCTCCGGGAGAGGCGCCGGGCCGCTCCTTCGCCCGGACAGCCCCGGCCCTAGGACCCGCCACCGCCCCGTCCGAGCTCCTCGAGAAGCCGGACCGGGTCGACGATGACGTATCTCCCCACCGGAGGCGGGACCTCTATCAGATTGGCCGTGAGGACGTCCATGTCTCCGCTCTCGCGCAGCCCGGCCCAGAAGGTCGCGGCGTCGACCTCCGGGTCGGCTTGGCAGGCAAGCTCCCACCGCCCGTTAAGGAAGGCCAGGAACCATGCCCAGGTGCCGTGAACCACGTCGAAAACGGGGCCGGCCGCCGGTCCGGCCGGCGCGTGCCCGGTCGCCGCAGCCGCCTGCCAGAAGCGCGAAGGGGTGATGTCCGGGTCGACCTGGCAGGCCAGGGCATAGAGGCCGGCGAGGTAAGCCACGCACCAGGCCCGGGCTCCCGAGCGGTAGAAGACGTAGTCGTCGACGCCGGTCGGGGAGGCCACCGCTCTCGAGTTCATCGGCACGGCCAGCGCTTCGGCAAACCCCTTCTCCGACAGGGCCGCCCACCCGTTCGGGAGAGGCAGGGGCCGGTAGGAGGAGAAAGCCTCGGGGTCGGAGAGCGGGTCGCGCTCGAGACCCTCGAAGGCCAGGCCGTCGGTCAGGGCGAGGTTTGCGGAGACAACGAACACGCCCTGGCGGGCGGCCCGCTGCACGGCGTACTCCAGGGCCGTCGAGCCGGAATGGTACGGCTGCCAAGCCGTGGGGATGGCGACGACGCGGATGCGCTCGCCGGCGGGGAGGATCCGGTTGAGGAGGAGGACGCGCTCGAGAGCCTCGGCCACCGGGTAGAGGTCCCAGGCGTAGAGACCGGCCTGGCGTCGGCGGACCGTCACCGCGAAGTAGTAGAGATCGGCCTCCGGAGCCACTCCGGCCGTCCGGCCGGCGGCGATGGAGGCGATGGCCGCCCCGTGGGCCCCGTCTGTCGGTCCGGGGGAGCCCACCTCCTCGTAGTGCCTCAGCCGGGCCGCGTACTCGCTATGGTCCGTGGGCAGGGGCTCGTCGATGACCGCGATACCGACGCCCCGCCCGGTCAGCCCGCTCTGGTGAAGCGACTGGAGACCCAGCCCGGGGTTGCGTCCACTCTCGAGCACCTTCTCCGGGTCGAAGGCGGCCGGGAGAAGTTCCGGCCAGGTTGTGGCTTCGTCGAAGTCGGCCTGCCGGAGATCGCCCAGGCGGTCCGAGAGGTCGAGCCCGGAGAGGTCGCGCCCGCGGAGGTCGAGTGGGCCGGCCCCCGGCCAGGGCACGGAACGGAGGCACGGGTCGGGAACGAAGAGGCCGTAGGTCCACCTTCGTACCAGCGGGTCGTCGGCGGGGAGCCCGGCCCGCTCGGGGGCGGTGGGTGGCGCGCCGGCCGTCCCGCCGAGGGCGGCGAGGAGCCGGGCCGGGTTGACGATCTTGAACGAGGTGAGGCCGGGGCCGCGCTCCCCCGTGATGCGGCGGCCGATAAGCCGGTCGGCCGTACGGGCCGCCGTGGCCCAGAAGACAGCGGGGGTCACGTCCGGGTCCACCTGGCAGGCCAGGGCGTAGAGACCCGCGAGGTAGGAGACGCACCAGTTCCACCCCCCGCTCCGGTAGAAGGCGTAGTCGGTCGGTCCTGTGGGACTGGCGACGGTCCGCGGGCTCATCGGCACGAGGATGGACTCCGGGTGCGGCGGATGGAGAGGGTCGAGCCAGCCCCCCGGTCCGACGGCCGGCTTGTAGGAGTCGACGTCGTCAGGGTCGGCCATGGGCGAGCGCTCGAGACCGTTCAGAACATAGCCGTAGGTGCGGTTAAGGTTGTAGGAGACGACGAAGAGCCCCTGCCGGACGGCCCGCTTCAGCGCGCCCTCGAGTTCGAATGAGCCCTTGTGGTACGGCTCCCACCCGGCCAGGATGGCGATGGTCCGTATGCGCTCCCCCGGGGGGAGGGAGGCGTTGATTTCGAGGACGCGGTCGACAGCCCGAGCGAGGGGGCCGAAGTCCCACTCGAAACCGAACTCCGTCTCGGTCCCGAGGGTGACGGCGAGATAGTAAAGGTCGACGCCGGGGGCTGCCCCGACCGTCACTCCGGCGGCGATGGAGGCCGCTGCGGTGCCCTCGACTCCGGCCGGCGCGTCTCCGCAGTCTATCTCCTCGTAGTGCCGGAGGTGTGCGGCGTACTCGACATGGTCGGTGAGGAGCGGGCCGGCGATGATGGCCAGGCCCACACCGGCGCCGGTGATCCCGGCCTTGTGGACGGCCCGGAGGCCGAGACCGGGGTTTCGGCCGAGGTCCAGGACGACGGCGGGGTCGAAGCCGGGTGGGAGCTCGGCCGGCCAGATGGTCCCGGAGTCGAAGTCCGCGGCAAGGAGGTCATCGAGCCGTCCGGTCAGGTCGAGACTCCGGAGGTCGAAGCCGCGGAGATCCACCGGACCCGCCCCGGACCAGAACGCGCCGCGGAACCGGACGTCGATGGGATAGGTGTCGTAGATGGAGCGCACGGTCGTGGTATCGCGTGAGGGGAGCGAGGAGAGCACCCCCCGGCCCCATTCGATCGCCGGGGGGTGCCGGCTGACGCCCAAGACGATGTCAGGCTCTTCGGACGCCGGACGGTGGCAGCCTCCGACCCCCACCGGGACCGACGCCAGCATCGAGGCGGCGAGAAGCGCCGCCACGAGACGGGGCATCTTTTTCATGGGCCACACCCCTTAGCCGGACGGGCAAGCTCGACGTTCTCGCGGACCCGAGACGTCGCTTCCTCTTACGGCTACGGGGGCGGCTCCTAGAAAGTTCCGTCAGCCTTCCTGGAGAGCCTTGATGCGCTCCTCGACGGCGGTGGCCTCGGCCCGCAGCTCCTCGAGGTAGCGGGTCAGGCGCTGGATCTTCTCCTCCCGGGTGGCGAACTTCCGCTCGAAACCGCAGCAGCACGGGTCGCGGTGGCAATCGGAGCGGTGGGTGGAGGGCGGCCCCTCCCCGGCGCTGCACTTCCGGTCCTCACACATCCTCGGTTCCTCCTCCGCTGGTCTGACGTCCTCCGGCCCCGCCGGCCGCCGGGTCCGGCCGGTCCCCGCTGGCGGCGTAGGCCTCGTACCGGGCGAGGAAGGAATCGAGGACCCGCCTGTTCCGGGCGACGCTGGTCGCCCAGACGGCCAGGAGTTCCTCCCCCTCCCGGGTGACGCTGTAAACCTTTCTGGCCGGCCCAGGGCCCCCGGTCTCCCAGGTGGACCTCAGGAAGCCCTCGTCCTCCATGCGCCGGAGGTTGCGGTAGACGCCCCCGGGGTCGACTCCGCCGAGACCGAACTCGGTGCCGAGGCGGTCGATGAGGTCGTAGCCGTGGGCCGGCTTCTCGAGGAGCAGGAGCAAGAGGCAGGGGATGGCGAAGCCCTCCATCTGGGCCTCGCGCCCGCGGCAGCCGCAGCGCTCGGCGGGGTCGACGGCCGCGGACTCCCCGGCGGCGATTTCCGCCCGGTCGCGGTCCGACGACCCACGGCAGCAGTCGCCCGAGCAGGTCATCGCGGCTCCTTCCTCCTCCGGCACCGTTACTGTTACGGTGCTACTATATGACGCAGTCACTTACAGGGTCAGCATACCAGGACCCGGCACCGGCGTCAAGACCCGGCGCGGCCCGACCTTGCGCGGCCCGGTGCGGCCCGTGGACACGCGCATCGCCCGGGTGCGGTCCGGCGGCGCGCTGCGGGGGAAGGCTAAGGAGGGCGAGCGTCCCGCGCCGCTGACCTTGGCGGGAGCGGCGCGAGGTCTGCCAGGTCCGGTGGGCCCGCAGTGGGGGGATCCAGGGATGGCTGGCGGCGGGAAAGAGCCGGCGACAAGCGCCGGGGAGAGAAGGCCGTCGGCGGATGGCGATGGAAACAAGCCGGCCACAGGCGACGATGGGCGTAAGCCGTTGATAGACGTCGACGAGAGGAAGCCCTCTTACCTCGCGCTCCGGTCGAGCGGCGAGCTCGCCTCGCGGGTCGAGAAGGCCCGACGGCTGATGGAGGAGTGTGTCCTCTGCGGTCACGCCTGCCGGGCGCGTCGCCTGGAGGGGGAGCGCGGGGTCTGCCGGGCCGGTGAGACCGTCCGCGTGTCGAGCTACGGTCCTCACTTCGGGGAGGAGAGGCCCCTTGTCGGCCGGCGCGGCTCGGGGACCATCTTCTTCACCAGCTGTAACCTGCGGTGCGTGTTCTGCCAGAACTGGGACATCAGCCACGACCCCGAAGGCGGGCAGGAAGTGGGGACGGAGAAGCTCGCGGCCATCATGCTTTCCCTGCAGGCCCGAGGATGTCACAACGTCAACCTCGTCACCCCCACGCACTACCTGCCTCAGATACTGGCGGCTCTGGACGCCGCCGCGGCCCAGGGGCTCGAGATACCGCTCGTCTACAACTGCGGGGGTTACGAGGCCCTCCAGGCCCTGAAGCTCCTGGACGGCGTCGTCGACATCTACCTTCCGGACGTCAAGTACGCCGACCCGGAAGTCGGTCTCCGCCTGTCGGGGGCCCGCGATTACCCGAAGGTGGTGAAGCGGGCCCTTCGCGAGATGCACCGGCAGGTGGGTGTTCTCAAGACGGACCGGGAGGGGGTGGCCTACCGCGGGCTCCTTGTCCGGCACCTCGTCCTGCCCGGGGGGCTAGCGGGTACGGCCGAGCTCTGCCGGTTCATCGCCGAGGAGCTCTCGCCGGAGACGCACATCAACATCATGGACCAGTACCGACCGTGCCACCGGGCCCACGATTATCCTCCCCTCGACCGCCCCGTCCGGCGGGCAGAGGTCGAGGAGGCCAAGGAGGCCGCCCGGCTGGCCGGGCTCAGGAACCTCCACCGGTGACCGCCCGGCTGGCCGGGCTCAGGAATCTCCAACGGTGACGACCACCTCGGCGTGAGGAGGCCCGGTGAAGCGGAGCCGTCCGCCCATCGGCCCGGCGGCGTAGACCATCCGCCCTTCGGCCCGGGCCAGGATCCGGCGAGTCTCCGGCCGGATACGGTGGACGCCGAAGCCGTCGGTGACGATGAAGGTCGGGAGCCCCCGTCCGGCCGGGTGAGGCCCGCCGGGGCCGATGAGTTCCCAGAGGGGTCCGAAGTCGAGACCTCCGCAGATGAGTCCGGCCGCGCCCAGTTGGGCCAGAATCGGCAGGACCGAAGGGAGGACGTAGGACTCGGCAAGGACGATTCGGCCGCGCACGGCCGGGCCGAGCTTTAGCCTTACCGCGGCCTCGGTGAGGAGTTCGCCGGCCGCCCAGAGCTCGGCGGCCACGGGTTCGCCCAGTCCGAACCAGCCCCGCACGACCTCTCCGTGCACGGTCAGGACGACCTCGGACGAGGAGACGGCGGCGACCACGCCGGGGACGAGAGCCCGAATCTCGTCGTCTCCCTCCGCCAGGACCAGGGCCGTTCCCCGGGAGTTCACGGTCTCGAGGACACCGTCGAGCGGCGAGACCAGCTCACGTAGGCCCAGGCCGAAGAGCTCCTCGGTCACGGCAACGGTCTCGCCGGCCTTCACCGGGTCACCCGGCTTCTTCAGGAGCTCGAACGCACCGCCGGCGGGGAGGCGGAGGACCCTCCGGTGCGACCGGCCGGTGGCGATGATCGTCTCGGGAGTCACCCGGTCGGCCTCCCGGACGAGCGTCGTGGCTCCGGGCGGGAGAGGGCGCGACAGCCGGAGGTCAGGTCGGGCGCGTCGGGCGCTCATGGTCCGAGATCCCCCTTCCCCAGCGCGCCGAAGGCGGCCAGGACGTCTCTCTCCTTGGCGACGCGCGTGGACGGGCTGTCCGGAGAGGTGAGAGGCCGGCCGCGTCCGTCAAGGATGATTCCGGCCGTCCCGCCGGTCACGAGGCCACGCCAGGTGCGGCCCGGACCGGCTCCGAAGTCAAGCCTGGCGTGGCAGGGTTCGACGGTCAGGACGGCCCGGCGGCCGGGGGCGAGGGGCAGCGAGGTCACCGTTCCAGGGACGAGACGGCGCGCGGTCGACGCTCCGTCTTCGCCCTCGACGGTGACGATGGCCCAGGGGTCGGTGGTCGCCCGTCGCCAGTCGTGGACCGCCTTCAGGGGCGAGACGATGACCGCCACCGCTTCCGGCCGGGCCGTCGCCGCCCCGGGTCGGGGCCCGGCGGTGCCGGGTCGGCCGGGCGGGGGCCCGACCGCCTCACCCGGAGGCGGGTCCTCATCCGGGGCTCCGGCCTCCACAAGAAGCGCCCCGCCGCGGTCCACGGCCACCACGGAGACACCGCCGGGTTGGAAGCCCTTGACCAGGGCGTGGGCGGCGAGGCCGGCGCTCCCGAGACGGTCGAACCCGAAGCCGGCGGCGATGAACAGCCGGGCCTGGGCCGGGCCTCCGGCTTCCCGGTCGGCGGCCGTCCATCCGGCCGTCACTTCAGACAGGAGCTCTTCCAGCAAGGCCGCCCCGAGACAGGCTTCCCCGAGACCGCGGGCGAGGGTCCAGGGCTCGACGAGCAGCGTGCCAATGAGATTAGCGAGGTCGCTCAGGTCGAGATCGAGGGGGAGTCGCCGGGCCAGGGCTCCCCAATCGGGGAGCCAGCCCTGGGCTGTTGTCCCCCGGGACCCGGCCCGACCGTTGCCGAGAAGCCTCGTCGAGGCCGTCCCGACGAACGCGGCCGAGGCGACGGAAAGGCGCCCGCCGGTCCGGGCGAAGACCTCGACCCGGTCGGGGTCGGCGACGACCAGGCAGACCCGAGAAGAGGTGCGGGTCCTCCCCCTGTCCGGGCCGAGAGGCTCGAGGAGCTCGCCGAGATTCCGCTCGAGGCGGGCGGCCGCTCGCGCCGCGGCCATCCCTTGGGAGACGCAGGGGACGCCGGGGTAGCCGGCCCGGGCGAGCCGGGCGGCGAGGCGGTCACGCACGAGAGCCCCCAAGGCCTCGAGGGTGGGGCCCGGATTCGACCGCCCGCCCTGCACGATGCTCTCCACGGTGGTGAAGGTGCAGGTCTTGAGAGTCCTAAGCTCGGGGCTGTCGTAGCCGGGCGGGCCGTTATAAACGATGGAAAGAACCCGAGGTCCCAGAGCTTGTCTCTCCAGGGCCTGGGTCAGGATCCGGCTCTTCTCCCCGGCGATGGGCTGGGTGAGGATGAGGATATCGGCTTCCTGGCGGGCGAGCTCGTGGACGAAGAGGTCCACGGCCACGGCCTCGGAAAGGAGCGGGCCGGCGAGGGTGGCCCCGGCCTGGAGCACGGCGTCGACCGTGGCTCTCACCGCCGCCGCATTCAGGGTCGAGCGGCCGTCGATGCTCACCCGCGGCAGGTCCACGGCTGAGACGGCCCAGGCCGGGCTGCTTTCTGCCGGTCCGAGGTCGGCGGGCCCCGGGAGCCGCCCGCGGCTCTCGACAAGTCTCGCCGGGCCGAGGATGCGGCCCGGCGAGACCGGGAAGACGTAGGCCGCCCGCGCCCCGGCGAGGAGGGCCGTCGGCGCTTCCGAGCGCGGCAGGAACCGGGGCCGGACGCCCGGCTCAGCGGCTGTAGTCATCGGTCCACCCCCTGAGCACATGCTTGCGGCGGAAGATGTATATCTTCTGCCCCGTGAGGAGCTGGTTGGGAGTGCCCACCGAAGTCAGGGCGAAGGGGTAGGCGGCCCCGAGAGCGGTGACGAGGACGGTCCTGAGGAGCGTGGCTCCGAACGACGGGGCCAGGGTCATGGGCGGGGTCCCGGGGGTCACGGGCATGACGGCCGAGGCCAGCCACCAGTAGAGCGGAGCGGCCAGGAGCACGGCGATGACGACGGCGAGAAGGAGCTCGAAGGCCAGGACCGTGAGGGTGGCGACGCTGTTCATACCGACCATCTTGTAGATGGCGGCCTCCCTCTTCCTCTCGACCATGGCCACGAGGAGGACGACGAGCACGGCTACCCCGACCAGGCCGACGCCGACCTCCGCCGCCCGGGTCTGGGCCCCGTAGACCGTCCGGGCTAGGTCGACCATGCGTTCCCTGGGTTGGGGCATCTCGTAGACGTAGATACCGGAGGCGCCGCCGGCCGGGTCACGGCCCCAGTGACGAATGACGGCCACGCTGCTGGCGGTGAGCTTCAGGACAACGAAGTTGAAGGACGGGGCCTCACGGGGGTCGGCCGCCCCCAGGAAGCACTCGTAGAACCGTCCGACCCCGGCCGGATCGTAGACTCCGGTGATGGAGAAGGTCTCCTCATGCGGAATCGGGGTGTCCCGGAGGAGCGTGAGGCGGTCGCCGGGGCCGAGACCGGTGAGTTCGGCGAAGGGGCGCGGGATGATGATTTCGTCCAGCGCCTCCGGGAGACGCCCCTCGAGAGCCGAATACCAGTGGGACCAGCCCTCCACGCCCGGGTGGGTGGCCCACGAGGGTCTGGTCTCGCGGAACTGAGGGTTGCGGAGGAGCCAGATGTCCCCACCGGGTCCCTGGTAGGTCTCGCAGGAGGCGGCGAGGTAGTCGGTGCGGTGCCAGGTCCCGACGCCGAGCCCCCGGGTGATGTAGGCGTCAAGGAGCCTCGGGGGGTAGAAGGTCAGGTGCGAGAGGATTATGGCGTTGAAGTCGCGCGGAAGGACACCGACCGAGACGGCCTCGGCCGCCTGCTCGCAGAGGCTGGCCTGGACGAGGTGTGACGCGGACCTCGCCAGGAGAGCGGCCGCGAGAAGAAGGACGATGATGGCCAGGCGGCCCGGGGCGTGCCTGGTGTTCTTCAGGGACAGCCGGAGGAGCGTGCCCGTGCTACTCATCTCCCCGCATCGCCTCCGCAACGGTGATCCGGAGCGTCCTTGACATCGGCACCAGGGCGAAGACCACGGCGCAGGCCAGGGTGGCCGAGGCCACGATGGCGAAGTCGCGGCCGATGGCCTTGAGCACGGCCGCCGGTCCGATCCGGTTCGTCAGGATTATGGGCAGGCTCCCGACCTCGGCGACGCTGAAGCCGAGGACCAGCCCGATGACCGCCAGGGTGACCACCTCGACCATGACGACGAGGCCTATCTCGAACCCCCGCATGCCGATGGCCTTGAGGATGGCGAACTCGGTCCGCCGGCTCAGGATCATGAGGGTGCTGTTCCCGGCGGCGACGAGGCCGGCGAACCCGAAGAGGAGAAGCCCGAAGAACTGGCGCGCCTCCGGCGGGACCGCCGGCTGGCTGAGAGGGAGGGGCCGCGGCCGGAAGTCCGGCGGGCATTCGTAGATCGTCTCCGGCAGGTTCCTCGCGTTGGCGAAGTCGGCCTCCTGGGCCACGGTGACCACGGAAAGGCTCGGAACGAGGCCGCGGAGCTCCTCGGTGACGGCCACGGCCTTCGACTGGTCGCGGAGGCTCACGGCGAGGGCCCCGACGGGCGGCAGCTCCCCGGCCGGGAGGCCCGCGGCCTGGAGGATGCGGTCGAAGGCCGCCGGGGTGAGGAGAATCTCCGGGGCCTCGAGGTAGAGCTGCTCGTAGTAGGTCACGTCGGGAAAGGGATTCCAGCTGAACAGGCGGCTGGCGACGTCGTAGGCGCCGACCACGGATATGTCCACCGTCACCGGACGGCTGAAGTCGTAGTACGGCCCGGTCCCGCGCTCCGGATCGCCGGGGACGATGCGGGGGATCGTCAGCCGGACTGTCTGGCCCTGAAGGCCCATGGCCACGTCGTAGTCTCGGACCTGCGCCCGGGACAGGACGGCCCGGCGGTTGACCACGGCCACGGGGCGGTCGTCGTCCGCCGAGGAGAGGGCCCTGCCGCGGCTGACGAAGACCCCCGGCGTCCAGTTCATGACGTCGCTCAGGATTGTCCCGGCCGTGGTTGAGGTCATGACCGTCGCCGGGATATCGGCGGCGGCGGGCACCAGGCGGAGATAACCCGGAACGTCCTCCGGGGCGTCGGAAAGCAGGTTCGGTGGGGAGCTCCGCAGGACGTGGCCGCCCAGGGAGACGTGCGAGGACCCGTCCGGCCCGGTGATCTCGAGGCTCCCTCCGATGACCGGCAGGGCCCGGTACGGCTCGACCCCGGTCACCTCGGGGTGGGCGAGGAGGACCTCGCGCACCTCGTCGAGGTCGGCCCTGCTTCCAAACATGGAGTAGCTCGGGGCCCCGGCGGCGACGGTCAGGTAGCCCGAGGAGTAGAAGTCAGGATGGAAGTAGCGGAGCGGGCTGGCGAAACTCCGCGGAAGCGTAACGAGACGGGCCGTGCCCGGGACCACGCTCTCCACGTCGCTCCTGGTCGGCCAGACCCAGGTCGGGTAGACCAGGACATCTCCGCCCAGAAACGACCGGTACTCAGCGGCTCGCCGCGCCGTATAGCCTTCGGCCACCGTGAGCGAGCCGGTCATCATCATGGCCGCGAGGGCCATGGCCACGACCGAGAGGAGGCTGCGGCCGAGATTGCGGACAGCGTTCACGATCCCGAGGTGGATGAGGGTCAACGGGCGGCACCTCCCGGCTCATCGGCGACGATGCGCCCGTCGACCAGGCTGAGCACGCGGTGGGCGTCCTCAATAAGGCTGTGGTCGTGGGTGACGACCACGCAGGTCTGGCCGAGGTCGCGGTTAAGTTCGGTGAGCAGGGCCCGGATGTCCCGCGTGGTGGCTGAATCGAGGTTGGCCGTGGGCTCGTCGGCCATGAGGACCTTGGGGTCATTGGCCAGGGCCCGGGCGATGGCCACCCGCTGCTGCTCGCCCCCTGACAGCTGGGTCGGGAGATGGCGGCTCCGCCCGGAAAGCCCGACGCGGTCGAGGAGGTAGGCCGCGTGCCGGCCGGCGAAACCGGCCGGCGTACCCGAGAGGTGAAGGGGCAGGGCCACGTTCTCCAGGGCCGTCAGGTTGGGCAGGAGGTTGAACGACTGGTAGACCATGCCGATCTTCTGCCGCCGGACGGCGCTGAGTTCGTTCTCGGAGAGGCCGGAGAGGCTCTGCCCGTCGAGGACGACCTCGCCGCTCGTCGGGCGGTCAAGACCGGCGAGCAGGGAGAGGAGGGTGCTCTTCCCGCATCCGGACGGCCCGCGGATGACGACGAATTCCCCCTGCCTGATCTCTAGGGAGACGTTGCTGACGGCGTAGACGGCCGTCCCGAGCCAGTAGACCTTGTTGAGGCTCCGGGCTCTGAGGATCGGCTCGCGTCCGAAGTCCGGATCGAGGAGGTGCTCCACCGGCCTGCGTCCACCCTTCGTCTGCGTCCTCGGCCCCATATTAGGGCCGCTGGCGGGGGAGACCTCTGGATGAAGTTGCCCGAGACCAGCAACTTCTTGCCGCGACCGGGCTCCCGGTCGTGCCGGCGACTCCGGCCGGCCGGGCCGCGGGCCGCTCCGCCGCCCGTCAGCCGAGGAACCTGCCAAGCTCCGCGGCCAGCCTGTCGCCGGTGACCGCGACGTCCCAGGCGGCGACGACGTCGGCCCGGGCTCGCCCGCCGCGCTCCCGGGCCGCCTCCGGGTCGGAGTAGACGGCGCGCATGAGCCGTCGCAGGTGGGCGAGACTGGGGCGGGCCCACCTGAGACCCCGGTAGGGATCGGGCCGGTCGGAGGCTCCGGCCGGCACCAGCTCCTCGACCTCGATGAGGTAGGAGTTGTCCGGGCGCATGAAGTCGAGGTTCCCGCCCCAGCCCGTCCCGATGGTCGGAAGACCGGTGGCCATGGCCTCGAGGTAGGGGCGCCCCAACCCCTCCCCCCTCGAAGGGAGGACGAAGGCGTCGCAGGCGGCGTAGAGGGCGGCCATCTCCGCCTCGCTCATAAGGGCCTGGATGAGGACGATGGGGGGGATGTCGCTCACGGCGAGCCCGAGCTCCTCCCCGATGAAGCGGCAGAGCCGCCTCCTGGCCTCCTCGGTCCCCCCCAGGAGGGGCTGGGTCTTGAGGATGAGGGTGACCTCCTCGCGCGGCCCGAACTCCTCGAGGTAGGCCCGGACGAGAAGGTCCCAGCCCTTTCTCTCCTGCCAGGTAAGGACGGAGAGGAACTTGAAAGGTCGGGCCCGGACGCCGGGCGGCAGCCGGGCCCCGGGGCGCGGTCGGAAGGTGTTCGTATCGACGCCGATGGGGACAACCCGCACCCGGCCGGGGTCGAGGCCGGCGGCCGTGAACACGGCGGCGCAGAAGCTCGACGGGACCCATGTCTCGTCGAGCCGGCGGCAGGCCTCGGCCCACCCGGCGGGAAGGCCATCCGTTTCGACCATCGTCCGTCCGACGAGGGCCCGAGCGTCGGGGCTCGGGCGGAAGAAGCCGGGCGGCACGTGCTGGACTTCGACCGCCAGCCTCTCACCAGGCAGGGGCGCGAGCAGGGCCTTCAGGAGTTCGCGGAGCCGGGGGTCGGGGACCCGGCTCAGGTCGCTTCTCTCGCCCACGGGGAGGATACGGAGGCTGTAGCCGAGCCGGTGCAGGTGACGGACGACCGCCCAGGCCTCCGTGTGGTAGCCGGTGGCCCCGAAGAAAAAGCCCCGGTAGCGGATGAGGCCGGGTCGGGTCCTCCGGTCCGCCGTCGGGGGCGGCCCCGGGCCCGGCCGAGGGGATGCGGCGGGGTCCGGTTGGGGGGACTGGGACGGACCCGGCCAGGGGGACGGGCCCGCCGGCCAGGGGGACGGGCCCGCCGGCCAGGGAGACGAGCCCGCCAGCCAGGGAGACGAGCCCGCCAGCCAGCCCCGGCGGCGAGACCCGCGTCCGTCGATGAACTGGATTCTCCGGGTGACGACCATGGTTCAGGGTATGGTCGCTTCGGGGTCGGTGGTACCCAGCCGGCCCTATCCCAGGGGACTCCCGGTCAGGAGGGACTCAGGGGTGGAGGTTCGAGGCCAGGAGGGCCCGGACCATGTTCTCGGCGGAGTAGTGGCCGTCGGTCAGCCGGTCAAGGACGCTCTCCCCGCCGAAGAGTTCGTCGCGTATTTCCGGCGGGGTGCGGCCCGACCGGGCGAGCTCGCGGACCCGCCGGGCGAGGTCCCGGAGATAGGCGGCGCACTCCAGAAGAGCCCCGCGGCCGTCGTCCACCACCTTGCCGAGTCCGGTGAAGAGGACGAGGTCGCCCGTCCCGGTCTCCAGAGCGGCAAGCCGCTCCATCGACCTCACCATGGCAGCCACGTCCTCGTCGGGGCGGACGGCTTTGGGTCGCGGGCCGACGAAGAGGTCTCCCGAGAAGCACCAGCCCCGGTCGCGCTCGACGAACGCGACGTGGTCCTGGGAGTGGCCCGGAGTGTCAACGACCTCGAGCCGGAAGCGGCCCGTCTCTACGGTCGGCCCCAGGGGGTTGACCACGGCGGGCTCGGGATAGCCCCAGACGAGCTCCCGGTAAGGCTGGAGGAGCGGAACCCGGGCGATGACCGGGACCGCGGCCGGGTGGGCGAAGACCTCGCAGCCGAACCGCTCCTGGAGGGCCCGGTTGCCGGCCACGTGGTCCTCGTGGCTGTGGGTGTTGACGGCCGTCCTGACCGTCCGGCCGTCGAGGAAGCCGAGGAGGTCGTCGACCGTGTAGGCGCACCCCGTGTCGATGAGCACGTCGTCCAGGAGGTAGACGGCTGTCCAGTAGAGCGCGCGCCCGCCGTCCTCCCGGCTGAGCTTGATCCGCACGACATCGCCGACCTGGTCGACCTCGATCAAGTCCCCACCTCCCGGGGCCACCCGGCGTTTTTCGGACCGGCAGGGCCGATTCCCTGCGCAGGCGCCCCGGGACGAAGGAGAATCGGCTACGTGGCGCAGGCCATGCGGCTGAGACGCTCGCTCTCAAGGAGACGGACGTACCCCCGGTTGCGCTCGATGAGGCCGGCCCTCTCCATGTTCTGCAGAGCCCGGGTGACGGCGACCCGGCAGGAGCCGGTGCACCGGGCGATCTCGGAGTGGGTGATGAAGGTCACCGGGCCGAGCTTGAGGTTGTTCTGCGCCCCGGCGAGGAGCAGCTTGGCCACGCGGCACTCCAGGTTCATGAAGGTCACGTTGTGAAGACGAATGGTCACGGTCTCGAGCTTTTTCGCCATAGAGAGGAGAAGGGACTCGGCCATGACCGGGTCGGCGCACATCTGGCGGAGAAGGGCTTCCCGGTCGTAGACCGCCGCGGTGACGTCCGTCGCGGCCACGGCCCAGAGCAGGCTCGGCCCGTCGTTCAGAATGTAGTCCTCGCCGACCAGGGCCCCGGGCCCCGCTGAGGTGAGGACGAGCTCACGCCCGTTGCGGCCCTCGAGAACGAGCTCGACCCGCCCCGAGACGACCCGGTAGGCGCCGTCAAGGACATCGCCCGGGCCGAAGAGGACCTCGCCGGCGCCAAGCTCGACCAGCCGCTCGGGGGCCGGATTGGACGGGCCGGCGGCCCCGTCTCCCTGGAGAACGATAGGCACATACTCGATGCCCGGGGTGCGGTGGCTCCCCGGTTCGCTGTCGAGGGCGCCGTCCGGCTCGTTGGTCGACCGCGGCGGCCGGGTGGTCTCCATGGCCTGACCTCCTCGCTTCCGCTGCCGGGAGCGGGCAGAACCAGCTTAACATGAAGTAACTCGAGAAAATGTAACACATATTACACAATAAGCAGCTTTGAAAGGCGCCGATTTGACCCAGAGCGGGGCAGGAAGGCCGCTCGTCCCTGGAGCAGGGGCCCTAGAGGCGGCCCAGGGGTGGTTTCAGCCAGGGCCCTCCCAGAAGCGGGCGGCGTTCCGTGGGCTCACGGGGCGCGGGTCGTCCTTGCCGCTGTACGGGCAGGCGGCCACGCAGACCGCGCAATCCGACCCGTTCTCAATCCAGAGGGCCAGGCACTTCTCCACGTCCACGTACCACTTCAGAGCCCCGGGGTTGTTGGCTCTGGAAGGTCCGGCCCAGGTCGGATCGGTATCCGCCGGTATGCACCCCGCCGGGCAGAGCCTGGCGCATTTCCGGCACTTCCGGCAGAACTCCCGGACCCCGAACCTTATCGGCCGGTCGGGCTGCAGCGGAAGATCGGTGAGGACCTTGGCCAGGCGGATCCTGGGTCCGAACGACGGCGTGACGAGGAGCCCCGGCCGCGAGAGCTCGCCGAGCCCGGCGTCGATGGCCAGCGGTACGGACAGGGCGGTGTCGTTGCCGCAGGCGATGGCGTGGTAGCCGAGGTTCCGGATGAAGCGGGCCAGGGCGAAGACCGTGGAGGCCATCCTCGAGTAGCCGCGGGCCATTGAAGCCGTAGCGATAAGGCTTGGCGAGGCGGTCAGGGCCTCATAGTCCACCTCGAAGGCCAGGACGACGGCGAACTGGTAGCGCTCGGGGAGTTCAAGAGGTACGGCCCTTCTCTCCGAGGTGAGCCAGACCTCGGAGTAGAGCCACCGGCGGTCGAGGGACGCGACACCGGCGAGGTCTGCTCCGAGGAAGCTTGCCGCTCTCTTGATGACCCGGGACATCCGGGCCCGGTCGCGCACCCGGAGGCGGGGGAGGCCGAAGAGGGTGGACGGCTCCGCCTCGGGGAAGGCGTAGTCCGACGCGTTCCGGCGGTAGTCGAAGGCGCACCCGGAGGCCGGAAGGGTGTTTCCGACGTAGAGGGAGGCATCCATGAGGGCGGCGTCAATAAGGTTGAAGCCCGGGCCGCCGACCCTGACCCGGTCCGGTGTCCGGCGGGAGAGCATCAGGAAGGCATCTTCGGTCGGGCCCTCCTGGAGAAGGCCAAGGCATGTGTTGGCGGCGCTGAACCGGCGGTAGCGGCCATCGTCGACGCGGTAGGGCTCGGGGTCCGGAACGACGACCGGGGTGCCGGGACCGGCGTCGCAGCCGCCGGGGGCGGTCCTGGAGCCCTTCAGACGGCCGTCGACCGCGGCTATAGCCGTGCCCGCAGCTATGGCGCCGGAGCTCTTGAGGAAGCGCCGTCTCCGGACCGGCCTGGCCGACTCTCCGGGCATGAGGACCGCGTTCCCCCTTTCTGCCTGATCCGGCGATCCTGCGTGATCCGGCGATTCGGTGTCGTGTGGTACCTGACGACGGGGACCACCAGTCGGATGGCCATCGCATTAGAGTCAATTGAAATAAGAGCTATTTCCCAAGTAATCATATCACGAGTTTTGATGCGGCCCCAAGCAAGCTCACCCGGGAACGCCGAGGGCGTCGGCAAAGGCCGAGAGACTCCGGTCGACCTCCTCCGGCGCTCCGACGGTGACCCTCAGACGGTGGAGGAGGTCGGGGACGTCGGGGTAAGCCCGGACGAGGACGCCCCGGAGGGCGAGGGCACGGGCGAGGTCCGGACCCGGGCGCTGGGTTCGGACGAAGACAAAGTTCGCCCGGGAAGGATAGGGGACGATTCCCGGAAGCCCCCCAAGCCCCGCCGCCAGCCGCTCTCTCGCCTCTGCGACCGCGGCCACCACGTCCCTGACGTAGGCTGGGTCATCAAGCGCGGCCGCGCCCACGGCGGCCGTGAGGGCGTCGACGTTGAAGAGCATCCGGGCCGTCTCCAGCTGCCGTGAAAGGGCGGGAGCGGCGAGGGCGAACCCCAACCTCGCACCGGCGAGACAGAAGGCCTTGGACATCGTCCGGATTACCACGAGGTTCTCACGGCGGTCGAGCTCGGCCAGGACCGTCTCGCCGGCGAACTCCCAGTAGGCCTCGTCGACCGCGACCCACGCTGGGCCCGGAGCCGCCGCGATGACGTCCAGGGCCTCAAGGGTGTCAAGGAGGTTCCCCGTCGGGTTGTTCGGGCTGCAGACGAAGACGAGGGAGGGAGCCCGCCGGAGGGCCTCGGATAGCCCGTCGAGATCGATGTGGTAGTCCTGACCGGCGAGGGGGACCTCGACTACGTCCAGACCGGCCAGGCGGGCCGCCCGGGAGTACTCCGGGAAGGTCGGCGTCAGGACCACGACCTGCCGCACGAGAGGGCGCAGGGTGATGACGGTGAGGTTGATGGCCTCGTCGCCGCCGTTGGTCGGGACGACCTGTCCGGGCGACGGCCCGACCTGAGCGGCGCGTTGCGCCGAGGCGCCAGCGTAGGCGGCGTACCGCTCGCGCAGGAGGTCGACGGCTCGCTCGGGGTAGCGGTTCAGGGTGGCTGCCGCCCCGGCGAGGACCCGCTCGAGCCGGTCCTCGGGCAGGCGGTAGGGACTCTCGTTGAGATGAAGACGCAGGAGGTTCACCAAACCACCGTCCCGTCGGGAGCTTCCGCCCTTGCCGGTCCTCCAGCTGCCACCGATTACTAGCCTTGCCGCCGGACTCCTCCCCGTGGAGGCCTTGCTTCTCTTGGCGGGCTACCCCCAATAACCGCCGGCAGGCTCCGTCTTCTATACGGTGAACGTGGTCGTGGCACCGCGCGCCCGCCGCCTGGCGCCGGCGGTCCTCGACCCCGGGACCGACACTCTCGAAGCTTACCCAAAAGGGGGGATGTGGGGTTGAGAAAGACATCTTTCTGGCTCGCCCTGGTCTGCTCCCTCGCCGTGGCCCTGACCGCGTCGGGTCCCGGTCTGGCTGCACCCGGGGCCGGGCCGGGTGTGAGGACTGCGCCTGAGCCGCCGGGCTTTGCCGTCGCGGCTCCGGGCCGCTTCAGCGATGTCGCCTCCGGCCACTGGGCCATGCGCGATGTCGCCCTCATGCAGGCCTTGGAGGTGTTCACCGGCTACGGGGACGGCAGGTTCGGGCCGAACGACCTGGTGACGAGGCTTCAGCTCGTTCTTCTGGCACTCCGGGTCACGGGTCTCGAAGACGAGGCCAGGGCCATGGGTCCGAAGGCGGCCGCCACCCGTCTCGAGGCGGTCTTCGCCGACGGCGGGGCTGTTCCTGATTGGGCCGGAGCGAGGGAGTGCCTGGCCTACGCTTACGAGCACGGCCTGCTGCACGGCCTGACCCACCAGGAGCGGAACCGCTTCCGCAGCGGGGACCCGGCCACGCGTCTCGAGGTTGTTGTGACCCTCCTCCAGGCCATGGGTCTCGAGGAGGAGGCCCAAGCGCTCGCCGGGGCGCCCATCAGCGCCCCCGATGCCGGCGCGGTCCCCGCATGGGCCCGCGGCTACATCGCCCTGGCCATGGAGCTCGGCCTCCTGCAGGGTGACGAGACCGGGGCTCTGCGTCTCGGTGAGAACGTCACCCGAGCCCAGATGGCCGCCCTGCTCTCGCGGGTCCATGCCCGCCTGGCTCTTGGCGCCACGGGTCCCGTCCTGGTCGGTGTCCTCGTTTCGGTGACGACCGGCGACGAGGCGACCATAACCGTACAGACCTCGGAAGGCCAGCTGCGCCGCTGCGAGGCGGCCCAGGGCGGAAGCGAGGCCGAGGAGGACGAGGAAGAGGGGTCTGAAGAGGACGCGGACGAGGACGAGGAGTCCGATGAGGACGTCGACGAGGATGAGGAGTCCGACGAGGAGTCCGATGAGGAGTCCGAAGAGGACGCCGACGCCGACGAGGATGAGGAGTCCGACGAGGAGTTCGCCGACGAGGACGAGGGAGACCTGGTCACGGTCACCTTCCCGGTCGCGTCCGACGCCCTCATCTTCCTCCAGGGCCGCCCCGCGACCCTTGAGGACCTCGCCCCCGGCGACCGGGTCCGGGTGGTTCTCTCGGACGGCGTGGTCGTCTTCATCGACGTCCGGAGCGAGCAGACCGAGGTCTCCGGCTACCTCCGCGCCGTCGAGTACGAGGGGGAGACCCTCGTTTCGGTGACCCTCGAGATGACCCTGCGTGAGGAGGGCGAGGGAGCCGAACCCGGGACGGTGGCGACCTTCCCCGTCTCGGAGAACGTGACCATCCGGTTCCGCGGTGACTTCGACTCCCAGGAGAAGCCTCGGGTCGGCGACTTCGTCGAGCTGAAAATCGTCCACGGCGAGGTCGTCGTGCTGGTTATCGGGGAGAGGGAACTCTCCAAGGGCGAGGTCGAGGGGGTCATCGTCGCCTTCGACGACACCTCGGTCACCCTTCTCGTGACCAAGGTGGACTGGGAGGAAGGAGACCCCGGCGAGATAGCCGTGGGCGCCGAGGTCACCCTGACCTTCGCCGACGGGGCCCTCGTCTACTACCGGGCTCTCCGCCTGACAACGGAAAGCCTCGTGCTGGACGTCGAGGTGACCTTGAAGGTGGATGGTGGCGAGGTCCGGTGGATCCGCCTGCCTGGGAGCCCCTTCCTGTTCAAGTCCAGCGGCGACTAGGCCATGCCGGCTGACCCCGACGAACCAAGTGGGCCCGGGGCTCTGGAGCCCCGGGCCCTTGTCGTAGTGCGCCCGGCATGGGCGTTAGCTTGGGAGTGAAAGTCTCCCGTGGGAGTGGGTAGCGACAACCACTAGCCAAAGGCAAGGGTGTCCGTCGTAAGGCGGAATCTGAAGGAAGCCGGAGGCAAAGCCACGGCCTGAG
>DYFB01000074.1 GCA_020725405.1 Symbiobacterium sp. | reverse complement strand
GGGGGGGGGGGGGGGGGGGGGGGGGGGGACCGGCCCCGGCGGACCGGTCCCCCCTTGAGTGTCGCGGCCACGTCGGCCGCCGCGCGGGCCTAGTAGAGCTCAGGCCACTCGAGCCACCAGCGGTACTGCTCGACGACCTCGGTCCCGTAGCCGAACATGTCGTCGATCTCCTTGAGCAGGGTCGCGGCGAGACCCGACCTCGTCGAGGCAAGGTAGGCGCCGGCCGAGTGGAACCAGGAGTCCTCCTTGTTGTTCCAGGGGCAGACCTTCATGCAACGCCCGCAGGAGGACCCGTCACGGTTCCCCACCCGGAACTGCGTGCACTTCTCGATGCTGTTAACCCACTTCATGTAGCCTTTGTAGACCGTCTGCTCCTCCTCGAAGCTGATGGCCCCCGACGGGCAGTGCTCGGCGCACTTCCGGCACTTGGCGCAGAACTCCCTCAGCCCGAAGTCGATGGGACCGTCCGGCTCGAGCGGCAGGTCGGTCGTCACCGCCGCGGCCTTGTGCCGGAAGCCCAGGCGTGGATGGAGGACGCTCTCGCCGGTGCGGCTCATCTCGCCAAGACCGGCCGAGATGAGCGCTGGCGGGAGGGCCAGCTCGTAGTTCGCGCAGTGGTGGGCCCGAGCCGAGTAGCCGAGGTTCCGGATGTAGGCGGCAAGAGTGCAGGCGATGAGGCCGGAGGTGAGATAGGACATCATGCTCTGGGAACCGCTGATGCCGTCGTAGCCCGTCGAGCCGAGCATCGTCTCGAGGTTCTGGTCGACCAGGATGCAGATGACGTAGGGGTGGTTGTTGACGACGGGCGTTAGATCCTCGAGGCTCGCCGAGCCCTCGTAGAGCACCTTCGGAAGCGGGGGCGCCCGGTGGGTGTAAAGTGCGTAGCTCGGGAGGATGCCGACGCCGACCTCGTCCGCCTTCAGGAACTTCGCCGTCTTCTTGATATGCTCCGTCATCCGTTTAGGGTCGGGGATGGAGAGCTTTCTCTGAGCCGGGTTCCCGGTGACGGCGGCCTCGGTGGCAATGAAGGTCCGCATGGAGCTGATGGCCCCGCCGAGGGGGTGTTTGGGAATGAACCGGGTCACCTGGGTCTTGGCGTCCTCGCCGAAGAACCCCCGAGCGGCGAGGTAGAACCCATGGTCGGCCTCGCTCGTCCGCTGGATCGGCCCGACGATGCGGGAGGTCCCGAGCCAGCCCTCCTCGTAGCCGAGCTGCCGGACCCGGGAGCCGAGAGCCTTGGAGGTCACGGCCTCGGCGGTGTGCTTCTTGTTCATGAGGGCGAAGAGTCCGGCCGCGCCGCCCATCGCCGTCCCCAGCTTAAGGAACTGCCGCCGGGTCGTCAGGAACTTCTCGCGATCCTTCTGTCTTTGCTTCTCCGAGAGCATTCGTCAGGTTCCCTCCCCTTCACGGGCTTACGCGCCGGCTGGCACCGCCGGTCGGCAGTAGACCGAAGAGCCGCGCCAGGCCGAGGGCCGTCAGGGCGGAGACCCCAAAGAAAAGCAGGGCCCCCACGCCGGCCGCCGTGGCGTGTCCACCAGCCTGGTTGAGAAGCACAAAGGAAACGCCCGCGACAGTCCAGAGGCACCAAGCGGCATAGGCCGTCCAGTGGTACCACCGGCTGGCCCCTTCCCGGGCGCCGGGCCGCCGCACGAGCCACAGCGTCAGGAGGGCCACGGCGGCGCCGCAGACGAAAGCCACCCACGTAGGCACAGACTGCACCTCCCCTCGGAAAGAGCTGCACATAGCGAGTCCATGCATCCTGATTCTCCGGTGTGGGAGGCCGGGTCGGGTGTTTTGGCGGCCACGCGGGGAATGTGGTCCCGGTTACATTGCCGGGCGTTCGGTCTGACAATCGCCGGAGCTGTGTCAATGAGCCTTCACTAAGGAGGAATCCGTCCGCATATGCCTAACTGAAAGGTGAAAGACGACATTATTTGTACAGAAGATTGTGATGATTGTCACTAACCGTCGAGGACCGAACGGTCCGGGTTCCGGTCCGTTCCGGTCCGTAGATGTCGTGGATGGGGTGAGTGAGATGCCGAGACATGCGGGGCCCGGAGGATGCCGGAGCCGCGACGACGCCGAGTGCCTGTCCCCGCTCATCGTGGCCGACCAGGACCGCTGGCTCCCCTACCTTCACCTGGCCACACCGCGCATCTTTCCGCGAGGCCACACCATCATCCAGCAGGGAGCGTTCGTCAGCGGCGTCTACCATCTCACCCACGGGCGGGTCCAGTACGCCATCCTCTCCCCGGACGGGCGGCTCAAGGTGGTCGCCCTGCTCGAGCCGGGGAACGTCATCGGCGACGGCCCCACCATCATCGGACGGCCCTGCGCCTTCACCGTCACGGCCGTCACCGAGTGCGAGGTCCACTTCTTCCCGGCCAAGGTCTTCCACGAGATCCTCGAGAACGACCCGGCCATCATAAAGTCGGTCTGCCACTCCCTGGCCCGAAAGCTCCGGGCCCTGGCCTCGCAGGTGTCCGAGCTCACTTTCCTCGACGCGCGGACGCGGGTCGCCCGGCTCATCGACACCTTCTCGAGCCAGCGGGCCGTGATGGTGGACGACCGCGGGCATATGCTCCTCGACCTCGATCTCACCCACACGGACATCGGCCACATCACCGGCAACGACCGGGTGACCGTCACCAAGGCCCTCGGGGACCTCGAGGACCTCGGCTGCATCGAGATCGGGAAGAGGTCGATCCGCATCCGGGACAGGACCTCCCTCGCCCGGCTCGCCGCTCCCGGCCGCCTCTACTGATGAGGAGGGCCGACCGGCCTAACCGCAGATGAGGCTGTCGAGGTCGCGGGGGTAGTAGGTGAGGAGCTCGACGCCGTCGGCCGTGACGACGAGGGTGTCCGAGTGACGGAAGCCGCCCAGGCCCTCGACGTACAGCCCCGGCTCGACGCTGAAGACCATCCCCGGCTCGATGACCGTCTGGTCGCCGATGTCGAAGAAGGGGGCCTCGTGCCCGAGAATCCCCAGGGCGTGCCCCACGTGGTGGCGCCAGTACGGCCAGAGGTCGTGCCGGTCGTAATAGGCGCGCACGGCCCTGTCGACCTCGGAGCACGGCCGGCCCGGGCGGATGTTCTCGAAGGCTATCTCCTGGAGGGCCATCATGTGGCGGAAGAAGCGCTCCTGCTCGGGGCTCGGCGGGCCGACGAACATGGTCCGCTCGAGCTCGCTGTTGTAGCCCCACACCGTAGCTCCCGCCCCCGTGACCAGGACGTCGCCGGGCCTGAGCCTGGCGTTTCTCGTCACGGCGTGGGGGTTCGCCGAGTGGGGCCCGACCTGACCGCGGAAGCCGGCCTCCGCGCCCGACCCGCCCCGGGGGTCGTAGGCCGGGCCCAGGGTCCTGATCATCGCCGCCGTCGCCTCGAGCGAAGCCCGCGCCGATATCTCCGTTTCGTTGGCCCCCGGCCGGGAGTACTCCTGGAGAAGGGCGTGGGCCAGATTCCCCCACCGGGCGCTCTCCCGGATGAGCCTGAGCTCGGCCTCGCTCTTCACCGTCCTCAGCTCCTCGACGAGCTTGCCGAGAACGGACGGCGGTTCGCCGCCCAGGACCTCCTCGAGGGAGGGTCCGGCGTAGCCCCACGGCGACCCGTAGCCGGGGGCGTCGGCGGCCAGGGACCGGCCGGCGAGCCCGGTCTCCCCAAGGAGCCGGCCGAGAAGGACCATCGGGTGGGTCTCCCCCGGGTACTCCGGGTAGTCGACGACCCGGTCGACCAGGGCCCCCATCGCCCGGACGTGTTCGGTCTCGAGGCGGGGGACGAAGAGCACACTCTCCCCCTCGACCGGCAGCACCAGGGCCAGCGGCCGTTCGGTCGGGATGAAGGCGAACCCGGTGAGATAGAAGATGGACGTCGCGCTGAAGAGCACCATGCCCGCGTGGGAGCCGGCGGAGAGCCGCTCCTTCACCCGCTCCTGCCTTAGAGAAAGTTCGGCCCGGCCTATTTCTATCCTCGGTGTCAGGTCCGCACTCAAGAGCGTCCTCTCCCTCCCGACAGTCAAGAGCGTCCTCTCCCTCCCGGCCGCCGGCAGGAGGTGAGGGCCCGCGTTGCCGGCGGCCTCGAGCGGCGGCTCACAACTTGGTCCGGGGGAGATGTGGGCCTCCCCTTACTTCTCCGCCTCCGCGATGGCCTCGGCCGGGGAGCGGTTCCCGAAGGCGACAGCCATGAGCCCCGGAAGGTACCTGTCCATCGTCGCCAGGTTGGCGAACAGGAGAGGCTCGAGCATGTTGTCGGTCAGCGCGTCGGAGCCGACGCGAGTCGAGGTCTTGTAGCGCACTTCACCGTCCGAGTAGTCCAGCTCGAAGTTGCCGAGGGTCATGTTGTGGTTGGCCCTCGTGAGGTACTCGGCGACCGCCGCGCGGGGGCCCTCCGGAACGTTCACCGGAGCGATGGAGTAGAAGATGACAATTCCACGGTCCTCCTTCACATCGGCGACAACCCGCCAGCGACCGTTCTCGCCGGCAAAGCCCAAAACAGCGATCGTCTTTCCCGGGACAACCTCGAAAACGAGTCCCTGCCTTTCGAGATAGCCTGTCACCTGCTTGAAGTGCATCTGGCAACCCCCCTGGCTGTGGCCGGCGTCCCCGTTTCGAGACCAGGGGGCGGCCCATTCCGATGAGTTTTGCGGGAACGGCCGTTATCCTGCTCCCGCCACGCGGCCTCAGCGCCGGCGGAGGAAGGCGCTCAGGCGGGGACCGATCACCGGGATGTACTCGACCTCCCTCTCCGTCACCCCGTTTACGGCCAGGAGGGCGACCCCGTAGACGAGAACGCCGGCGGTCACGGCGAGGAGGGTCGCCCCGGTGTTCCCCCCGAGGGCGGCAAGACCCCACCCGTACACGGCCAGCGTCGCCAGGGCCATGGCCGCCGTGGCCGCGACCGGCCGCAGCACCAGGCCGGCCAGGTCCCGCCCGGCCCGGGTCTGCCTCAAGACGACGGCAAGGTTCACGCCCGCCGCGACCAGGAACCCGGTGACGATGCCGAGAGCGGCCCCGTTTATGGCGAGCCCCGGCAGACCGGTAAGGTAGTAGGTCGTCACCGTGTTGGCCGCGAGGCCGGCCAGGAGACCCCAGAAGGGGACGTTCACCAGGCCGAGCCCCTGGAGGACCCCGGAAGTGGTCTGCTGCAGGGCTATCAGGAGGCAGGAGCCCGAGACGTACATGAGCGGGATCCCGGCCTCGGGGATGTCGAAGAGCATCTCGTTTATCGGCCGGGCCAGGATGAACAGCCCGACGGCGGCCGGCAGGCTGAACATCACCGTCAGCCGCAGGGCCGCCCATGTCCGGCTGTCGACCTCCTCCCGCTCGCCTCGGGTGAGGGCCTCGGTGATGGCCGGAACCAGGGCCGTCGCGATGGCCGAGGCCACGATGGCCGGCAGGCCGGCCAGAGGGTAGGCCATGCCGTGGAGCCGCCCGTAGAGGTCGGTCGCCTCGCCCGGGTCGAACCCGGCCTCGAGGAGGCGCCCGGGGACGATGAAGGTCTGGACGGCGTCCATCAGGGGGAGGACTGCCGCCCCCAGTGTCACGGGGACGGCCGTGGCCAGGAGGCGCCCCAGGGTCTCCGGAAAGGTCGGGGGGAGGTAGAGACCGCGCCGCCCCCCGGGGCCCTCCCTCTCCCGGCGGCCCCGGACGAAGAGAACCACCAGAAGGGCCAGCCCGGCCAGGGCTCCGATGGTGTTGGCGCTCGTGGCGCCGCCGACGGCCCGCTCCAGCCCCTCCGGGCTGAGAGCGACGACGAGCCAGATCATCGTCCCGACGCGGACCACCTGCTCGAGGACGTGGGCGGCCGCCGGCGGGCCCATCATCTGAAAGCCCTGGAAGTAGCCGCGGAAGGCGGTGATGAGGGAGACGACGACCACGGCCGGGGCTATCACCCTGATGATGGAGGCGGCCCGGGGATCGCCGAGGAAACTCTCAGCCAGCCACAACGCCCCCCGGTCCAGGCCCAGCCAGATGAGGGCCCCGGAGGCCAGGGCCACGAGCAGGGCGGCGGCCAGGACCCGGGGGGCTTCGCGGGGGAGACCCCGGGCCACCCACTCGGCGACGATGCGGGACGTGGCCACGGTCACCCCGGCGACGGCGAAGGTCACGGCCGTGGTGTAGATGACGTAGGCCATCTGGAAGAGGCCCATTCCCTCGCCGCCGAGGAGACGGGTCAGCGGTATCCGCGCCAGCCCGCCGAGGAGGCGGGCGGTCAGACTGGCCGCGGCCAGGAGCGCGGCCCCGTGGACGAATGCGTAGGTGCCCGTGCGTCTCCCGCTGGGGCCGGACCGTGTCCCGAAGCCCCCGGCCCCACCTCTTCCGCGGCCCACGGTCAGGCCGCGTCCCCGAGCACGGCCTCCCAGGGGAGAGCGAGCACCGCGCTCCGGCAGACGATGGCCCTCCGACCGATGGCTTTGTAGCGGAGGCTCAGGGAGAGCCCCGGGAGCTCCCGCAGGAGGGGCCCCACGGCCTTCTCCGGAGCCTCGAACGGGAGAGTGAGAACCGCGGAGGCCTGAAGGAAGACGGTTTCGCCCGGTCGGAGCGCAGTAGGCCGCCAGGGGCGAGGCGGTCCCGCAGCGGACCCCGGGCCGGGGCCGTCCCCCGCGCCTCGGCCGCGACCCGGGCCGGGGCCGTCCCCCGGGCCTCGGCCGCGACCCGGGCCGGGGCCGTCCCCCGGGCCCTGGCCGGATCCCGGGCCGCCGCCGTCCCCCGGCCTGCGGGTCGGCCGCAGGGCTCGACCTCTCCCCGCCCTGCGGCCGGGCCCCGGCCACCCGCCGACCTCGCACTCCATCTCGACGACGGTTCCGCTGCGGCTTCCCCGGTTGGTGAGCGGGAGGCGGCAGGCGACGACGAGCGAGCTCCCGTCCACCCGCAGGGAAACATCCCGGACCCGGGCGACCTCGAGGGCGATGTCGCAGTCACCCCGGTAGTGCAGGAGGAGAAGGGCTGCCCCGGCCGCCAGGGTCGAGGCGACCCCGAAGGCGTAAAGCAGATCGGACACCGGCTCCACCAGCCCTCCGGGAGGCCCAGCGATGCGGGCTCCCGGTCCCGTATATATGGCGGTGGTGCCTGTCCTCTTGCCGGCCGCAGCCCGGCGCTGGGCTCACCCCCGGCGGCCCGCTCGCGCCGGCCCTATCGCCCCGACCCCGGCGTGTCCGTCAGCCGCCCAGGCGGAGCCGGAGGGGCACGACAATCTTGTCCGTCTCGCTCCCGTCCATCGGGCTGTACCAAAAAACCTCGAGGACGGCCTCGACCTCACCGGCCTCGTTCATCGGGGTGCCCGGCGGGACGGCGAAGGCCACCTCCACGGAGAAGCCGCCCCAATCGCCCATCATGCCCATGGCGTAGCCCCGGGCGAGAACGACCCCGCCCGCTCCAAGGAGCCTGTAATCGACCTGCCCCTCGAAGACGTTGGCCAGCCCCTCGAGAATCAGGGGCGAGGAGACAGCCGACCCGGGGGCCGGCCCGAAGAGCTTGATGCCCGCCGATTCGGCCACTATCGCCCGGATGTCCCCGTAGACCCCCATGACGTAGGCGTCGGGGTCACCCTCGACGGCCCACGTCACCTCGGCCCCGGGGAAGTTCACCGCCACGAGGTCGTAGGGGTGCTCGCCGCCCACCGGACCGGCGCCGCCGGACCCGCCCTGCCCGGACGAGCCCGTCCCGGCCGGCGGGGTCATGTACCTCAGGGTGACGGTGACGGCGTTCGACCCCGGGGCCGCCCGCTCGACACCGAGAATCTCGACCAATCGGTCGCCCCCGGGGCGGAAGCCCAGGGTCCGGAGGACGTAGGTCCGGTCGCCGACCGTCCGCCACTGCCCGGCGTCAATGGTCAGCGAGTTCGTGACCCACTCAGCCACCTCGTCCGGGAGTCCCTCCCAGGCCGGACGCGACCAGAGGGCCTCGCCCTCCTGTTCCCCGCGTCGGCACCCGGCAAGGCCAATCCCACCCAGGACCAGTGCCCCGGCCAGGACCGCGGCCAGGCCGGTAGCGGCGATGCGCCGCCCGACCGGTCCGCCAGCCTCTCCGACCCGTCCACCCATCCGACCCAGCCTCTCCAGCCTTCCCACGCTGTCCGGCATTTCGACCCTCTCCGGACCTTCCACCCTCTCCGACCTGCCCCGGACCCGAGGCCCGGGGACCGCTCCGGGCGTCATTCGCCCTCCGGCCGGCGACTCCTATGGAGGAGCCGCGCCGCCCCCGGTGGAAGATGCTCCGTCAAGGCGCGCGGCACGGTCGGCCCGCTCGCGTCCGCCCCGGGCCGCCGCAGCGCCGCGTTCGGACCGCCACCCTGATACGAGGGGGCGTCTTCTCGACCCCACGAGAGGAGGCACCGTCTCCTTTGGAGCTTCTCGACGAACTCTCGGCCCTGTCCCGCGCCGTCTCCGTCCACGGTGAGGAGGGCGAGCTCGCCCGCCTCCTTGGCTGGCGCTGGTCCATGTGGCTCGACGAATGGCGCCAGGACAGGCTCGGTAACTTCATCGGCCTCGTGCGCGGCTCGGGGCCCGGCCCGCGGCCCCGCGTCCTCGCCGCCGCCCACCTCGACGGAGTCGGCCTCATGGTCACCCGGATCGAGGAAGGGGGCTTCCTCCGGGTCACCGCGGTCGGCGGGGCCGACCGCCGGCACCTTCTCGGACAGCAGGTCGAGGTCCGTGGGAGGCGACGCCTCACCGGGATCATCGGGGCCAAGCCCCCGCACCTGACCACTCCCGAGGAGCGGAAGACGCTCCCGCCCTTCGAGGAGCTCTACGTTGACCTCGGCCTTCCCGAGGACGAGGTCCGGGAGGCCGTCCCCCCCGGCACCGCCGTCCTTTGCCGCCAGGAGGTCTCGGCCCTGCGGAACGGCCGGGTCGCCGGAAGCCACCTCGACAACACCGCCGGGCTCGCCGTGATGGGCCTGGCCGTCCGGGAGCTCTTCCGGCTCCGCGACGCTCCCGGCCGGCGCAAGCTCGCTGGCCTCCGGGAAGAGGCCGGATTCCCCGACTTCTACGCCGTCGGGACCGTCGGCGAGGAGACCGGGCGCTTCCCGGGGGCGACGGCGGCCGCCTTCGGGCTGGAGCCCGACATCGCCATAGCCGTGGACGTCACCTACGGAGCGCTGCCCGGGGAGGACGACCCGACCGGCACCTTCGCCCTCGAGAGCGGGCCGACCGTGGGCATCGGTCCCAACTGCCACCCGGGGCTCACGACCTTTCTCCGGGAGACCGCGGCCGGCGCCGGCATAGCTCTCGGCCTCGAGGTCCTCCCGGGCAACTCCGGGACGGACGCCTGGGTCATGCAGACGGCCCGCGGGGGCATCCCGACGGCTGTCCTCTCCGTCCCCCTGCGCTATATGCATACCCCGGTCGAGACCGTCAGTCTCGCCGACCTCCGCGACGCGGGGCGGCTCCTGGCCCTGGCCGCGGCCGGGTTCACCCCGGAGCTGGCAAGGAGCGTGACCTCACAGTGGTAAGAGATGTGGGCGACCTTGGCGACCTCGGCGACCTTCGCGACATCGGCGGTCTCGCCGTCCCCGGAGACCCTCCCGCTCTCGACGACCTCGCCGCCCTCCTCGAGGAGCTGTCGAACGCCTGCGGGCTGCCGGGGGACGAGCGGGAGGTCCGCGACCTCCTTCACCGCGTCCTCGAGCCGCACGTGGACGAAATCCGGACCGACCCCATCGGCAATCTCCTCTGCCGGCGCGGCGGAGGGCCGGTTCGGGTGATGCTCGACGCCCACATGGACGAGGTCGGCCTCATGGTCGCCGGCTACGCCGATGGCGGCCTCCTCCGCGTGCGGGAGTGCGGGGCGATCGACCCGCGCGTCCTGGCCGGTCGGTCGGTCCTCGTCGGCCGCGACCGGGTCCCCGGGGTCATCGGCCTCCGGCCGGTCCATTTCACCGACCCGGCCGAGCGCGACCGGGCCACCCCCGTGAAAGACCTCCTCGTCGACATCGGGGCCCGCACGGGCGAGGAGGCCGCGGCCGCCGCCCCGCTCGGCTCGCCGGTCTACTTCTCGACCCGTTTCGAACGCCTGTCCGACCGCGTCGTCAAGGGGAAGGCCCTCGACGACCGCATCGGCTGTGCCGCGCTGGCCCGTCTCCTCACCGCTGCGGACTACCCGGGGCTCACCCTCTACGGCGCATTCACCGTCCAGGAGGAGGCCGGACTCCGCGGGGCCCAGGTGGCCGCCTACAACCTCGACCCCCACGTGGCCCTGGCCCTGGAGGCGACCTCCTGCGCCGACGTCCCGGGCGTGACCCCGCCCGACACCGCGACCCACCTCGGGGCCGGTCCGGCCATAACCCTCATGGACGGGACCATCGTCACCCACCAGAGGGTCAGGGACCGGCTCGTCGCCCTGGCCGAGGAGCACGGGGTCCCCTACCAGTTCCGCCGCCTCACCACAGCGGGGACGGACTCCGGGGCCATCTTCCTGGCGCGGACCGGCGTCCCGGCCTGCACCGTGGCCGCCCCGTGCCGCTACATCCACGGCCCGGCGGCCCTCGCCGACCTTCACGATATCGCCGCCCTCGTGCGGCTGGTCGACCTCTTCCTGGACAGCCTTGACAGGGGGGAGTTCTCACTGTGAGCGCCAAGCCGACAGCGACACCGGCCCAAGACCCGGCCCTGAAGGATGTCCTCGCCGCTCTCGTCCGGGCCTACGGCCCTTCCGGCCGGGAGGCCGACGCCGCCGCGGTCATCGCCGGACTCATCGGCCCCTACGTCGACGAGACGCGCGCCGACGCCCTGGGGAACCTCATCGCCACCCGCTCGCCGCGCCCGCCGGACCCCGGGGACCGGGAGGGCCTCGTCGACCGGAAGGCCCCCGCGGACCGGAAGGCCCCCGCGGACCGGAAGGCCCCCGAGCCGACAGACGGCCGGGGGCCGGACGGCCCGCAGCGGATCATGCTCGCGGCCCACATGGACACCCCCGGGCTCCTCGTGACCGACATCACCAAGGAGGGCCTTCTCCGGTGGAGCCCAGTCGGGACCCTCCGGGTCACCCACCTCCCCGGCCGGGTGGTGACCAACCGCCAGGGCGTCTCCGGGGTGATCGGCCTCCAGGACGACGTCGAGCCCAAGGATCTCGCGCCCGGGAAGATGGTCATCGACCTCGGGGTGGCCGGGGCCGAAGAGGCCCGGGCCAGGACGGCCATCGGCGACTTCTTCGTCCTCCGGCCCGAACTCGCCGACCTCGGGGACCGGATAGCCGGGCCGGGCCTGGACAACCGGGCCGGGTGCGCCGCCCTCGTCGAGGTTGCCCGGCGTCTGGCCGCCCGTCCCGACGCCTGTCGGCACACCGTCCACTTCGTCTTCACCGTCCAGGGCGCCATCGCCCCCCGCGGGGTGCGCCCGGCCACCTTCGGGCTCGAGCCGGACCTCGCCCTGGCGGTCGATGTCTCGGCCGCCCGCAGCGGCGCGGCCTCCGGGGCCAAGGGGAGCGACATCCAGATCGGACGGGGACCCGTGGTCCGGATAAAGGACGCGACCTACGTCGCCCCCGCGCCCGTACGCGAACTCCTCGAGAGGAGCGCGGCCGAGGCGGGCGTCCCCTTCCAGCTCGAGGTGCTGCCGCCGGGCGCGGACCACTCCGACGCGGCCGGGGCCGAACTCGCCCGGGCAGGCGTGCCGGCCGGGATGGTGGGCCTCCCCGCCCGTCACCGGGGGACCCCGGCCGAAATGGTCTCGCTCGACGACGTTCGAGCCCTGGTGGACCTGGTCTCGGGCCTGCTTCTCTCTTAGGAATAGCGGAGGGCCCGCGCCGTTTCGCGCGGGCCCTCCGTGTTCCGGTTGGAGACGCGAGGGGTGGGCTCAGCCGCCTCCGCCGAACCGGCAGCCGCGGCCGCCTCCACCCTGACCGCGGTGGGCCTTACCCTCACCACGGCCGCCGTCGGGCGAGCCCAACGGGCCGCAGCCCTGCTGGCGGTCTCCCAGCTTCTCGATCTGCTCGGGAGTGAGTATCCCCGTCAGG
>DYFB01000073.1 GCA_020725405.1 Symbiobacterium sp. | reverse complement strand
CTCCGGCCGCCCGCCCACGTCACCGAGATGCCACGCCCCTAGACCCACCGGTGGAAGGGTTGTTGTGGTACGTCTGCCTTCCGACGCCCGAAACCCTTGCGCCATAAGGATTCCCGATTCGGCGCTGTCAAAGTCCAGTCAGTAGAAAGCGCCGTGGGTGATGAGGCGGCTGTGGTCGTCCATGAAGGCGATAAGGTGGGTCCGCCGGCTCCTGGCTGGGTCCTTCGGGTCGGGCAGGAAGGGGCCACCTTGGGGGCCTTGAGGGCTCTCCTCGTCTTGCCCAGGCGGGCCAGGTGCCGCGAGAGCGTGGAGCGCTTCAGCTGGCCGGCCTTCACGTCAGTCCCGGGGTCCAGGGCCAGGATGTCGATGATCTGCCTCGTGCTGCGTTCGGGCACTTCTTCCCGCAAGGCCACCGCCTTTTCCAGCACCTGCGGGTCGATGTTCCCGCTCCGAGACCTCCCAGGCCTTCCCCTGGCCCGGGCAGACGTGCTTCCGCCCCACGATGTCCGCCCGGATCCGCCGGGCCTCGGCCGGGTCCGGGTGCGGGCAGGGGGGCGATGATGCCGTAGCGCCAAAGAGCCACTTCGGTCGCATGCTCGTCCATGCGCGAACCACCTCCAGCCTCAAGCCTAGGTCGCCGACAGCGGACGGAAAAGACAAGCCGTCTGTGGGGTCGCGCGGTGATGGGCTCTCGCGGCCCGGCACCGGGAAGCTCCTGAAGGCACTCCAACGACAGGTCCCGGGCCACGACGACCGGGTGAGGGGGCTCGAGCGCCTTCGCGGGCGGATGGCTCCGACGACCATGAACCGGGCGTAGCTGCCATGGAGGTGGCGCTTGCGCCCGCAGCGGGGGCACTCCCGGGCGTGAGCCACCGCATCGGCAGCCCCGCCGTTCTCCCATTCCCTCAGCAACCATTTGACCTTCGGGCGAAGTTCCTGTGGCCTGTTGATGACGAGTGCTCCTCGTCACTGGAACCCCCGGGGGACCTGGCCAGGCACGTACCGGGGGTTCTTCATTTCTCCGCCCAGAATCAAAAGACCAGCGGGCTTCACCGCCGGTTCTCCCTTAAACCCTTCCTCACCTACCCGGCCAAGGATTCCGAGAAGCAGGCATCACCTTCCGGTCAAGGAATCTGAGCCTTTACAGAACTGGTGAGGAGCTTTTGGAAGGTTACCATCACGAAGCCTAGGGCCCGGTCATCGCAGGCCACCGACCTACTGTAACCGCGGCGTATGTAGCGCCACATCTCCCATAGAGGCCCCGCTCCTCCGGCGTCATCTCTACTTCCAGGGTCGAGACACGCCGGGGCATGAAGCCACCGATGACCCCTTTGCGATTTCGCACCATCAAAGTGGATAGGATGTCACCGTCCGCTAAAACCGCAGTCAATTCCTGGCGCCCGGCCTCACTCGAGAGTGCCCGGTCTAGCTGGTCGGGGGGGGGGGCCAGGATAGGCCGGCTTCGCCGCGCCGGGCTCGGCCAGCGCCCTGTTTGCGCTAAGGCCGGGCTGATCGGCCCGGCTATTCAGCGTGCTGCCGTCTTGCGCCCGGGCGAGGGGAGGCCGGCTCGACGCTCGTCTCCGCGCGACCGACCACGCGGGCGGCCGCCCCCACCTTCATGAGCTCTAGGCCGGACCGGAAGATGATAAGCCCTGCCGCGAGGGTGAGAAGACCCGAGATCACGATCCCGGCCTCGAGGCTTATAACCCCTCGCCAGAGGAAGTACGCCCCGCCCGTAATCACCAGCAGCCCCACAACGTCGTATACCAGCGGCATCGTCAGCCGCCACCCCCCTGGGAACTGATACTGTCAAACAGGCCGCGCAGGAAAGCATCGAGCCGGGCACCGAGCTCCGTATCGAGGTTGCGGAGCCACTCGCCGACGTCGCCGGCCCAGGTCTCGGCCATACCTAGCACGTGGACCCCACCTCTCCCCAGCCAGGCGGCAAGGCCGTAGATAAGGGCAGCGACGCCCAACGCTGCACCGGCCCGGACCAGCCCTCTCCTGACATGAAAGGCCGCCCGTCCTTCCTTGTAGCGCTCCAGATTTCTCACGGCACGCTCGATGGCCAGGGCTTGTGTCGCCGTGAAGCCGTTCCATATGGCGCCAAGATAGGTCCCGAGCTGCCTGGACGCCGGCAGAGCGAGCCGTGCGACCTCCCTGGCCACGGACAGCACCAGCCACAGCCCCGTCCCGACAGCAAGACCGGCGGCGAGCGTCCACAGGCCCGGTGAGTAGGTGGCCGCAAGGGACGAACCGACGGCCTCAGCCACCCGAGGCGCCCAGGCCGCCTGCGAGGCGGCCCCGAGCCGGAAGGCCGCGGCTGCACCCAGCGCGGCCACGACCACCCACAGGAGCGGCCCGGCGACCAGAGAGCACTTCCAGACGGCGCGTCCCAGCAGCGCTGCGACCGGCCGGCCGCGCTGCGAGGGCTCCACGCGGTGAGCCGGCATCCGTTCCGCTCGGAGGGCGAGAGCGGCCGCCCGGACCGTGAGGAGATAGACGACAAGGGCGCCGGCCGCGAGGAGGGCTTCCCACGAGAGACTTCCGAGCCAGGTGTCGGCCGCCGGTGACCAGGGGGTGAGTCGGGTCAGGGTCGCCGCCGCGGCGGCAAACAGCACCGCGGGAAGCAGCCTGCCTGCCACCGGCCCCACGACAGCCAGGAGGAGCAGGAGGCCCGAGAGTGCGGCGTCCGGCCAGCCGGGGAGCCCGATGCTGTAGCCCGACAACCACCACTGCGCGTCCCCGCCCGGCTGAGTGTGCGCCTGACCGGCGCCGAGCCACCACCAGAGTGCCGAGCCGGCCAGAGCGCTGGCCGCCCGCCAGGCCAGGGCGGCCGCATTCGGGTGCCTCCGCCCGCCCCTCATCGCCGGACGGCCCGGTCACGCTTTATCCGGGCCACCTCCTCGAGAACGGCGCCGGCCGCCCTTTCCGGAGCCAGGTCACGGACCGGTATACCGACACGGCGCAGAGCATGGCGGAACGCCGCGCGCTCCTCCAAGAAGACCAAGGTGTACATCTCTTCGGCCGCCTCGGCCACGGTCACCTCGCCCCCGCCCTCGTCTTCCTCGTCCCGTTCGCTCGTCTCGAACCACGGCGTGAAGGGCGATACCAGCAGAACCGAGTGGTGTCTCGCCCGCGCCAGGCGGAAGGCCTCGAGAAGGACCGGGCTGGCCTCCGACCCCTCGAAGTCCGAGAGCACCACGAAGAGCTCCCGCTCTCGGGCTCGCAACAGGGCCTGCTTCATCACAGTAAGGAGCATCTCGTCGCGCCTACGGGCCGAGTCTTCGTCGGTCAGCGTCGGGGGGGCGGGGATGACGATGCCCCGGTCGCGGCAGAACCTCAAGAGCCACTCGTGGCGGTAGCCCTCGTCCGTGTCCAGACGGAGCCGACCCTCGGGCCCGAGGGAGTAGTCCCGAGCGACCCAGTCGTACACCGCCTCAGGCCGCCAGGCCTCGGTCGGGGGACCTACGTACGTGCGGTCGAGCCCGTGGAGGTAACCTTGTATCAGAAGGGCCAAGGTGGCCCAGTGCGTCTCCGCCCCGTAGAGGCTCTCCTTGGCGGCGGCCAGAGCCCGGAGGAGGCGGTGGAGATGTCCCCGCCCGACACCCGGGGCGATATAGGTCGTGTCCCGGTCCGAGAACACCCCCAGCCCGCAGGGGTCGCCCACCCGCACCGCCGCCGCGGCTACCGCCGCGGCCGCCTGGAGGACGAAATCGAGCTTGGTCCGTCCGAAGCGTCCGGCCTTCATTCCCGGGGAGGCGTCGACGAGGAGGGTACAGGGGACCTTCACCTCGGCCTCGACTTCCCTCGTCATGATGCGCCCGGTCCGGGCGATGGCCTTCCACGCGATCATCCGCAGCGGGTCCCCCGGGAGGTAGGGCCGAATCTCGTGGAGGTCACTCCCGAGCCCCTTCTGGACCAGCCGGTTGCGCCCGACCAAGCGTGATTGCCCGCCCCTGGCCACCTCCCCGCCGAACTGGACCGGAAGAGGAAGGATGTGCACCGTGTCCAGCGTGGGGAAGAAGCGCTCCTGCCTGAAAAGCCCGAGCTGGTCTTCGACCGAGACGTGGAAACCGCCGAAGCAGGCCGGGCCGACCACTTCGGCCTCGCTGGCCCAACTGAAGGTCAGCCGCGAGAACGGCGGCAGGGTCACCGCCTCCGCGGTCGACGGGACGGACCGGACCGAGCGCGGAAGGACGTCGCGCACGGTCACCCGGGCCAGCCCCGCCGGCAGGTTGTTCTCAAGAACAGCCGTGACCCGAAGCTCACGGCCGAGGAGGAGAGTCTTCCCGCCCTGGGGCAGGCCCAGGTCCCGCGATGTCACCAGGCCGTCGGCCCTAAGGACGGTGCCGGCCAGCGAGTGGGCGAGGGCCGCGCCTGTCGCGTACAGGACCAGCACAAGCCCGAAAAGGAGCACGAAATCCCGGCCGGCGGCCGCTCCGGCGACGGCCGCCACCAACCCCGCCCCGGCCAGGTGCGCGCCGGTCCGCGTCAGCATCAGGCGGTTCGCCTCTCGGCCGCCGGGACCGGAGTCTGCCGGAGGATCTCTTCCAGCACGCTCTGAGGCGAGAGCCCGTCCAGCTCGGCTTCCGGGCTAAGGATGAGCCGGTGGTGCAGGACTTCGGGCATCACCTCGTGGACGTCGTCCGGAACCACGTAGTCACGTCCACTGACCAGAGCCTTCGCCCTCGCGGCGTCCTGAAGGGCAAGGCAGGCACGAGGGCTCACCCCCAAGGAGACACCGGGATGGCTTCTCGTCGCCCGGGCCACGGTCAGGATGTAGTCCACCAGGGTCTCGTCCACGAAGACCCTCTCGACCAGCCCGCGGGCCTTCAGTACCCATCCGTCCGGGACGACCTTCTGGGCCGGCTCCGGCCGGGTGCGGTAGAGGAGGAGCATCCGCCTCTCCTCGACTGCCTCCGGGTAGCCGACGACAATCTTCATGAGGAAGCGGTCGACCTGTGCTTCCGGAAGGGGGTACACGCCTTCCTGCTCGATGGGGTTCTGGGTGGCCAAGACCATGAAGGGTGAGGGGAGGTGCATCGTCTCGCCCTCGATGGTGACCTGCCTCTCCTGCATGCACTCCAGAAGAGCCGCCTGGGTCTTGGCCGGGGCGCGGTTGATCTCATCGGCCAGGACGAGGTGGCTGAAGACAGGCCCCTTCCTCAACACGAACTCGCTCGTCCTGACGTTGTACACATAGGAGCCCGTGATGTCCCCGGGGAGGAGATCCGGCGTGAACTGGATGCGGCGGTAGTCGAGGCCCAGGGCCGAAGCGAAGGTCTTGGCGAGCGTGGTCTTGGCCACCCCCGGCACTCCTTCCATCAGGGCGTGACCGCCGACCAGGAGGGTGAGCAGGAGGCTCTCGGTCACGTGGTCGAGCCCGATGACGACCTTGCCGACCTCGGCGACGATGGCCTCATAGGTGCGGCGCACCTCGTCGAACTCAGGCTTGGCGATTTCGGCGGAACTGGCGCCGTGCATGTAGATGGGTCCCTCCAATCTCCCTGACTAGCCAGTTGGCGTCGACATACAGGAACAAGAACCTCTTCCCCGGGACGCGGGGTCCTGCGTGAATCGCGCCACGACCGGAGGCCGCGACGTCAGCCGCGGCTCCCGGTGCCGTCTTGTCGAGAGCGGCAAGAAGCCGCCTCGTGCGCCGCGCGAACCTCGCTCGGGCCCGAGCGGTTGCGCCCGGGTTGAGCCTATCGAAGGCCTTGAGGCAGTGGGGAAGGTAGCCGGCAAAGAGACGGGCGGGCTCGATTCCGAGGACCTCCGGGAGAACCTTGCCCACCTCCGCCGCCAGTTGCCGAGCGGGCACCCGGTAGTCGTCGAAGCGTTCGAGGCCGCGGATCAGGCGCCGGAACCTGGTCTCCGCCTCCCTGGCGTTCAGAAGGGCCTCGACGCCCCAGGCCCTTTCGCGGAGAGAGTAGAGCGGGGTGAGGAAAGCCCACGCCAGAGCGAGGACAAGGAGCCAGGTGAGGTCCTGGGGTCTGGTCCTCTCGGTGCCCCTGCCCTCTGCCGTGTCGGTTCCCGTGCCCTCTGGCGTGTCGGTTCCCGTGCCCTTTGGCGGCACGTATCCTGTCTCGCTCGGCCGGGGACCGAGCCAGTAAACCACCTGGGGGCTACCGATTGCCTCCGTAAACGACCGAATCAGGTTGATGACGGTCCAGGGCTCAATCATGAGCATCTGGTTCGTGAGGAGGCTGTGGTCCGCTACAACGAAGGCCCAGCCGTTGCCGGCTTGCAGGAGGCTCGCCGCTTTGAGCCACGCTCCGGCGGGCCCCGACCCCTTCAGGCTGGCCTTTTCTGAGAAGAAAACCGCGGCGCGTTCGATGACCCGAGTGGCGTCGGGAGGCACGAAATCGGAAAGATAGGTGGGCATATTCAGTACGAACCTCACCGAGAAGCCGTAGATCCCTCGTTCATCGAGGGTCACATGAATATAATTGGCTGGGGGAATCGGGACCCAGTCATGACCGTCGAAGCAGTACTCCTTGTCAACCACCTTGACCCCGCCGCCGGCGCTCACCATGTTGACCAGCGGGTCGTCGAGCGCTACCGGTACCTCAAGGGGCAGAATGACTTTCCCCCCGCGCCGGACGTAGTCCCACAAGCCCGAGAGCTGCGCCGGAACGGGTCGCGGCTCGGTGACGATGAGAACGCCGGGACGGGGCCGTTCCGGTACCGAGGTTATGAACTCGATGGTGAAGCCCTCAGACGTCAAGAGGTGCTTCAGAGAATCGAGCCCTTCCCAAGGTTTAGTGGAAACGTTCTCCGAGTCCGCCAGGGCCGGGAAGGAGAGGAAGAGACACAGGGCAACAGCAAGCCCCGGTATCAGCCGAGAGCCCATCACCGCTCCACCTCCCCCGGACCCGCGGGCGCGGGCGAGCCTTCCGAGGCGGGGGGTGAGACGTCGCCCGCCGGAGGCTCGGCCACGGATGCCGCGGCGATAGCGACAACGTCGGCGGCGAGGCGCCTAGCCTCGGCGACCTGATGCGGAGTCACCACATGACGGCTGTACCTGGCCTCCTGGTAGAGGCTGATGAGGCCGGCCAGCGCGTCGCAGGCCTCGGGCAGACTCCGGCAGACCCGCCGCCAGAAATGCCACTGCCCCCGGGTCGGGTCGGGGCTGGCCACGCGCGAGAGGACGGGGACGACGAGCGCCTCATAGAGGAGGATTATCTGCTCCCGGGGCGGCAGTATCTCCAGGATAGCCCGAGGGTCCGGCGCTTCCGGAGGCGACGACTCCTCCAAGTCAGTGACCGGGTGGCGCAGCCGCCGTTGGGGCGGATGGCGCCTCCACCGGGGCCGCACAAGGGTCCACCCCAGTGGGACAGCGGCAAGAACCGCTCCGGCTGCGACCAAGGGAGTCCACGGGAACGGGGTCAGATTCACGACCTCCGACCTCGAAGGCAAGTAGTACCGCCCGGGCTCCGGTGAATAGAGGGCTATGTAGTTAGCCCGGGGAAGCGGACCTTCCAACACGAAGGAGCCATCTTCTGCCGATACCCCCGACGCATGCGGTTGACCGTTCTGCAAGATCGTCCAGGGTTCTCCTGAGAGAGGCGACCCGAGAGATGTGAGCATCCCGACGAGGGACTCCCCGGCCCCCCTGCGCTCGAGGCGGAGATCCAGCGATGTCGGGGCCCAGACGCTCACCGTGGCCGCAACTATGTCGGCGAGTCGGTGGGGCCCTTCGGGGTCAGCCTCCGCCGTTATCACGTAGCTGCCGGGGACCGCGGGAAGGAGCAAAGCGACAGGGTTGACCGCAGCCGTTATGGGGATGGAATCGCGCAGGTTGGCCTGCTGCTGACCGGACACCCCGGCTGGGGCCACCTGCAGTCTCGAGGCTCGGCCGGTCTCGACCGCGGTGGCGGTGAACGAGAGGGCCAAGTCCCTGTACGGCGGCGTACCCTCCACCCGCACGGTGAGGACGGTGAGGCGTTCCGGAAGAACGACACGGCCGGCCGACTCCTCCAGAACGACGCTCCAGTAGTACAGAGTGGGGTCGTACGTGATGACCGTCTCGCACGGCTCCACGAAGGGTACCCCAGGGAACCTGGCCGCTATGGTGTGCTTACCCGGGCGCAGGTCGAGCTCGCACGCGAACCCGCCCGACTCATCGGTAGTCAGGGCGGCCGCCTGCCGCCCGTTGACGGTTATCGATACAGGAGCACGGCGGACCGGCAGCCCGTGCGCGGTCAGGAGTTGCCCCTTGAGCTTTGTACCGCTCTCGTCCGTGAACGGGTGAAGCCTGATGGCTGAGGAATCCCACAGGTCAAGCTTATATTCTTTTTCATAGTGGAAGTATAGGATGCGACCGTGGGTGTCAAGACACAGGGAGTAGCTGTCTGGGTAGGCTGTATCCGTGGACAGGGACACCTTGAAACGACCGGATGAGTCGGCTAGACAGTGAGCGGACAGGTCGCGCTCCAACCCATACCCGGTAGTCGAGGGACTCTTCAACCCAACAATCAAGTAAACCCTCATCGGGTCTCCCGTTAGTCTGTCAGTCAACAGGCCCGAGACGGTCAGGGTGTCACCGACGCGAGCCTGGAAAGCCCCTCTTTCTATGCGACAGGCGGTGGACTGCCCTAGCGTTGACGCTCCCGACCTCCGGACGTCAACATTGCTGACCTTCACGTGGCTAAGGGGCACGCGGAGTTTGATTTTGCTGTGGAGAGGAATGTCCTGTGCGGAGGTAACGCCCGAGAGCACGGTCGACAAGACGACGAGAACCAGCCAGAACCGAAGGTCCAGTCCAGGCCGCGCTCTCGGCGAACCGGGCTTCATCACGCCAGGCCACCTCCTGGCCTCTCAAATCACTTACAAAGAGAAGCGTTGGCATGTTTTTTGTGAAGAGGCTCCGATTCCTTGTTAGAGTTCCAAGTAGTGGTGTAAATCCCAGTTGAGCAAGCAGGAAGGCTACCGCGTGGTTCCCAAAGCGTTGAGCGTCACCAACAACGCGAAGGAGGGACCGACGTGGTGGCCATTGATAGAGTCTCACTTCTTGACCTGTTGCGCAAGGCCGGGATGGACGGGGATGTGGATT
>DYFB01000072.1 GCA_020725405.1 Symbiobacterium sp. | reverse complement strand
GCTTCGGCGGCCGCCGCCGGTGGTCTCTTCGCCCCACCAGGGGCGGCCGCGGCCTTCGCGCCCGGCGCCCGCGCCTCCGTTTCCGCGGTCTCCCCCGGCGGCTTCTTCGGACGCGGCCGCTGCAAAGAGGTGAGCCACACCGGCTCGGGACGCGCGGCCATCTGCCCGCGCCCGCCGTAGGACGGACGCCTGACTATGCCCTTCAGCCGGTTCTCCAACGACGCGTCCACCAGGGCCGCGGGGTTCGGGACCTTGACTCCCAGGTCCCCGAGCAGAATCATGAGTCGCCCCGGCTCGATGCCGAGTATCTCGGCCAGCTCGTCGACTCGAATCTTGCCTTCAGGCAAAAACCTCACCCCTTCAGGAGGTCCGGCGGTTCGCGGTCTCATCGACCGGTTCGCCAGCCACGGCCCTGGCCAGAGACGCCGCAACGTCATCGGGAACGGGCGCTTCCAAAGCTTTCTCCAGTTTCTTTGCCTTGACCGCGGCCGCGAGGCATGCGGCTGACGGGCAGACGTACGCCCCCCGACCAGACCGGCGCCCGGTCTCATCCAGCTCGATAACCCCGGCGGGGCTCCGGACCACCCGCACGAGTTCTTTCTTCGGGCGCTTCTGCCCGCAGCCGAGGCAGGTACGGAGAGGCTGGTGTTTGGGGCGCTTAGGCTGTCGGTTCTTTGTGATCGCCGCTCACCCCTTCGCCGTCTGCGGTGAGCCCCCCGGTCCCGTCTTCCACAGGCGCGGCCGGGGCCTCGTCCCAGGAGTCCTCGGGAACCGCCCCGGCGTCCCCGACGTCAGGAGCCGGCCTGGACGCCTCGCCAGCCCCCGGGTCGGCCACCTCCCCGGCTCCGGTCGTCTCCTGCTCGGCCTGGGACTCGCTCCTGATATCGATCTTCCACCCGGTCAGCTTGGCGGCCAGGCGCGCGTTCTGACCCTCGCGACCGATCGCCAGGGAGAGCTGGTAGTCGGGGACGACGACCCGGGCTACCTTGGTCTCCGGGTCGAGCTCGGTGTAGAGAACCTTGGCCGGGCGGAGAGCGTTGGCGACGTACTCCCGGTTGTTGTCCGACCACGGAATGATGTCTATCTTCTCCCCCTTGAGCTCGTGGACGACAGCTTGGACCCGCACGCCTTTGGCTCCGACGCAGGCTCCGACGGGGTCGACGTTCGGGTCACGAGAGGCCACGGCCACCTTGGTCCGGGAGCCCGGTTCTCTGGCTATGGCCCGTATCTCGACAAGCCCGTCGTGTATCTCGGGCACCTCGAGCTCGAAGAGCCTCTTGACCAGCCCTGGATGGGTCCGAGAGAGGTATATCTGGGGTCCCTTAGTCGTCCGCTTGACCTCGACGATATAGACCTTGATTCTCTCCCCCGTGCGCAGCCTCTCACCGGGGACCTGCTCCGGGGGGGTCAGGACGGCCTCGGTCTTGCCAAGGTTGATGTAATAGTTCCGAAATTCCTGGCGCTGGACGACGCCCGTGACGATGTCTCCCTCGCGGTTGGCGAACTCTTCGAAGATGACTCCCCGCTCAGCCTCGCGGATGCGCTGAAGGACGACCTGCTTAGCGGTCTGAGCGGCAATCCGGCCGAAGTCGCTCGGGGTCACCTCGGTCTCGACGACGTCGCCGACGTTGTAGTTCGGGTCTATCTCCCGAGCCTCCGCCAGTGATATCTCGGCGTGCGGGTCGGACGGCTCCTCCACGACCTCCCGGAGCCCGAAGACCCGGAACTCCCCGGTATCGGCGTCAAGCTCGACCCGGACGTTCTGGCCGACCGTCCCGAAGTTGCGGCGGTAGGCGGAGACGAGGGCCTGCTCGATGGCCTCCATGAGCGCGGGGACCGGGATGCCCTTCTCATCCTCGATCTGAGCCAGAGCCTGGACGAAGTCCAGGTTGGCGCCTTTGGGCTTGGTCCGCCCTCCAGATGGGCGTCCTTGGGATGTCACTGACCATCACCGCCTCCGTTACCGCGCCGTTCGCGCCCCACCCTCGTCCAGTCCACGCTCAGCTGCGCCTTGGCCACGAGCTCCCGGGGGATGCTCTTCCGGCCCCGCGCCGGAATCTCGACGAGAACGGCTCCCCCGGCCCCGAGACCCTCGAGCCGCCCGGTGACCGTCTTCAGCCCGTCGATAGGCCGGTAGAGGTGCAGAGAAACCTGGCGACCCCGAAAACGCTCGAAGTGCTCGTCCCGGGTAAGGGGGCGCTCGACGCCCGGCGACGAGACCTCGAGCCTGTAGGGCTGAGAGATCAAGTCAGCCTCATCCAACCTCGCCCCGAGCTCCCGTGTGACCGCCTCGCAGTGGTCGAGCGTGACCGCATCGGGGTGGTCGAGAACGACCCGAAGCACGTCCTCCGCTCCCTCTCGCCCGAGCTCGACGCGGTCCAGAAAGAGGCCGTCGTCCCTGGCGGCGAGCAATTCGGCCGCCAGACGCTCGACCTTGTCCACGAGCTCGCGCTTCAAGGTTGGCGTCACAGGCCCGCACCCCTTTTTCGACAACAAGGAGTGGGCTCGTTGCGACCCACTCCGTAGAGACCGCCGTATTGGCTGGCTATCGTCCGCGGACTCGGCCTCCCGCCGGGCCGGTCAACCCGCCTCCTTGCCCGGTAATCCCCTGCAATAAACAATTTACGGCGCAGGAGAGATCGGCGCCGCAACCCGTCATTTAGTATATCACACGGAAGTCAAGCCGGGCAAGAAACGCGGACTGCTCGTCATGGACTGGTCGCCGAGGGCTCCGGCGGCTCCGCCCCGGCCTCGGTTGGAACCCATCAAACCCCATCACTCTTGGGGGAACCAGCAAGCCCCTTCACCCGGAGTACTCGGCCCGCCGCACCCCGGGCAGCCCCAGGATGGCCTGCATAGCGGCCTCCAGCGCGGGTTTGCTCGGGGCCTTCACCCGGAGCTCGATCTGCACCAGTCCCGGCTCCCGTGGGGTGAGGGAGATGTCGCGGATGTCGATGTCCCGCTCGCCGAGAGCCGAACCGATGCGCCCGAGCTGCCCCGGCTCATCCGAGGTGACGACGGTCACGAGGCCGTGGCCCTTGACCCTGATGTAAGCCCTCTCCACCCGGGCCAGCACGGTGAGGGTGAGGAGGGCCAGGGCTGTTGTCGCCGCCCCAGCAAGGTAGAAACCCGCTCCGACGGCCAGCCCGATGGCGGCGACCACCCAGAGCCCGGCCGCCGTCGTCAGACCCCTGATGAACGGGCCCTCGTGGATTATCGTCCCCGCGCCGAGAAAGCCGATGCCCGTCACCACCTGAGCCGCGATGCGGCCGGGGTCGACAGCGCTCGCCCCAGGGAAGAGCTCTCTCAGGCTGATAGAAACGATCATGATGAGGGTCGAGCCGACGGAGACGAGGATGAAGGTTCTGAGGCCGGCCGGCCGCTCGTGGGTCTCCCGCTCGAGACCCACAAGAGCCCCGAGCACGAAGCCCATGAACAGGCGGAGGACAAGCTCGAGCTCCGACAGTGTCCCGGTCACCGGCCTCGCCCCTCTCCTAGCGCCGGGCCCGCTCGCTCTTGGGAACGACCCGGACGATGTCCCAGTACATGCGGAGTCGAGCCATGAAGCCCTTGGCGAGGCCCACCTTCTCCTCCTTCATGCGCTGGGTGACGCCCTCGACCCGGACCTCGACGACCCGCATCTTGTGCTCACGGGCCCAGAGGGTCAGGGCCACCTCGGCGCCCCAGCCGGCCTCCCCGAGATCCCTCAAAGGCTCGAAGACCTCCGTCCGGCCCGCGCGCATCCCCGAGAGGAAGGGGGCGACTACCTGAGCGAGGTCGGTGACCGGGCGTCCGTGCCGCATCACCCCGATGGACACGTCGGCCCGTCCCGTAAGAACGGGGTCGAGAAGCCGGGCGATGTGCTCGGGCCGGAGCCCGATGAGGTCGGCATCGAGGAAGAGGACCACGCCCCACGTGGCGCTCAGAAGACCGGCCCGCATGGCCGCCGCCTTGCCGCTGTTCCGAGGGAGCTCGATGACCCTGGCCCCGTGCCTGCGCGCGACCTCCGCCGTCCTGTCGGTCGAGCCGTCGCTGACGACCAGGACCTCGGCTACGGAATCGACCTTTCGGGCCGCGTCCACAACCGGGCCCACCGTGGCCTCCTCGTTATAGGCCGGGATGATCACCGAGACTCCGGACAGATGCGTCCCTCCGAACGGCGGCCTTCGTTGCTCTCTGTCCGCCTAGTATGCCCGGGCGAAATAGGCCGGGCGCCCGGGGACTTGACCGCAGCGGACGCAGCGGCCGGTCTCACCGCTTCGGCCGCCTTGACCGCTCCGGTCCTCACCGCTGAGGCCGCTCCCACCGTCCCGCCCGCCCCCGGCCGCGGCCGGCGCAAGCGGGAGACACCGGATGGTCGCTCCGGTCGCTTCCTTGATGTGCTCCTCGCACTCGGGCGAGCCGCACCACGGGGCCAGAACGAAGCCCCGGGGGCCCTCCATCACGTCCGCCATCTCCTCAACCGAGGCGGCCGAGCGGGTGTTCACCTCCCGGAAAACCTTCGCCCGCTCGTACAGCCCCCTCTGGATGTCGTCGAGGAGGGCCCGGACCCCCTGGGCCAGGGCAGCGGGCTCCGCGCTCAGGGTCGACTTCTCGCCCGTGTCGCGCCGGACGGCGACGACCTGTCCGGCCTTGACGTCCCTCGGCCCTATCTCCAGGCGCAGGGGCACCCCGCGCATCTCCCAGTCGTTGAACTTCCATCCGGGGGTGTACTCGGGACGGTCGTCAACCTTGAGCCGCAGGCCGGGAACGTCGGTGGTGAGCGCGTCGCGGGCCGCGGCGACGGCGGTGGTCACGAGCTCGCCGTCCCTGTCGCTCGGGATGGGGACCACGACGACCTGGACCGGAGCGACTCTCGGCGGAAGGACGAGGCCCCGGTCGTCACCGTGGACCATGACCAGGGCCCCGATGAGCCGGGTGCTGACCCCCCAGGAGCTCTGCCAGACGTGTTTGAGCTGGCCGTCCTGGTCGAGAAACGTGATATCGAAAACCTTGGCGAAGTGCTGACCGAGATTGTGGCACGTGCCGGCCTGGAGGGCCCGGCCGTCGGACATGAGAGCTTCGATGGAGTAGGTCCGGAGGGCGCCGGCGAACTTCTCGGAGTCCGACTTGAGGCCGGCGATGACCGGTATCGCCAGGACGTTCTCGGCGAAGTCGCGGTATATCTCGAGGATGGTGAGAGTCTCCTCCTCGGCCTCGGCCTCGGTCCGGTGGCAGGTGTGACCCTCCTGCCACAGGAACTCGCTCGTCCGCAGGAAGGGACGCGTGGCCTTCTCCCAGCGGACCACGTTGCACCACTGGTTGATGAGGACCGGAAGGTCGCGGTAGGACTGGATCCACTTCGAGTACATGGAGCCGATGATAGCCTCGGACGTCGGACGGACGGCAAGAGGTTCGGCGAGGTCCTCGCCCCCTCCCCGGGTGACCCAGGCGACCTGTGGGGTGAAGCCCTCGAAGTGCTCGGCTTCACGCCGGAGGAAGCTCTCCGGGATGAAGAGCGGGAAGTAGGCGTTCTGGTGTCCGGTCTCCTTGAACCGCGGGTCCAGAGCCTGCTGGATGCTCTCCCAGATGGCGTAGCCGTAGGGCCGGATGACCATGCAGCCCTTGACCGGGGCGTAGTCCATCAGCTCGGCCTTGGTCACCACGTCGACGTACCACTGCGAGTAGTCCCGGCTCTTCGGGGTTATGGCTTTGACGAAGTCCTTGTCTTCCCTCAGTTCGGTCACCCTCCCGGTCCCGGCGGCGTCACAGCCGTAGCCGCCTCCTCGGCAAGACGCCGCACTTCCTTCAATAGGGCCGGGACGATTTCCTCTCTTCCCAGCCGTCGCACGGGCTGGCCCCTCCGGAACAGGAGCCCTCTCCCGCCGACGACGGCCACCCCGACATCGGCGTCGCGGGCCTCCCCCGGGCCGTTGACCTCACACCCCATGACCGCCACCCGAAGAGGGGCGTCGAGGCCCTGAAGGGCCTCCCGGACCTCGGCCACCAGGGCGGCCAGGTCCACCGTCGAGCGCCCGCACATCGGGCAGGAGACAAGCGTCAAACCGGTCCGGGCCCCCGTGGCCAGGAGTATCTCCCGCCCGGTGCGGACCTCGTCCTCGGCCGGCCCCGTCAGGGAGACCCGGATGGTGTCGCCGATGCCGTCGAGGAGGAGGCTGCCGATACCCGCGGCCGACCGGACCGTCCCGGCCAGCCCGGCTCCGGCCTCGGTCACCCCGAGGTGAAGCGGGTAATCCGTCCTGGCGGCCATCTCCCGGTAGGCCGCGGTCATCACCGGCAGGTCGTAAGCCTTGACCGAAACGACGATATCCCGGAGCCCAGCCTCCTCGAGGACGCGGGCCTGCCTGAGGGCCGACTCCACCAGAGCCGCGGCCGCGTCTCCTCGGGCCCGCTCCCGGTCCTCCTCGGCCACGGAGCCGGCGTTGGCCCCCACCCGGACCGGTACCCCCCTCTCGGCCGCCGCGCGGGCCACGGCCCGCACCCTGTCGGCCGACCCGATATTCCCCGGGTTGAGCCGCAGCTTGTCGGCGCCTGCCTCCAGGGCCGCGAGGGCCAGGCGGTAGTCGAAGTGGATGTCGGCCGCGATCGGGACAGGGCTCTCCCGCCGTATCTCGGCCAGGGCCGCCGCGGCGGCGGAGTCCGGAACGGCCACCCGCACGAGGTCGCAGCCGGCCTCAGCGAGGCGGCCTATCTCGGCGAGGGTCTCGGCCACCCGCCGGGTGTCGGTCTTGGTCATGGACTGGACGCTGACCGGCCAACCGCCGCCGATGAAAAGGCGCCCGGCACGGACGGTCCGCGATATCCTGCGGGTGCTCGGGCCCGGGCCCTGTCTTAACTCCATCGCTTCCCTCCCCGCTATAGCCGGAGGATGTCCCGGTAGGTGACCAGGATGATGAGCAGGATGAGGGTGGCGAAGCCTACGAAGTGGACCAGGCTCTCCTTGTGGGGGTCGACCTTGCGCCGGGTGATTCCCTCGTAGGCCAGGAAGGTGAGGCGCCCGCCGTCCAGGGCGGGGAAGGGGATGAGGTTGAACAGGCCGATGTTGAGGCTGAGAAACCCCGCGAGATACATGAGGTTGGCCAGACCCGACTTCGCCGTCGCCCCGATGAACCTCACCGTCATGACCGGCCCGGCCAGGTCGGCCGGGGCCCGCTGGAGGAACAGGCCCACAAGGCCCGACAGCCAGGCGACGAGGACCCGCCAGGTCTCGCTGAGCCCCTGGGCCACCGACTCAATGGGGCCGATTCTCCTGAACAGCAGGGTCGGCGTCACCCCGATGATACCGGCCCCGGGCTCTTCCGGGTCGGCCACGGGCGTCACGACGAAGGTCCTGAGCTCCTCGCCCCGCCTGACGACGACGGTGATCGACCGGCCCAGGGACCGTCCGGTCCGGACCGAGAGGTCGGCCCAGGTCCGTATCTCGTCACCGTCGATGGAGACGACGACATCGCCCGGCTCGAGACCGGCCTTCTCGGCCGGGTAGCCCGGGATGACCTGTCCGATGGCGGCCGAGTCGAGGTTGGCCTGGTAGGGCAGCCCGAAGATGGCGAACATCAGGCTGAAGAGAAGAGCCGTCAGAAGGAAGTTCATCAGGGGGCCAGCGGCGACGATGGTGACCCGCTGGCCCAAGGACTTCGCGTTGAAGGAGCCCTCGGTGACCGGTTCGTCCGGGTCCATCCCGGCCATCAGGTTGAAGCCGCCCAGCGGGAAGAGCCGCAGGGAGTACACGGTCCCGCCGCGCTCCCAACCGCCTAGGCGCGGGCCGAAGCCGATGCTGAACTCCCGCACCGTGACTCCCGCCCTCTTGGCGGCGAGGAAGTGGCCGAACTCGTGGGCCAGGATGAGAAGCCCGAAGACCGCCACCGAGGCCACCAGGGTCAAGAGGGTCAACCGGATGCTCCTCTCCGGGCGCCAGGCGGTCCGCCCCGGCGAACGTCGCCCCTATTCTACCCGGTGACCAGGCTTCAGGCAAGGAAGGCCCGGGCCGCCTCCCGCCCCTCCGCGTCGGCCCGCCGGGCGTCCTCGAGAGCGGTTATCTCGAAAGCCCGGTGCCCGCTGAGGACCCGTTCCAGCCCTCGCGGGATGTCCAGAAAACCGATGCGCCCGCCGAGGAAGGCCTCGACCAGGACCTCATCGGCCGCGCTGAGCACCGCGGGAAGGCTGCCCCCCGCCCGCCCCGCCTCGTAAGCCAGACGAAGGCAGGGGAAGGCCCCGGGGTCGGGTCGCGCCAGGGTCAGGGCCGGGGCCGTCCCCAGCTCCAGACGGGGCCAGGGGGCGGGTGGCCGGCGGGGGTGGGTCAGGGCGTACTGGATGGGGTAGCGCATATCGGGCGGTCCGACGTGGGCGAGGACAACCCCGTCGGTGAGGACGACCATCGAGTGGATGAGGCTCTGACGATGGACGAGAACCTCTATGCGCTCGACCGGCACCTCGAAGAGCCGGGAGGCCTCGATGACCTCGAACCCCTTGTTCATGAGTGTCGCCGAGTCGACGGTTATCTTCGGACCCATCCGCCAGGTCGGGTGGTGCAGGGCTTCCTCGGGCGTCACCGTCTCGAGGTCGGCCGGCGTCCGGCCGTAGAACGGCCCACCGGACGCCGTGAGGACGATGCGGTCGAGCTCCGACCAGGAGCGTCCGACCATCAACTGGTATACGGCGCTCGGCTCGGAGTCGACCGGAAGGAGCGTCACTCCCTTTGCCCGCGCCGAGGCCGTCACCAGGGGCCCGGCGGCGACAAGGGCCTCCTTGTTGGCCATGGCCACGTCCTTGCCGGCGGCAATGGCCGCGAGGGTCGGGGACAGCCCGGCGAAGCCCACGACGGCGTTGAGGACGAGGTCGGCCTCCGGCCAGGACGCCGCCGTCTCCAGCCCCTCCGGGCCAGGCAGGACCTCACGCCCGACCGCTCGGGCGGCGCGCCGGGCCGCATCGGGGAGAGTCAGAGCGGCGACCGACGGGCGCCAGCGCTCGAGCTGCGCGGCGAACAGGTCCTCCCGCGCCCCCCCGGAGGCGAGACCGACCACCTGGAACTCCCCGGGAAGAGCCTCGACCACCTCCAGCGCCTGGAGACCGATGGAGCCGGTCGAGCCGAGAATGACCAGACGCTTCATCCGGCGGTCGTCTCCCCTCCGGCCCGCCGCCTGGCGCGGGCCGACCGCCGGGGGGTCCCGGGGGGAGCCCCGGGTCCGGGTGGGTCCTGCCCCGTCTTGACCAGGGCCCGGATGACGATGGCCACGAGGGGTCCGACGACGAGCCCGGTCACGCCGAGAAGGCTGATGCCGAGGTAGAGCGAGAGGAGAGCCACGAGGGGGTGCAGGCCGAGACGCTGCCCGATGATCCGCGGCTCCATGAACTGCCGGAAGACGGAGAGGCAGACGTGCAGGACCAGAAGGCCCAGACCCAGAGAGGCGTCTCCGTCGATGAAGCAGTAGACCGCCCAGGGGACGAGGACCACCGCGGGTCCGACGATGGGGAGGACATCCAGGACGCCGGTAAGGAGCCCCATGAGCCAGGCGTACCTGACACCGAGGAGGTAGAGCCCGCCCACGGTCAGGGCCATGGTCAGACCTACCAGCCCCAGTTGCGCCTTGACCAGGCCGACTACCGAGGCCAGGATGTCCTGGTTGACCGCGAGGGCTCGTCCCCGCCACCCCGGCGGCAGGAGGGAGAGGAAGAACTCCATGATGAGAGCCTTGTCCCGGCTGATAAAGAAGGTGGCCACCAGCGAGACCAGGGCGACGATGAAGGCGGTCGGGAGGCGGCCGAGCCCGTGCAGCAGGGCCTGAACGAGGCCGTCAAGGACAAGGTAGATGGACTGCAGGCTCGACCGGATCGAGTCCTCGATGAAGAGGACCATCTCCTCGGGCATCCCCGAGAACACCTCGGCCGCCCGCTCGAGCAGGGTCTCGCTGAAGAGGACGAGCTTCTCGTAGTGAGAGGGTAGGTTAACCGCCAGCTCGCCGAGCTGAACGACCAGGGCACCCACCGCGAAGAGAATGAGTCCCACGGCGAGTCCGAAGAAGAAGAGCAGGGTGAGACCGACCGCCCAGCCCCGGGGCACCCGGAGCCTCTCCTCGATGGCGTCGACCGTTGGGTCGAGCAGAACGGCCAGGGTCACCGCTATCAGGAACGGCAGGAAGTACGGAACGACGTATTTCAGGATGAGGAAGACCAGGACCAGCCCGGCCGTCCAGAGGACCCAGACGAGGGCCTTCTGCCAGTTCACTCCCGCGTCCACTCTCACGCCCCCAGCCACAGCCACCAGAGATAGTACACGGCCGGCATGACGCCGAGAAGGCTGTCGAACCGGTCAAGAACCCCGCCGTGGCCCGGGATGAGGGCTCCCGAGTCCTTGACTCCCGACTGGCGCTTCAGTGCCGATTCGGCCAGGTCGCCCAGTTGAGCGGCGGTCATGATGACCACGGCTGCGAGCCCGCTCTCGAGCGGCCCGAGTCCGAGCCAGGCCAGGCCGAGCCAGCCGATGAAGAGCAGGCCGGCCGCCGCCCCGCCCAGGAGTCCCTCGAAGGTCTTCCCCGGACTGACCCGAGGTGCGAGCTTGCGGCGGCCGAAGGCTCGCCCGGCGAAATAGGAGCCGCTGTCGAAAACCCACGTTCCGAAGAGGGCGAAGAGAAAGAGCTCCGCCCCCCCTGGGAGCCCGCGCAGGAGGATGAAATGCGAGGCGAGCCACGGCAGGTAGGCCAAAGCGAAGACCGAGGCCACCCCGTCGCCGGCCTTCACCCGCCCGGGGAAGAGGGCCGGGGCGAACACCGCGGCCAGGACGCCCGCGCTGAGAACAGCCCCGAGAAGGTCGGGTCGACCAGACGCCGCAGCGGCCACGAGGCCGAGCCCGACCGGCAGGGTCAGAGCCGGCCAGGCCCGCCGGTCGGTCACCGCCAGCAGCCGGTCGAGCTCCAGGAGGCCGAGGACGACGACGGCAGCGGTCAGGAGCCAGAGGAGAGGGCCTCCGAACCACCCGGCCGCGATGAGCAGGGGGCCGAAGACCAGAGCGCTGGCGACGCGGGTAGCCAGCATCAGGCGTCCTCCAGGCTCAGACCGCCGTAGCGCCGGTGCCTCTGCCGGTAGGCCTCGACGGCCTGGCGCAGCTGCTCGGGGCCGAAGTCGGGCCACAGGACGGGGGTGAACCAGAGCTCGGTGTAGGCTATTTGCCAGAGCAGGAAGTTCGACACGCGCATCTCGCCGCTCGGGCGGATGAGGATGTCCGGGTCGGGAAGGTCACCCGTGGTCAGGTGCCGTCTGAACATGTCTTCGTCGATCTCCCCGGGCCGAACCTCGCCGCGGGCCGCCTTCTGCGCGAGCGCGCGCGCCGCCTCGACGATCTCCCGGCGTCCCCCGTAATTGAGGGCCAGACAGAGAACGTGCCCGGTGTTCTGGCTCGTCGCGGCCACGATGCTCTCTATCTCCCGCCGGGCTGCCGCGGGGAGGCCGCTCGTGTCGCCGATGTTGACCACCCGGATGTTGTTCCGGATGAGTTCCTCGCGCTCCTTGCGCACGTACTCGACGATAAGGTCCATCAGGGCCTCGACCTCGGCGCGCGGCCGCTTCCAGTTCTCGGTGGAGAAGGCGTAGACCGTCAGAATCTCTATCCCCAGATCCCGGCAGGCCTCGACCGTCCGGCGGAGGGCCTCGCCCCCGGCCCGGTGGCCTGCGGCCCGAGGAAGGTTCCGCCGGCGGGCCCAGCGGCCGTTCCCATCCATGATGATGGCCACATGACGCGGGATGCCGGACACCTTGGACGCCTCCAACGACCTGTCCCCCCTTGCCCGGGCGGGTCCTCGCTCCGCCAGGGCCCTGACGGCCCCTTCTCCCCTCACCGAGCGTCCGGCCGCTCCGTCCGGACCTCCGGGGCGACGGTCAGCTCGAGGACCCCCTTGCCGTCCAGGCGCACTCTCACAACGCGGGTGGGCCCGTGCTCTCCGGAGACGCCCGGCCCGGCGCCGGGCGCGGCCGTCCGGACGATGCGGATATCGAACCCCGCTCGCCCGGCCCGGGCCTCAGCAACCGGGAGTTCGAGCCCGAGAAGGTCGGAGGTCTGAAAGCCCGGACCGGGCCGGCTCAGACCTCCATCAGCTCCTTCTCCTTGGCCGCCAGGACCTTGTCGGTGTCGGCGATGTGGCGGTCGGTAAGCTTCTGGACCTCATCGAGTCCCCGGTCCCGCTCGTCCTCGGATATCTCGCCCTCCTTGGCCGCCTCCTTCAGGAGGTCGTTCGCCTCGCGGCGCACGTTGCGGAGGGCTACCCTGGTCTCCTCGGCCTTCTTGCGGATGAACTTGACGAGTTCTCCCCGACGCTCCTCGGTCAGCTGGGGTATCACCAGACGGATGAGATTGCCGTCGCTCTGGGGGTGGATTCCGAGGTCCGATTTGGCGATGGCCTTCTCCACGGCCCCCACCGCGCTCTTGTCCCAGGGCTGGATGACCAGGAGTCTCGGCTCGGGCACGCTGATGGTCGCCAGCTGGTTTACCGGTGTGGGCGCGCCGTAGTAGTCGACGGTGATCTTCTCGACGAGAGTCGGCGTCGCCCGACCGGCCCGCAGAGTGCTGAGCTCCTTGCGGAAGAAGTCGACGGTCTTCTTCATCCGCTCCTCCGCGTCAGACAGGATCTCCTCGATCACGCTCGTCCCCCCTCACCAGTGTCCCGATACGTTCACCGGTAACGGCCCTGACGATGTTCCCTTCCTTATTGAGGTCGAAGACCAGGATGGGGATGCTGTTGTCCATGCACAGGGACGTGGCCGTCGCGTCCATGACGCCGAGGCCCCGGTTCAGGACTTCCAGGTAGCCGAGCTCGTCGTACCTGACCGCCTCCGCGGTCCGGTTCGGGTCGCGGTCGTAGACCCCGTCCGTCCCCTGCTTGGCCATCAGGATGAGGTCGGCCTCGATCTCCGCGGCCCGCAAGGCCGCGGCGGTGTCCGTCGAGAAGAACGGGTTGCCCGTCCCGCCGGCGAAGATGACGACCCGGCCCTTCTCGAGGTGACGGATTGCTCTCCGCCTGATATAGGGCTCGGCGACCTCCTTCATCTCTATGGCCGTCTGCACTCGGGTTTCGACGCCGAGCTTCTCCAGGGCGTCCTGGAGGGCCAGAGCGTTGATGACCGTAGCCAGCATCCCCATGTAGTCGGCCGTGGCCCGGTCCATACCGCGGCTCGACCCCTCCCGCCCGCGCCAGAGGTTGCCTCCCCCGACCACGACGGTGACCTGGCAGCCGAGGTGGACCACCTCCCTGATCTGGCGGGCGACCGAGAAGACTACGTCCGGGGCGATGCCCACACCCGCCCCTCCGGCCAGAGCCTGTCCGCTCAGCTTGAGGACGACCCGGTGATAGGCCGGCCGGGGCCCGTCACTCACAGCCGTCAGTTGGCGGCAGCGGGCTCTCGGCCACCGCCGCCCCTCCTCCGACCTCGAAGCGGGCGAACCGCCGGATCCGGATGTTCTCGCCGATGCGCGCCCGGAGGTCTCCGAGGATATCCTCGACGCGCCGGGCGTTGTCCCGGATGTAGGGCTGCTTCAGCAGGCAGCGCTCCTCGAGGAACTTCTGGAGGCGACCGGCGACGATGCGGTCGATCTTGTCGGCAGGCTTGCCCTCCGCCTCCGCCTGGGCCCGGATCACCTCACGCTCGGCGGCCAGCACTTCTTCGGGCACGTCCTCCGGGGCGATCCAGCCGGGGTTCATGGCCGCTATCTGAAGAGCGACGTCATGAGCGAAGGCCCGGAACTCGTCGTTCTTGGCGACGAAGTCCGTCTCGCTGTTGACCTCGACCATGACGCCGATCCGCCCGGCCAGGTGGACGTAGGCCTCGACGACCCCCTCCTTCGCCTCGCGCCCAGCCCGCTTGAGAGCCCGCGCGAGCCCTTTCTCCCGGAGGAGGCGGGCGGCCTTTTCGAAGTCCCCCCCGGATTCGACGAGAGCCTTCTTGCAGTCCATCATCCCCGCCCCGGTGCTCTCACGGAGTTCCTTCACCCTCAAGGCGGATATCTCCTGGCTCACCTACCGGTCCCCTTTCGCCAGCGGGGCGGGCCGCCTGGCCCGCCCCGGGATCGTCAAGACTATCAGGGGCAAGGAGCCCCCGCTATCCCACTTCTTCCGGAGCGTATTCGGCTCCACCGTCCAGGGTGGCTTCCTCGCCACCCTCGCCGACCGCCTCCTCGTCCCCGAAGGCTTCCTCGGTCTCGCTCTCCTCGCGGTAGACCGCCTCATCGTCCTCGTCGGAGGTAACTCCGGCCCGGTCGCCGGCGAGCTGCCTGCCTTCCAGCACGGCGTCGGCCAGGCGTGACGTGATGAGCTTCACGGCGCGGATGGCATCGTCGTTACCGGGTATGACGTAATCGACCTCGTCCGGGTCGCAGTTCGTGTCGACGATGGCCACGATGGGAATGTCAAGCCGCCGCGCCTCGAGAACGGCGATGTTCTCCTTACGCGGGTCGACGATGTAGACGACATCCGGCAGCTGGGTCATGTGCCTGATGCCCTTCAGGAACTTCTCCAGCTTCGCCTTCTCGTGAAGGAGCTGCCGCTGCTCCTTCTTGGTCAGGGCCGGCAGCTGCTGGTCCTCCTCGAGCTTCTCGAGCTCCTTGAGACGCTGGATGCGTTTCTTGATGGTCGAGAAGTTGGTCAGCATGCCGCCGAGCCAGCGCTGGTTGACGTAGTGCATGCCGCACCGCTGGGCCTCGGTCTCGATGGTCTCCTGGGCCTGCTTCTTGGTGCCGACGAACAGCACGGATCCGCCCTCGGCGACCGTGTCGCGGACGAAGTTGTAGGCCTCCTCGAGCTTTCTCACCGTCTTCTGCAGGTCGATGATGTAGATGCCGTTGCGCTCGGTGAAGATGTAGGCCTGCATTTTGGGGTTCCAGCGGCGGGTCTGGTGGCCGAAGTGAACACCGGCCTCGAGGAGCTGCTTCATGGAGACAACAGCCACGCGCACACCTCCTCCATCGGTTTCGGGAACCCGCCGGTGGTCTTGCCGTCGGGCGGCACGGCGGGTGCCCCCTCCGCCCCCCTCATCGGCCCCCGGGACCGGCCTGGCCAGCACCGCCGGGACCCTCGCGGGGCGTGCGGAATCGCGGCCCGGAGGCCGCGGCTGATCACTGCGAGGTATTATACCACCCTAGGTAGACACCGGCAACGACAGGTCCCCGGGCGTGACACTCCCCGGGCCCCTCGGACCCGGCCCGGACGCGCGGTAGGTCGCCCGACCCTCGGACCGCGCCGGGGCCGCCGCAGGGAAGCCACCCCTTGGGGTGGCTTCGCCGGGACGCGCGAACTCCTCGCGAGACTCAGGCCTACCGCAGCTTCCTTATCTCATCCAGAAGGTAGTCGTTCAGGACCTTGATGTGCGTCCCCTTCATACCCAGGGACCTGGACTCGATGACCCCGGCGCTCTCGAACTTCCGCAGGGCGTTGACGATAACCGACCGCGTGATCCCGACACGGTCGGCGATCTTCGAGGCGACGAGGAGTCCCTCCTGGCCGGAGAGCTCCTCGAAGATGTGCCGGACGGCCTCGAGTTCAGAGTAGGACAGAGTGCCGAGGGCGACCTGGACGGCCGCCTTCCGTCTGGCTTCCTCCTCGGCTTTCTCGGCCTTCGTCCTCATCATCTCGATGGCCACCACCGTGGCCCCGTACTCGCCGAGCACCAGGTCCTCGTCGCTGAACTCCTCGTTGAAGCGGGCCTGGATGAGCGTGCCCAGCCGCTCGCCCCCTCCATAGATGGGGATGATCGTGGTGACCTTGCCGCTCTGGATGCAGGGCTCGCCTTCCTTGAACACGCAGGTCCGCTCTTTCTGGGTGACGTTGGGATAGGTCTCCCGTACGCTCAGGACGGCTTGGTTGTAGCCGGCCGGGAAGCGCTTCTCCTCGAGGACCTCCTCGACGAGAACGTCGCACTCGAAGCCGCGCTCTATGGCGTAGCCGAGGACCTTCCCCCGGGTGTCGACGACGTAGGTGTTAGCCCCGATGAGCTCGGTCAGCACCCTGGCCATCCGGGTGAACTCGTCGGGGGTTCCGGCGTAGCGCTGGATCTCCCGGCTCATCTCCCTGACTTTCTCGAGCAGACTGGTCAACGACGACTCTCCTCCCGCTGAGGTGCACTGCCATCCGGACATCGCTGCCGAGTCACAGGATGAACCGGCTCAAATCGCGGTCACGAATGATGTCAGACAACTTGTTTTTGACATATTCAGCATCGATAGTGACCTTCTCCTGCCGCCCCTCGGGGACCTCGAAAGAAAGGTCCTCGAGGAGCCTCTCGATGATGGTGTGGAGCCTCCTCGCCCCGATATCCTCCGTCCGCTCGTTGACCTCCTGGGCCATGGCGGCGATGGTATCGATGGCGTCGCTCGTGAACGTGACGTGAACGTTGTCCGTGGCCAGGAGAGCCTGATACTGCTTGGTCACGGCGTCCTGCGGCTCGGTCAGGATGCGGCGGAAATCCTCCCGCGTCAGAGGATCGAGCTCGACCCGGATTGGGAAACGCCCCTGCAGCTCCGGAATCAGGTCGGACGGCTTGGTCACGTGGAAAGCCCCGGAGGCGATGAAGAGGATGTGGTCGGTCTTGACGGGGCCGTACTTGGTCATCACCGTCGAACCCTCGACGATCGGCAGGAGGTCCCGCTGAACGCCCTCACGGGAGACGTCGGGCCCCGACCCGGCCCGCTCCCGGCCGGCAACCTTGTCGAGCTCGTCGATGAAGATGATGCCGGACTGCTCGGCTCTCCGGCAGGCCTCGGCGGTGACGTCCTCCGTGTCGACCAGCTTGGCCGCCTCCTCGGCCGCCAGGATGCGGCGGGCTTCGGCCACGGTGACCTTTCTCCGCTTGGTCCGTCGCGGCAGGAGTCCTCCGAGCCAGTCCTGGAAGTTGATTCCCATCTCCTCGGAGCCCGTGCCGCTGAAGACCTCGACCATGGGCGGCATCCGTTCGGGAACTTCTATCTCGACCATGACCCCGTTCATCTCGCCGGCCAGGAGGGCCCTGCGCAGCTCGGCCCGCCGCGCCCTGGCCTGGGCCATCCGGTCGGTCTCTACGGCCTCGGGCCGGTCGTCGTCCTCCTCGGCGAGCCCCTGACCCGCCGCCCCCCCGAACAGGGCCTGGAAGGGGTTGCGGGGCCCGCTCCGCCGCCCGGGAAGCGGGGCCATGATATCGACCAGCCGGGCCACCGCGGCCCGGTCGGCCTCCTCGCTCACGAGTTCCGTCTTCTCGCTCCGAACGATGCGGATGGCGGTCTCGACAAGGTCCCTGACCATCGAGTCGACGTCGCGGCCGACGTAGCCGACCTCGGTGAACTTCGTCGCCTCCACCTTGACGAACGGCGCGTTGACCAGCTTGGCCAGGCGGCGGGCGATGAGCGTCTTGCCCACGCCTGTCGGACCTATCATCAGGATGTTCTTCGGGACAATCTCGTCCTGGAGTTCCTCCGGCAGACGCTGCCGGCGGTAGCGGTTCCGAAGGGCGATGGCCACGCAGCGCTTGGCCTTGTCCTGCCCGACGATGTAACGGTCGAGCTCGGCCACGATCTGCCTCGGCGTGAGCTCCACAGCCGGCGGACGGACGCGGGCCAGGCCCACGAGCTGGAAGGAGCGCGTCTCCCCGCCCTCACCTTTCGTTCTCTCGTCGCACGTGTCGCTCATCGTCCCGCCTCCCCTCCGGCGCCGCCCAGCTCCTCGACGGTGAGGCTGTCATTGGTGTAGATGCAGATAGAAGAGGCTATGCTCATGGCCTCCTCCACTATCTGCCTCGGTGTCAGGTCGGTGTGACTCGCGAGGGCCCGGGCCGCGGCGATGGCGTAGCCGGCTCCGGAGCCGATGGCGGCCAGCCCGTCCTCGGGCTCGATGACCTCGCCGCCGCCCGAGACGAGGAGGAGGTGCTCGGCATCCATGACGATCATCATGGCCTCAAGACGCCGGAGGACCTTGTCGCCCCGCCAATCTTTGGCCAGTTCGACGGCGGCCTTCTTGAGATTCCCCCGGCACTCCTCGAGCTTCTGTTCGAACCGCTCAAAAAGCGAGAGCGCGTCGGCGACGCCGCCGGCGAAGCCGGCGAGGACCCGCCCGCCGTAGAGGCGGTGAACCTTACGGGCGTTGCGCTTCAGGACCGTCTTCGTCGCCTCCGACGTCACCTGCCCATCCCCGCCCATGGCCCCGGCCGACCCCCTTTTTACGGCCAGGATGGTCGTGGCCCTCAGCATGTCCTCGTTCCTCCCTTCAGGCGCGCGGGTGCGCGTTGCGGTAGACGGCCCGTATCCGGGCCTGGGAGACGTGTGTGTAAATCTGGGTCGTCGAGAGGCTGGCGTGGCCCAGCATCTCCTGGACGGCCCGGATGTCAGCCCCCGCATCGAGGAGGTGCGTCGCGAAGCTGTGCCGCAGTGAGTGGGGGCTCATCCGGAGGTCGAGGGCTAGGCGAGCCAGGTAGCGGTCGACGATGCGGCGCAGCCCCCTTACCGAGAGCCGGCCGCCCCGCTGGTTCAGGAAAAGGGCCCGCGCCGCGGTCCTCTCCCGACCTCCCGCGTCCGCCTGCCGGTCTCCCGCCCTGAGGAACAGGGGCCGCGCGAGGGCCAGGTACTCGCCGAGGGCGGCCCGGGCGGCCGAGCCGATTGGAACGACCCGCTCCTTCCGCCCCTTACCCGTAAGACGCACGAACTCACCCTCGAAGTCAAGATCGTCGACGTCGAGCCCGGCGAGTTCGCCGATACGGGCCCCGGTCGCGTAGAGCGTCTCCAGGACGGCCCGGTCCCGCAAACCCCGCGGTGTCCGGTCCGGCAGTTCGAGCAGCCTCCTGACCTCCTCGAGATGCAGGTAGCGCGGGAGTCGTCGGTCCAGCCGCGGGCTCGATACCGCTGCGGCCGGGTTATCCTCCAGAACCCCCTCCCGGCACAGGTACCGGAAGAAGCTCCTCAGCGCCGAGAGCTTGCGGGCGGCCGTCCGGGTCGAGTCTCCAGCGGCGCGGCGCTCGCCCAGAAACCGGCGGATGGTCACGTGGTCGACGGCCCGAGCCGGCTCCCGGCCCTCAAGAAAGCTGAAAAACTGCGAGAGGTCGTTCGCGTAGCCCTGGATCGTGTTCGGCGAGACGTTCCTGACCACGCGGAGATAGTCGAAGAACGGCTCGACGTGAGCCTCCAAACGGAGCGCCGGCCGCCCCGGCCCGGGATCCATGGACCACCTGCCCTCCTTCGCGCGGATGAGGGGCCTTCAACCTCAGCGCAGGAATTAATTCATTCTTCACATACTACCACGCGGCCAGCGGGCGAGACAACTTCGCTCGGAGCAAATCAGGCCGTCGCTCCGGACCGCGGGCCGGCGGCGGGAGCGGCGACCCCGCCGCTCCGGTAGGCCCGCCGGGCCGCCGGAATCCCGGCTAGAACAACGACCGCCCCCACCAGAAACGGAGGCAGCCCGACAGCCCCCTGGGCCAGCCCGGCCAGGACCGGGCCCAAGACCACCCCGAGGGAGAAGAAAGCGTAGAAGAGCCCGAAGGCCCGTCCGCGGTCCGCCGTCGTCGTCGCCGTCACCACCTGAGCAGCCGTGGACGGGAAGAGCAGGCCGAAGCCGATGCCGTAGAAGAGCATGACGCCCATCAAGGCGCCGTACGACGAGAGCTGCCCCAGGAGACCCAGAGCCACCCCGACGATACCCAGGCCGGCAAGCACCCGCGCCTCCAGGCCGAGCCGCCGCAGGCCGCCGGTCAAGGCGAAGACCGCAATGGCCGAGAAAGCGAAGCCCGACATCAGGAGGCCGACCCGGGCTGCTCCGTAGCCCAGGGCGCCGGCGTGGAGGGGCAGAGCGAAGGCCAGGATACCCTTGCCGAAGGTGAGACAGAAGATGCCGACCACGGCCCCCCGGTAGAGGGGGACCCGGAGGAGGGCCCGGTAGCTCCCGAAGTCGCGCAGGCTCAGGGCCTGGCGCGTGGTCGTCCTCCGAGGTTCCGGGAGGACAAGCCAAGACAGGGCGGCCGTGACCACAAGCAGAAGAGCGATTCCGAGGAAGACCGCGTCGTAGCCGGCCCGGTCGCGGAGAACGCCGGCGAGCGGCGGACCGGTGAGCGCAGCCACCCCGATGGCTATACCTGACCGGGCCATGGCCGGAGCCCCCCCGGCAGGATTCCTCCCGGCCCGTCCGGGCGCATCCGGAGCCCGGGCCGCCGACCGGTCGCCCACGTAGGCGAAGGCCGCCGGCACCAGGACCGCGCCGCCGAGGCCGTGGACTACCCGCGCCCCGAGGAAGTGAGCCGGGGAAACGGCCAGGGAGGCCAGAGCAACCCCGGCCGCGGCGACCAACATGCCCGCCACGATGGACGGCTTGCGTCCGTAACGGTCAATGGCCGGTCCGGCAAGGAGGTTCCCGACCATGTTGGCCAGGGAGTAAGCGGCGACGGTCAGCCCAACCAAGGCTGTCGGCGCCCCGAGGTGTCTGGCGTAGGGAGCGACAACCGGGAGCTGCGCTAGGGTGTCGAAGAAGCTGACCCCGATAACCACGAAGACGAGGAGAGCTCTCATCCAGTCAGAGCACCTCCGGGGACATCCTCCGCGCCCGGCCGGCGGAGTCCTCCGCCGGGCTGTCCGTCGGCCGGCACACGGGACCTGGCGGCGACGGAGGGCCGGCTCACGCCGGAGCCAGGTCGGCCCGACCCTCGTAGCCGCAGTCCTTGTTGGCACACCTCAGGCGTCGCCCCGGCCTGTCCGCGTCGGACCCCCCGCCCGGCCCGTCGGGGCCGGGGCCGTCCCCGTCGGGGCCGCCCGGACCGGGGCCGTACTTCTCCGGACCGTTCCCGCCGTGGTCGTCCGCACCGGGGTCGTCCGCACCGGGGCTGTCCGGTCCAAGGTCTTCCCTGTCCGGACCGTTCCCGCCGGGGCGGCCCGCACCGGGACCGTCGTCCGCCCGTCCGGCGTCGAGCATGAGGCTCCCGCACTCCGGACACTGGTGGGTCGTCGGGCGCGCCCACACCGAGAAGTCACACTCGGGGTAGCGGATGCAGCCGTAGAAGCGGCGCCCCTTCCGGGTGCGCTTCTCGACGATCTCGCCCCCGCATTTGGGGCACCGTACCCCCGTCGGCAGGGCGAACGGCTTGGTCTGCCGGCACTCGGGGTACCCCGAGCAGGCCAGGAACCGGCCGAAGCGGCCGTACTTGACGACCATCGGGCGGCCGCAGACGTCGCACGTCAGGCCGGTCTCCTCTTCGGGAACCTCGATCTCCTCCATCTCCTTCTCAGCCGCCTGGAGCGACTCGGAGAACGGCTGATAGAAATCACGGACCACCTTGCGCCAGGGTAGGACTCCCTCCTCGACCTTGTCCAGCTGCTCCTCCAGACCGGCGGTGAAGGCCACGTCGATCACGTCCGGGAAGTGCTCGAGGAGGAGGTCATTGACGACGCGGCCGAGGCGGGTCGGGACGAGACGGCCGTCCTCCCGGCTGACGTAGCCGCGGCTCCCGATTGTCTCGATGGTCGGAGCGTAGGTGCTCGGCCGCCCGATGCCCAGCTCCTCCATCGCCTTGACCAGACTCGCCTCGCTGTACCGAGGCGGCGGTGAGGTGAACCGCTGCTCGGCGAGGATGTCGACGAGCTCCATCCCCTGGCCGCGCCGAAGGGAAAGGAGACCCAGCCCGGACCCGGCGGGCTCGTCATCCTCCGCGTCCTCGCCGTTCCCGGCCACGCCGGAGAGGTCCGGGGCCTTCAGGAAGCCCGCGAAGCGCACCTCCGACCCTGTCGCCCGGTAGATCCAGCCGGCGGCCTCGAACTCAGCGGTGGAAGTGGCGTAGACCGCCGGGACCATTTCGCTGGCGATGAACCGTTCCCAGATGAGGCGGTAGAGACGGAACTGGGCCCGGTCAAGGAAAGGCCTGACCATGGCCGGGGTCCGCGCGGGGTCGGTCGGCCGAATGGCCTCGTGGGCGCCCTGAGCCCGCTTACCCACCTTGTGGCGCGGCGGCTGCGAGGGCAGGTAGTCGCCCCCCAGGCCCTCCCGGATGAGGGCCCGGGCCTGGGCCCGGGCCGGCTCGGCCACTCGGGTGGCGTCGGTGCGCATGTAGGTGATGAGGCCGACCGGGCCCACCTCGCCGAGGTCCACGCCCTCGTAGAGCTGCTGCGCGAGAGCCATAGTCCGGCGGACGGTGAACCCGAGGCGGTTGCCTGCCTCCTGCTGCAGGGTGCTGGTGATGAAGGGCGGCGGGGGGTTCCGCCGCCGCGTGCCCCGGCGGACGTCAAGGACGCGCCAGGCGGACCGCCGGCCGGCCTCGACGATGGCTTCGGCCTCTCCGGAGGAGGCCACCTCGACCCGCTCGACCTTCCCGTCCGCCCCGACGCGACCGACGAGCCTTGCCTCGATTCCCGGCCCTCCGGCCCGCGCCTCCCGATCGGGTTCTCGCCCGTCGGCCCGCTCGCGTAGGAACGCGGTTATGGTCCAGTACTCCTGGGGAACGAAGCGCTCAATCTCGTCCTCGCGCTCGCAGAGAAGCCTCAGGGCCACGCTCTGGACGCGGCCGGCCGAGAGCCCCCGCCTGACCTTCCGCCACAGGAGTGGGCTCAGCCCGTAGCCTACCAGCCGGTCGAGGACCCGTCGCGCCTGCTGGGCGTCGACCAGGCGCATGTCGATGGGCCGGGGGTGCTGGACCGCCTCGGACAGGGCGTCCTTGGTTATCTCGTGGAAGACGATGCGGCAGTCCTCGGCCGGATCCAGGTCAAGAAGCTGGGCAAGATGCCAGGAGATGGCCTCGCCCTCGCGGTCGGGGTCAGCCGCCAGCAGGACCTTGCCAGCTTTCTGGGCCGAGCTGCGGAGCTCCCGGACCACAGGGCCCCGCCCGCGGACGGTGATGTACTTGGGTTCGAAGTCTCTCTCGACGTCGACCCCGAGCTGGCTCCGGGGAAGGTCGCGCAGGTGGCCGAGGGAAGCCGTCACCCGGTAGGACCGTCCGAGAGCCTTCTCGATGGTGCGCGCCTTGGCCGGCGACTCGACGATGATGAGCGGCTTCGGACGCCTGCCTCCGGACTTCAAGCTCTCTCCCCCATCGTCACACCCTAGAGTAGTGCTCTCCGGGCTGTCTTGATACCAGGCCCTTCACCTCGAGTAAGCCGAGAAGGGCCCCCAATCTGTCGGCTCCGAGCCCCGTCCGCGCGAGAAGGAGGGCGAAGGGCACGACCTCACCGGGGGTGAGGCAGTCCAGAACCCTGGCCGCGTCCCCCTCCACTCGAGGGCCGGTCTCCCGGGGCGGCCCGGAAGCGCGCCCGGCCGCAGGCGCAGCCGCGGACCCAGTCGCGCGCCCGGCCGCAGGCGCAGCCGCGGACCCAGTCGCGCGCCCGGCCGCAGGCGCAGCCGCGGACCCAGTCGCGCGCCCGGCCGCAGGCGCGGCCGCGGACCCATCCGCGGGCGCAACCGGGAACCCGAGGTCCGCGACGACGTCGGCAGCCGAGCCCACCGCCCTCGCCCCCTCCCGGAGGAGCCCCAGGCATCCTCCCGAGGCGGGGGACGACACCGGTCCCGGAACGGTCATCACCGGGCGGCCGAAGAGCCGGGCAAAACCAGCGGTGATGAGAGCCCCCGACTCCTCCGGGGCCTCGGTGACGACGACCGCGAGTCCCAGGCCGGCCACCACCCGGTTCCGGGCGACGAAGTTCCTGCCGAGCGGTAGCGTGTCCGGGGGGAACTGGCTTATTACCGCCCCTCCGTGCCGGGCGATCTCAGCGGCGAGACCGGCGTTCCGCTCCGGATAGAGCCGGTCGTGGCCTGACCCCAGGACGGCGACGGTCACCCCGCCGGCCTCCAGGGCCGCCCGGTGGGCCGCGGTGTCGATCCCGACGGCCAGGCCGGAGATGATCGAAAGACCGGCGGCCGCGAGACCGGCGGCGAGCCTGCCGGTGGTCTCCAGCCCGTAGGGCGTGGGCTTCCGCGTCCCGACGACGGCCACACCCGGAGCCGCCAGGCAGGCCGCGTCTCCCCGAACGTACAGGACCGGAGGGCAGTCCGCGAGAGAGCGTAACCCAGGAGGGTAGTCCGCGTCAAGGACCGTCACGGTCCTGAGCCCCTTCCGGGCGAGCCCGGCCGAGAACTCCGACGGGTCAACGGCCTTGCGCGTCTTGGCCAACCGTTCGGCCACCGACTTGGGAAGGCCGGGGCAGGCCTGCAACTCCTCGCACGGGGCCTCCCAGGCCCGGGCAGCCGAGCCGAAGTGAGCCACGAGAGCGGCGAGGCGCCTCGATCCGATACCGCGCATCAGACTGAGGGCGAGAACGCAGTCCCTCTCGGCCCGCATAGAGGAGACACCTCCGCGGACGGCCCGTAGGGTCCGCTCCGGCGCCCCGGGGTGGGCGGTCATTGGGCGCCCCGGGCCCGTCCGCAGCCGAGCCCGGCGGCCGGGGTCATTCGGCGGCCCCGGGGCCGTCTCCTCTTCCGGCCGGACCGCCTCCGCCGAGAACCGGCTCGCCCGGGCCCGCCGGCGGGCCGCCGCCCGTCCCACCGAGAGGGCCCCCGGGGCCCGGGGAGGAGGACGAGTCATCGCGGAACTGCATCTCGTAGAGGCGGCGGTAAAGGCCGCGGGCGGCCATGAGCTCGGCGTGCCGCCCTCTCTCCACGATGCGCCCGTCGTCGATGACCAGGATGACGTCGGCGTCGCGCACCGTCGACAAGCGGTGGGCGATGACAAGGCAGGTCCGCCCGGCCAGGAGCCGCTCCATCGCTTTCTGGATGATGACCTCGGTGTAGGCGTCGACGCTCGAGGTCGCCTCGTCGAGGATGAGGACCCGAGGGTCGGCGAGGAGAGCCCGAGCGAAGGAGACAAGCTGCCTCTGACCCACGGACAGCTTTCCGCCCCTCTCCTCCACCTCGGTGTCGTAGCCCTGGGGAAGCTTCATGATGAAGGGGTGGGCCCCGACGGCCCGGGCGGCCTGGATGCAGTCCTCCCGTGAGGCTCCGGGGCGGCCGAACCGGATGTTCTCCTCGACCGTCCCGGAGAAGAGAAAGGTGTCCTGGAGGACGAAGGCGAGGTGCCGGCGGAGCGACTTCTGGGTGAGGTCCCGGACATCGACCCCGTCGATGAGAACCGAGCCGGAGTCCGGGTCAGAAAAGCGCCCGACGAGGTTGATGACCGAGGTCTTCCCGGCCCCGGTCGGGCCGACCAGGGCCACGCGCTGCCCCGGCTCAACCCTGAAGCTCACCTCGCGCAGGACGGGTTCGCCCGGGACGTAGCTGAAAGTCACCTTCCTGAACTCAATCTCCCCCCGGGCCGTTTCCAGCTCGAGGGCCCCGGGGCGGTCGACGACCGCCGGCCGGGTGTCCATTATGCCGAATATCTTCTCGGCCGCCGCCGTGGCCTGCTGGGTCAGGTTGTAGATGGCTGAGAGGTCCCGGATCGGTTGGTAGAAGCGGGTGACGTAGGTGAGGAAGGCGATGAACTCGCCCGGACTCAGATGGCCGGCCCCCGTGGCCCCGGCCAGCGCTCCGGCCGCCGCCTGGAGCCCTCCGATGACGGAAAGACCGCCGAACCAGATGATGATGGCCGTCCCGACCGCCCCGACGAGTTCCACCGTGGGGACGAAAACGCTGAAAAGGTAGGCCGCCCTCATGTTGGCGGCGTAGTTGTCGAGGTTGGTGGCGTCGAACCGCTCCCGGTTAACCTCTTCCCGCACGAAGGATTGGGTCACGCGGACCCCGGAGATGGTCTCCTGGAGGTTCGCGGCCATCTTGGCCACCTGATGCCTGACCTCCCGGTAGGCGATGAGAACCCGGTTCCGGAAGACCGTGGCCACCAGGACGACGAGGGGCAGGGTGGCCAGAGCGTACAGGGCGAGCCGCGGGTTGAGGTAAAACATGATGCCGATGATGCCGGCCAGGGTCAGGACGTCGTTCACCACGTAGACGATGCCGCTCGAGATGAGCTCGCTCATGGACTCCACGTCGCTCGTCGCTCTGGAGATGAGAACTCCGGTCGGGTGCTTCTGGAAGTAGCCGACGTGGAGCTTCTGGTAGTGGGCGAAGAGGTCCCGCCGGATGGCGTGGATGGCCTTCTGCCCCACCCAGGCCATGGTGTAGGTCTGCCAGTACGAGGCCAGCCAGTTGACAAGGTGGATACCCGCGTAGAGCAGGGCCACCCACGTGAGACCGGCGAGGTTGCCGGGGACGACGTAGTGGTCGACGGCCAGCCCGAGGAGAAGCGGTGGCGCGAGGCCGGTCAGCGAGGCGACGAGCATCGTAGCCGTGGCCAGGGCCACCCGGCCCCGGTAGGGCCGGACGTAGCCGACGACCCGGCGAAGGATTCGGGTATCGACCGGGCGGACGGCGTCCTCATCCGGTGCCCCGTGCATATGCCAGGCCATCTAGCTCCCCTCCCTCCCGGCATCCTCCTGCGGCCTGAACTGGAGCCCGTATATCTCTCGGTAGATGCGGCTTCGTGACAGAAGGGCGGCATGGTCGCCCTCGTCGACAATGCGGCCCTCCTCGAGGACGACGATGCGGTCGGCGCTCTTGAGCGTCGCGAGGCGCTGGGCGATAACGAAGGTCGTGCGCCCCACCATGAGCCGCCTCAGGGCCGCCTGGATAGCGTGCTCGGTCTCCGTGTCCACGCTGGAGGTCGAATCGTCGAGGATGAGAATGCGCGGGTCCATCAGGAGGGCCCTGGCGATGGCCACGCGCTGTCTCTCGCCTCCGGAAAGGCCCACCCCACGCTCCCCGACGAGAGTGTCGTAGCCTTGCGGGAGCCCGGTGATGAAGTCGTGGATCCCGGCGGCCCGGGCCGCCTCCTGGATCTCCTCGAGGGTAGCCCCGGGGCGGCCGTAGGCGATGTTCTCCCGGATGGAGGCCGAAAAGAGGAAGGTGTCCTGGAGGACGACGCCGATCTGCCGGCGCAGGCTCTCCAGGGTCACCTCGCGGATGTCCACGCCGTCGATGAGGACCCGCCCGGCGGTCGGGTCGTAGAAGCGCGGGATGAGGTTCACGAGCGTGCTCTTTCCCGAACCGGTGGCCCCCAGCACGGCCACGGTCTCACCCGGGCGCACCCGCAGGTTGATGTCATGGACGGTGAAGGAGTCGTCCCCCTCGGCCCCGCGCGGCTCATAGGTGAAGGAGACGTTCTCGAAGACCACCTCGCCCCGGACCCGTGGGAGAGGGCGGGCTCCAGGAAGATCGCGGACATCCGGCTCAGTGTCAAGAATCTCGAATATGCGCTGGCCGGCTGCCTGGGCTCTCTGGCTCAGGTTGACGATCCACCCGATCATCCTGAGCGGCATGATGAGCATGAGGAGGAAGGAATTGAAGGCTACGAGCGACCCGAGCGAGAGTCGGCCGAGGATGACCTCCCGCCCGCCGTACCAGATGACGAGAGCCGTGCCGGCCCCGGTGATGAAGTTCATCAGGGGGAAGAAGAAGGCCCACAGCCGGGCCGCCGCGACCGTGCGTTCGAGGTAGGCCGTGTTCTCCCGGTGGAAGCGGGCCTCCTCGTCCTCCTCGCGGGCGAAGGCCCGGACGACGCGGACGCCGCTCAGGTTCTCCTGAAGGCGGCTCGTGATGACTGCGAGCTGCTGCTGGATGGCCGTATAGGCCGGGCGGATCTCCCGGCTGAACCGGGCGATGGCCAGGACGGTGAACGGGAGGGTGGCCAGCGAGAGCACGGTGAGCCGCCAGTGCAGGCTGACCAGGACCGCAAGGACCGCCAGCATGGTCAGGCCGTTGGAGACAAGGTTCATAAGCCCGAAGCCCAGGAACCGCCGGAGGGTCTCGACGTCGCCCGTGACCCGCGACATCAGCTGCCCGGTCTGGGCGTGGTCGTAGAAGGAGAACGACAACCTTTGGAGGTGGGAGTAGAGCGCGTTGCGCAGGTCGTAGATGACCTTCTGGGCGAGGTACTCCATCGCGTAGCGCTCGCCGAAGGCGAACACCCCGCGAATCAGGGACACGCCGACGACCGCTGACGCGGCCCACCCCAGGAGGCGCACGTCGCCTCCGACGATGGCCCGGTCGATGACCACCCTGATGATGTACGGAACGATGAGCGCGGCTACGAGCCCGGCGCCCATCGCCGCCACCCCGGCCGCCAGAGCCAGCCAGTACCGTCTCGCGTAGCCGAGGAGCCGTCCAAGGACTTTCAAGCCCGGCTGTCCTCCCCGCCGGCGGCCGGCCCGGGGGCGTCCGCCGCCCGCCAGGTCCGCCCGCGCGGGCGGACGCCGTCGGCCCTAGAAGACCTCGAGATTGGCCAGGGGCACGAAGAGGCGCTCCCCGTCGTCAAGCTCAACCTCGGCCGCCGGCAGGCGGGCCTCGGTCTCGAAGGCCACCGGCTCGTCCGGCAACCCGACTATAGTGCCCCACCGGCCAAACTTCGGGTTACGAACAATACGAACCTTCGACCCGAGACGGGCTTCTCCTTGTCCGGAGTCGCGTCCGGCGATACACTCCTCGAGAAACTTCGCCCCCGGGGCATCCTCTCCGGGAAGGGGAATGATGACCTCCGGGCGGACCACTCCCGCCCGGACCTGGGTCGAGCCGTTGATCGACGCCGTCCGTCCCTCCATCGCCCGGAGGAGCCCGAAGGTATCGGCCGACATGGGCATGGTCCCGAACCCCTCGGTCAGGATGAGGGTCAGCGGGATATCCTCGAGCCCGGTGATGCCCGCGCCGATCTCCCGGCCGAGAAAGGCCACGAGGTCGATGTGGTCGGCCCCGCCGCAGATGATTCCCCGGACGCCGATTTCCGAGGCCTTCCGGAGGGCCGTCAGGGTCACGCGAGCCCCGCTGACGAGGACCTTCCCCGCGTGTTCCCCCGTGACGTCCGTCTCGTCGACGACCTCCCCCGGCTCGCGGACCGCCACCACCAGGGGCCCGTAGTTCTCAAAGCCGAGGCCGAAAAGCCCCTGGATGAAGGCCGCGGTCGTCTCGATCTCGGCCCCCAGCTCGGGGACCACCTTCGCTACCCTTCCCTCGACGTAGGCGTCCACCTCGGTCGGGCGGGCGGGGCGCAGGATGGTCACCGTCCCCGTCCGGGTGCATATCTTCTCGATGACGCCCGTCGCCGGGGCGTAGCAGTACTCGAGGCCGAGCCCGCCCGGGGCGTCGGCGATGATGGCGCCCTGCCGGACCTCGTCCCCTTCCCTGTACCTCATGTAGGCCCGCAGGAGCATGGGCGAGATGTCAAGCTTCCGGGCCACGTTCAGGATCACGACCGGGGCCGCTTTCTGAGCGTCCTCGCGGATGAGGACGCGGGCGTAGGCGTGGGAGATGAACTCGACGACCCCGTCCACGGGAGACCGGGCCTGGTGTATGTCACCGAACACGCCGACGCGGACCTCGGCGATAGGCTCGTGGGCCCTCACGCGATCGCCCACGCGCTTGAGCATCGCCTTTCCGACCTGCTCAGGAGTTAGGCTTACGCCCAGCTCGCTGCGAAGGTCGACCACGTAGGGGTCGCCGGGGACGGTCTCCGCCCGGGCGACGAGGTCCTCCGGTCTCACTCGGTCCCCTTCCTGCACGAGGACCTCGCCGGGCAGGGGAATCACCCTCCGGCGGGAGATGCGGACCCTCTCGAATATCTGGCGCTCGGGACGGGACATCAGCCGTCAGCCTCCCTTCCGGCCGCTCCGGACTTCCAGGCCCGGCCGGGATACGCGTCCAGGGTCTCGAGCCACCGGGCCACGGCCGCCCGTCTCTCCGTGCGGTTCCGCGGGAAGACGATAGGCCGGCCCCGTCCGTCGAGGACGAGCCCGACCCGACCGCCCACGGCCCGGGTTTCCAGCCGCCGGCCCGGCCCGGCGCCGACGTCGACCCCACGGGACGGCGTTATCCTCAGGTCGGCGGTCTTCCCGGGACCCAGCGGGACGAGCTTCAGCTCGCCGCCGGTGACCACCTCCCGCCGCGGCGCCTCGCCGGCCGGGGCTATGTCCACGGTGGCCAACGTCTGTCCCGGCCGCGGCCGCGCCTTCGGGGCCAGGCAGGTTCCCAGCGGCACGAGGCAGTCGGCTTCGAAGACCTCGAGAGCCACCTGGGGGTCGATTTCGGCCAACACCCCGAGGTGCGGCATCATGAAGACGCTGTCGACGTAGAGACCGGTGACCCCCTCCGGCTGGATGGAGTCCAGGAGGAGGAGCATGGCCTGCGAGCGCCGGGGGGCGTGCGAGAGAACACCGCCGCTGCCGATGATTGCGCTCACCTCGAGGAGGTTGACGACAGGCTGGCCGGACAGGCTCCTCTGGGAGAAGAGGTCCTTCAGGCGGTCGAAGCTCTTCGGCACGTGGATGCCCTTGAGCCCAACGGCCAGCTCCATGTGGTGCGCGAAAGACAGGCGGACGGCCTCCCGGGCCACGGCGTGCTCGATGAGAAGTTCCTCCAGCGTCGCCGGGAGGGTCGTGGGCCGGATCATCTTGTTGGCGTTGAGGTTCCGGAGGTCACGCTCCGATATCTCGAAAGGTAGCCAGCGGCCGATATTCTCCGGGCTGGCCTCGGCGAAAACGTTGGCCGTACTGTAGCTCATGCCGAGGTTGGCGCTCACCGACCTGTGGAACTGGTCGCCGACGACCGAGAAGACGTCGGTGGTCGCCCCGCCGACATCGACGCCGACGACGCTGGCCCCGTGGGCCTCGGCCATGAGCCGCATCATCTTGCCGACGGCCATGGGCGTGGGTTGGATGACGTTCCTGGCCCAGCGGAGGAGGTTCTGGTAGCCAGGGGCCCGGGCCATGACGTGCTCGAGGAAGAGCCGGTGGATCTCCTTCCGCGCCGGCTCGAGGACCTCTTCTTCGAGCGTCGGCCGGATATTGGGGACGACGTAGACGTCCATCTGGTCGCTGAGGACGTCGCGGACGTACTCCCGCGCCCGCTGGTTCCCGGCGTAAACCAGAGGGACCTTGTACCCGCCCCCTAGACGCGGGCGCGGGCGCGAGGCCCCGATGTACTCGGCGATGGCCGCGACGTGGGAGATGTTCCCGGAATCGGTACCACCCGCGAGAAGGATCATGTCCGGTCGCAGTTCCTGGAGGCGACGGATGCGCTCGATGACCAGCCGGGCGTCGTCGAGGGACAGCACGTCCATCACGATGGCGCCCGCCCCGAGCGCCGCCCGGTGCGCGCTCTCCGCGGTCATGGACTTCACGACACCGGCGACCGTCATCTGCAGGCCCCCGCCGGCGCTCGAGGTGCAGACGAACAGGTCGACGCCAGTGTCACCGGCCTGAGGGGTAACCAGGCCGTCGTCTCTCACCAGGGGGCGGCCGAGGGCTCCCTCAGCCCGGCGGACCGCCTGGAGAAGCCCGACCATGACGTCCTCCTGGGGGGCCTCGACGGTGGTCGGGGACTCACCCCGGGCCACAAGGCCGTACCTGTCGCCTCGTCTTTCGATGACGATGGCCTTGGTGGTCGTGCTCCCGACGTCGACAGCCAGCACGCTTCGGAACTCACGGTCCATGAAGTCACCCCCGCAGGCTCTCTCGTGTCAAATACGCGCGGGACCCGTTGTAAGTTTCAGGAGCCCCGAAACCCGGCCCGTTCGGGGCCGGCCCATCGAGTGGAGCGGGTCCGCGGCCGCGGGTCTCGGCGGCGGCCGCGGGTCCCCGGGCAGCCGCGGGTCCCCGCGGCGGTTCGGCCCGCCGCGAATCGATACGGGGACCGCCGCGAAGGCGGCCCCCGCGAAAGACCGGTCCGCCGACAACACCGCCGGAGCGGGCCGGACTGAGGCTCAGGCCGAGGCCTCCTTGATCTCCTCGGTCAGGAGCGGCACGACCTCGAACAGGTCGCCCACTATGCCGTAGGTCGCCACCTTGAAGATGGGGGCTTCAGGGTTCTTGTTGATGGCGACGATGATGTCGGACGACTTCATCCCGGCGAGGTGCTGGATGGCCCCCGAGATGCCGCAGGCTATGTAGACCTTGGGGCTGACGGTCTTGCCGGTCTGCCCCACCTGGTGGGCGTAAGGAAGCCACCCGGCGTCCACCGCAGCACGCGAGGCGCCCATGGCCCCCCGGCAGGCCTCGGCCAGGGCCTTGATGACCGAGAACTTCTCCGGCCCACCGACCCCGCGTCCTCCCGAAACCACGATGTCGGCCTCCTCGAGTTTCACCTCGCCGCCGCCGGTCTCCACCGCCTCGAGGACCTTGACCCGGTCGCGGAGTTCGACACCGGAGATATCGGCCTTCTCGACCCGTCCCTTGCGGGCGGGGTCGGGCTCGGGGCGGGGCGCGCTCTTGACCCGGAGCGTGGCCAGCTGCGGGCGGACCTCCGGGCAGACGACGGTAGCCAGGACGTTCCCGCCGTACATCGGGCGGACGGCGACCAGGTTGCCGGCCGCCGCGTCCCACTCGAGGTCGACGCACTCGCTGGCGAGCCCGGTGCGGAGCCTGGAAGCCAGTCGGGGAGCCAGGGACTTCCCGTTTGAGGTCGCCCCGACGATGAGCGCCGAGGGCTTGTAGGTCGTGACCAGATGGGTCAGGGCGTCCGTGTAAGGGTCGTCGCGGAACCCGTCGAGCCGGGCGTCCTCAGCCGTGAGGACGACGTCCGCCCCGACCTTGATGAGGTCCGCCCCGAGGGCTTGCGCGCCCGGTCCCAGGGCGACGGCCCAGACCTCCTGCGAGGAGGAGTCGGCGAGCTTCCGGGCGACTCCGATAGCCTCCAGGGATACGCCCGCCACCTTGCCGCCCCTGTGTTCGATAAGGATCCAGATGTTTCTCGCGTCGGCCTTGCCGATCATCTCTCTCCCCTCCCTCTCACAGGACCTTGGCGTCCCTGAGCTTCCTAACCAGAATCCTCACCTGCTCCTCGGGCGTGCCCTCGATCATCTCGCCGCCGGTTCGCGGCGGAGGCGGGGAAAGCCTGGCGACCGAGGTGGGCGAGCCGGCCGGCCCGTAGCGGGCCGGGTCGAGCCCGAGGTCCGAGGCGTTCCAGACCGGGATAGTGACCCGCTTGGCCTTCATCAGTCCCTTGAGCGAGGCCAGGCGGGGTTCGTTTATCTCCTTCACCACCGTGATGACCATGGGGAGAGGGCCCTCGACGACCTCGTAGCCGTCGTCGGTCATCCGCTGAACGCGGATGTAGCCCTCTTTCAGCTCCTCTATCTTACGGACGAACGTCACGCACGGGAGTCCGAGCTCCTCGGCAAGGCTGGGGCCGACCTGCCCGCTGGCCCCGTCCATAGCCTGGCGCCCGCAGATGACGAGATCGTAGGGACCCAGCTTCTCAATTCCCCGCGCCAGGATATAGGCGGTGGCCAGGGGGTCCGAACCCTCAAAGGCCGGGTCGCTCAGGTGGAAACCCTCGTCGGCCCCCATGGCCAGGGCCTCGCGCAGCGACTCGTCGACCTTCTCCGGACCCACGGAGATGACAGCCACCGTGGCTCCCGAGGCCTCCTTGATGCGGACGGCCTCCTCCAGGGCGTAGGTATCGTAGGGGTTGATGATCCTGGTGAGGCCCTCGGTGTCGACGGAGTTCTTCGCCGGGTCGATCTTGACTTCGGTCGTCTCTGGAACCTGCTTGATGCTAACGACAATCCGCATGTGCCGGCATCACGCCCCTTTCAGGCGGTCTATGGGTCTTGGAAGGCCGCGTGTCTCACCCAAACGTTCGGTCGAAATCAAGATACGACAGGGTCCGGACGAATCCCTGGTAGCCCTGAACTTTTCTTCACAAGCCCGTCGAGGCGCCGGCCCCTGGGACGGCGTCGTCCCGCGCCTGAAGGCGGCGGAGGGTCGAGACCGGGAGGACCGGCCGCCTCGGCCCGGTCTAGCCCAACTCGGGCCCGCGGTGGCCCAGCGCTTCGGCCACGTGCGCCGCCTTCACGTCTCGGGCCCCGTCAAGGTCGGCTATGGTCCGAGCCAGGCGCAGGACCCGGTCGCGGGCCCGCAGGCTGAGGCCTACGGCCTGGACGGCCTCGGCCGCGAGGGCCCGTGCCTCCGGAGTCAGCCGGAGGAGATCCGGATACCGGAGGTGGGCGGAGCCAAGCTCGGCGTTGGTGGCGATGCCCGCAGGCGAGAGCCGGACAACCTGACGCTCCCGCGCCGCGATAACCCTGGCGAGGACCTCCGCCGAACCGCCCCGGCGACCCGGGCCGGTCGGCCGTGGAGCCGCGAGTCGGGCGGACGGGCGGGGGACCTCAACCCGCATGTCGATGCGGTCGAGAAGGGGGCCGGAGAGCCGCCGGACGTACCGCTCCAGCCCGGCCGGCGTGCACCGGCAGGCCTTCCGGCTGTCCCCGAGGTACCCGCAGGGACACGGGTTCATCGCCGCGACCAGGCTGAACCTTGACGGGAAGACCACGGTCCGGCCCTTCCGGGCTAGGCGGACAGTCCCTTCCTCGAGGGGCTGACGCAGGAGCTCGAGCACCTCCCGGCGGAACTCCGGGAGCTCATCGAGGAAGAGCACCCCGCGGTGAGCGAGACTCATCTCCCCCGGGACCGGCGGGAGACCACCGCCGGCCAGACCGGCCGAGGTGACGGTGTGGTGCGGGGCGCGGAACGGCCGCCCCCGGACTAGCCCCGTCCCGGGCGGGAGAAGCCCGGCCACGCTGTAGACCTTGCTCACCTCGAGACGCTCCAGCGGGGTCAGGGGCGGCAGGATGCTGACCAGCCTCCTCGCCAGCATCGTCTTCCCCGAGCCCGGCGCGCCGGTCAGGAGGACGTTGTGGCCGCCGGCGGCGGCTATCTCCAAGGCCCGCTTGGCCCTGTCCTGTTCCTCGACGTCGGCGAGATCTCCCGGGCCCGCGCCGTAGGGCCCGGCGATGGGAGAGGAGCGGTCGGCCGCCGCGTCTTCTTCCGCCTCCTCCCGGGGCTCCGGTCCCCCCGACGGGGACGGCAGGCGCCCGCCGGTCACGGCCCGGGCCGCGACCGCCAGACTGCCCAGTCCGCCGACTTCGAGGCCCGGGACCGCGGCAGCCTCGGCCGCGTTCTCCTCGGGGACGACGACCGTCGCCAGACCGAGTTCCGGGAGGGAAAGGCACATGGGCAGGACCCCTCTCACCGGCCTCAGCGACCCGTCCAGGGAGAGTTCGCCAAGGAAGACCCATCCCGCGAGGGGGCCGGTCGGCACCTGCCCGTCCGCGGCGAGGATGCCCACGGCCAGGGGTAGGTCGTAGAGGGCGCCGGCCTTCGGGATGTCGCCCGGGGCCAGGTTGGCGATGATCCGCCTCACGGGGAAGGTGAACCCTGAGTTCGAGATGGCCGCCCGCACCCGCTCCCGGGCCTCACGCACCGCGGCGCCGGGCAGCCCCACGATGTCGAAGCACGGAAGCCCGGGGCCGATGTCGACCTCGACGGTGACAAGGTAGCCCTCCACGCCGCTACACCCGAGACTCAAGACGCGCGAGACCACGCGACCACCTCCACTGGAAGGGGAGGAGGTCCCCGAACCGGGCCCCCACCGGAAGGGGGGTCATTCGCGGCCGCCCCGAGCCTCCCTGCCGCGCGGCCCGGTCTTGAACCATCGGACGCCCGGCGGTATTGTAGACGAGTGGCAGGGCTTAGCCAGAGCAGGGGGTGAGTGGCCGGTGAGTGTCCGCGGAGTCCGGAGCTGGCTTGGGGACCGCCTTGCGGACCTCCGGCGCCGCCGCGAGCTCAGACGGCTGTCGCTGGCTCTCCGGGCCCACCGCGGCGCCGACCCGACCGGGTCGGGGCCTCACCGCGTGGTCGCGGACAAGAACGGCCGTCCGGTGCTCCTCCTGGCCGACTCCGACCCGGCCTTCGTCGTCGTCAGGGCCGTCGGCCGCCGGGGCGCGGGACCCGAGTGCGTCCTTCTGGCCACCATCGAGGACGGGACCGCGACCATAAGAACGATTCAGTCCCGCGGTGAGGACAGCGTCGGCCGTGGCGTCGGCACCGCCGTCCTCCGGTTCGCCGAGGACCTCCTCGGGGCCGCGGGGGTGACCCGCGTGACCGGCCGGCTCTCGCCCGGCGACATCGAGCATCGCAACCGCCAGGTCCACTTCTACCGGAAGAACGGCTACTCGGTCACCCTCGACGGCCTGGAGGGGACGATAGCCAAGGACCTCGGCCCCCGCCGGGGGCGGCGACCCGGCCCGGCCGAGCCGGGCTCCGCTTGACCTCTCACCGGGTGGCCGGTACGCGCTCTATCCCGGCCACAGCCCGCTCGACGAGGCCGTCCACGTCGAGCCCGGCCTCGGCCGCCTCGGCTTCCCGGCGCGAGGGCCGCGTGCGCGGGTGGTCCGGGACGAACAGGGTGCAGCAATCCTCGTAGGGTAGGGTCGAGATATCGTAGGTTCCAATCTGCCGGGCCCGGGCGATTATCTCCTCTTTGTCCAGCGCGAGAAGGGGCCTCAGGACCGGAAAGCCGCTGGCAGCCTCGATGCTGGCCAGGCTCTCGAGAGTCTGGCTCGCCACCTGCCCCAGGCTCTCCCCGGTCACCAGGGCGAGGGCCCGCTCCTCGCTGGCCACCCGGGTGGCGACGCGCATCATCATCCGACGCATGACTGTCACCCTGAGTTCCTCCGGGCAGCCGTCCCGCACCGTCGTCTGGATCTCCGTGAAAGGGCAGACGAGGAGGTCGGGGACGGGGCCCCAGGTATCCAAGACGGCGCAGAGGTCGATGACTTTCTGCCTGGCCCGTTCACTGGTGAAGGGGAAGCTCCAGAAGTGGAGGGGGACGGTGACGACTCCCCGCCGCATGGCCATCCAGATCGCCACCGGGCTGTCGATGCCTCCGGAGATGAGGGCCACGGCCCGTCCGGACATCCCGACCGGAAGCCCGCCCGGACCGGGCAGGCTCCGACCGTAGACGTACGTGCCGTCCTCGCGGACCTCTACCCCGATTCTCAGGTCGGGGTCGTGAAGGTCCACCGACAGCTCCGGGACGGCGTCGATAACCCTTCGCCCGATATCGGCGGCCACCTCCGGTGAGGTGAGGGGGTAGGCCTTGTTCGAGCGTCTCACCTCGAGCTTGAAGGTCCGGACCCCCTCCCCGGCCACCGCCTCTCCGGCGAGCCCGACCGCGGCTCGGGCGATCTCGTCCTGGTCAAGACCCACCCGCAGGGCCGGGGCGACGCCGACGACCCCGAAGACCCGGGCGACAGCCCCGGCCAGCCGCCAGACCTCGGCCTCGCCCGCCTGAGGCGGGAGCTGGACCGCCAGCCGGCCCGGCATCGACCTCACCCGCAGTCCGCGGCCTCCCGGCCTGCCGCCCGCCGACTCCAGGGCCCGGTTGATGTTGTGGACGAGGGTCCGCTCGAAGACGGGCCGGTTCCGCCCCTTCAGGGCTATCTCCCCGTAGCGGACCAGGAGAAATCGGCTCACGGCCCCGCCCTCCTCTGCGCTAGGCTCCGGGCGACCTCGACCATGGCCCCCGCGGCCCTCTCGACCTCGTCGGCCGTGTTCAGCGGCGAGAAGGAGACCCGTACCGCCGACCCGGCGACGTCAGGCGGGCAGCCCATAGCCTCGAGCACGTGACTCGCCCGGCCGCGGTGGTGCGATCCACAGGCCGAGCCGGTCGAGACGTAGACACCCCGCGCCTGGAGGTGCTGCTGCATGACTTCGCCCGGCACCCCGGGAAACGAGAGGCTGACGATGTGCGGGGCGACGGCGTCCTCGCGGTGCGGGGCGACGGCGTCCTCGCCGCCCCCGGTCCTTCCGGTCCGCGAGCCGACCGGAGCCGGGCCGTTCACCACGACGCGGGGCCAGCCCTCCCGGACCGCGTCGACCAGCCGGCGGCGGAGGTCGGCCGCCCGTCTCGAGACCTCGCTCGGCCCGAGAGCCATCATTCTCTCCAAGGCAGCGGAGAACCCCGCAATGCCGGGGACGTTCTCGGTACCGCTCCGGCGCCCTCCCTCGTGTCCACCCCCGTGGACGAGGGGGACCAGGCGCACCCCTCGGCGGACGAAGAGGGCTCCCACACCCTTCGGCCCGTGGACCTTGTGGGCGCTGACCGTCAGGAGATCGGCCCCGAGGGCCCGGACGTCAACGTCGAGGCGGCCCAGGGATTGAACGGCATCGACGTGGAGGAGCGGGAGACCCTTCCGGCGGCCCGAGGTCGGCCGCACCGCCCCGAGCCGCCGCCCGAGCGCGGCCACGGGCTGAATCGCGCCGACTTCGTTGTTCACGTGCATGACACTTACAACCAGGGTCTCGGGGGTGACCACGGCCAGGACGTCGTCGAGGCCCGCCCGTCCGTCGCTCCCCACGGGGACAACGACCACTTCGAAGCCCATCTCTTCGAGCCACCTCGCCGGCTCCAACACCGACGAGTGCTCGACGGCGGTGACCACGACCCGCCGCCCCGCCCGCCGGTAGGCCCAGGCCGCGCCTTTCAGGGCCAGATTGTTGGCCTCCGACCCCCCTCCGGTGAAGACAATCTCGGACCCCTCGGCCCCGACGGATCTCGCCACGACCTCGCGGGCCCGCTCGACGACGTTCGCCGCGTCGAGGCCGAGCCTGTGCCTGGACGACGGGTTGCCGTAGACGGACTCCATGGCCCGGGCCACGGCCGCGACAGCCTCGGGGAAGGGCGGCGTCGTCGCCGCGTTATCGAGATAGACGCCGGAGTCGGCCATGATTCGTCCTCCCTTCCGCCCTGAGGGCCATCCTGTCAGAAGGCGTTCCGGACGAGCCACACCTGGTCCGGCCGGCCGTCGGGGCTCAGCCAGACCTCGGCCGCGTCAAATCGGCAGACCGGCGGATGCGAGCCGAATCTCTGCAGGTAACCGGCCGCCGCCCGCCGCATCCGCTGCCGCTTCCTCGCCTCCACGGCCTCGATCCCCCGGCCGTAGGCCCCGGTCCGCCTGGCCTTCACCTCGACAAAGCAGAGCACGTCGCCGTCCCGGGCGATTATGTCTATCTCGCCCGAGCGGCAACGGTAGTTCCGCTCGACGACCCGGTAGCCCTGGGCCTCGAGATACCGGCCGGCGGCCTCCTCCCCGGCCCGACCCAGGGCGGCGGGGCCGCCGCCCGGACGGCCCGGGCGGCCCGGACCGTCGTCTCCGGTGTTCATCACCCGGGAGACCTCCCGTCCTCGGGCTCGGTGGTCTCGAGGGACTCTCCGCCCTTCCGGAGGAAGCTGAGCCGGTGGGCGGGACACGGTCCCAGCCGCCGGAGGGCGGCCCAGTGCTCGCGGGTCGCATAGCCCTTGTTCCTCTCGAACCCGTAGCCCGGGTACCGGCGGGCCACCTTGCGCATGATCCGGTCCCGCGTGACCTTGGCCACCACCGAGGCGGCAGCTATCGACGCGCAGGTGGCGTCGCCGCCGATGACCCCCCGCTGGGGAAGCTCGAGATCCGGCACGCGGAAGCCGTCCACGAGGACGTAGTCCGGGCGCCGCTCGAGGGCCCCCACCGCCCGCCTCATCGCCAGGCGGGTCGCCCCGACGATGTTCAACCTCTCGACGAGGGCGGTCCCCGCGATACCCACCCCGACATGGAGGCTCGCCTTCAGCACCTCGCTGTAAACTTCCTCCCGCACGTCTTCGGCAATCCGCTTGGAGTCGTCGAGCCCCGGCACCACGGCTCCCGGCCGGAGAACGACGGCCGCGGCCACGACCGGACCGGCCAGCGGCCCTCTTCCGGCCTCGTCGACCCCGGCGACCAGGAGGGCTTCGGCCGGACAGAGGGTGACCTCGACCTCGAGCATTGCGGCGACCCGGCGCCTTTCGGTCCGCAGGGCCGCAGCGGCGTCTAGCAGCCTCTGGGCCAGCTGCCTAACGCCGCCCCTCGGGTCGGCAGCCAGGCGGCGGCCCCAGGTCTGCAGGAGCTCGATGTCCTCGGCCTGGGCCCGGTGGAGGACAGGCATGGCCAGCCCCGCCAGTAGCTCTCTCAGCTCGGCCACGGTGAGACGCGACGGGTCCACCAGTTCCGCGGCCACGAGAGGCCGGTGGGCCGCGGGTCCACCGGCTCCCACAGGCCGGGGGGCTGCGGGTTCTCCGTTCGCACCCGGTGGCCCGGCGGGAGGGCCGGCCGTCCTCCGGCCGGTCACGAGCCCGACCCGGCCTTCCCCGGGTCCTCGCCGGGAAACTCGTAGGTCAAGCGCCCCAGGCGGCCGACACGGAGGGCGCCTATGAGGGATCTCGCCGCGCGCTCGAGGTCCGGAAGCCCTCCGGCCTTCAGGTGCCCCCGGGCCAGCGCGTAGCGGGCAAGGAGGTCATCGCGGACCCCGGGGTTCGGGTCTCCCGATCCCTCTTCCCCGTCGGCCGGACCGACCTCGGGCGGGAGCCGGTCGGCCCGCTCGAGGAGGTCCAGGGCCCAGCGGGCGACCTCGAGGGAGTCGTAAGCGTGGTCCGGGAGCACGCCGAGGAGAGCGAGGAGTAGGCCGGCCCTTCGGGGCACGCTCCCCGGGACCAGGATGCCCGGCAGATCGAGAAGCTCGAGTCCCTCCCCGGCCCGGAGCCACTGCTTACCCCGGGTGACGCCCGGACGGTCGCCGGTCCCGGCGGCGGCCCGCCCCACGAGCCGGTTGATGAGGGTCGACTTCCCCACGTTCGGTAGACCGACGACCATGGCCCGGACCGGGGACCGCGGGCCTCTCGTCCGGGCGAGCTCGGGGGCAAGCCGCAAGACTTCCCGGGCCGGGGCCCGGCTCCCGGCCGCGAAAGCCACCGCGGCGCGATCAGGCCCCGAGTCCCGGCTCAAGGCGTCGAGCCAGCGTCTGGTCGCGCCCGGGTCGGCCAGATCGGCCTTGCTGAGGACGGTGAGAATGGGGCGGCCGGGGGTGAGTCGTCTCAGGTCCGGGTGGCGCGTCGCCCGCGGGGCGCGGGCGTCGGCAACCTCGATGACGAGCCCGACGAGGGGCAGGTTCTCGCGGATCAGACGTCGGGTCCGGGCCATCTCCCCCGGGTACCAGCCGGACCCGGTCGCGCGACTCCCGCTGTCGGAGCGGCTCAGCCTAGCCATGTGGCCTGCCAGACCGGCCACCAAAGAAGGACGGCCCGGCCTTTGACGTTCTCGAGGGGGACCAGGCCCCAGACCCGGCTGTCCTCGCTCTCCGGGCGGTTATCACCAAGGACGAAGAGGTGCCCCTCGGGAATCAGGCGCGGGGGAAGATTCGGGTAGCGGCGGCGGTCAGGGGTGACCGGATAGGCTCTCTCGTCGAGAGCCCGCCCGTCGATGTAGACGACTCCGTTCCTGATCTCCACCGTCTCGCCCGGCAGACCGATAACCCGCTTGACGTAATCACGGGAGGGATCGAGGGGGTAACGGAAGACGATGATGTCACCTCTCGCCGGGGCGGACCAGAGGTAGGAGAGTTTCCAGACGAAGACCCTCTGCCCGGTGACAAGGGTCGGGCGCATGCAGGAGCCGTCGATGGTGAACGATTCGAGGACGTACATCCTGAGGGGCAGGGCCACGGCCAGGCAAAGCAGCAGGGTCTTCGCCCAATCCCAGACCAGGGCCCACAAGTCCCGGCGCCGGGCGGCGACGGCCTCCCCGCGGCCTATCCCCATCAGGTCATGGTCCCCCCTCCGCCGCGCCGAGTAGGCCGATCTGTCCGGGCGGCCAGTAGATCAGGAAGACTTCTCCCTTGACTTCCGCCAGCGGCACAGGTCCGAAAAACCGGCTATCCTCGCTGACCCGCCGGTTGTCGCCGAGGACGAAGACGCTGTCCTCCGGCACCCGGGTGGCCGGGTAGCTCGACCGGTCCGGCTCCACGGTCGGCGGCTCCGTGTAGAGGAAGCCGTTGATGATGACCCGCCCGGCGCGGATCTCGATTTCCTCCCCGGGAAGCCCGACAACCCGCTTCACAAAGTCCCGGGTCGGGTCGAGCGGGTAGCGGAAGACGATAACGTCCCCGCGTTCCGGCTCGCCCAACAAGTACGCGGCACGCCAGATGAAAACCCGCTCGCCGTCCCGGAGAGCAGGCCTCATCGAGTCGCCCACAACGATGAACGAGCCGATGAAGTACGTTCGGACGACGAGAGCGAGAATGGCCGCGACGGCGAAAGTCTCCAGGGCGTCAAGGGCCCATCTAAAACGCCCCGAAGACACGCCCGGCCCTCGCTATCTCTTCCGCTCTTTGACCCGAGCCGCCTTTCCGAGCCGCTCGCGGAGGTAGTACAGGCGGCTCCGGCGGACCTGCCCTTGCCGCAGGACCGTCACACCCTCGAGTCTCGGCGAATGGAGCGGGAAGGTCCGCTCCACCCCGACTCCGTAGGTCACCCGGCGGACGGTGAAGGTCTCGCTCATCCCGCTGCCCCGCCGCTTGATGACGATGCCCTCGAACGGCTGGACGCGCTCGCGCCCTCCTTCGACGACCTTGAAGCTGACCCTTACGGTGTCGCCCGGGCGGAACTCCGGGATAGCGTCCTTCATGTGCTTACCCTCGACCAGCTTGACCATTTCCACCACTTCAGGCCTGCTCCCTTCACTCTTCAGAACGTCCGGTCGGCGTCCCGGCCCCGGCCGACTCATCCGGCCGCGCGGTAACCCCGTCCCCGGCTGTCGTCCCTGTCCCGGCTGCGCCGGCCGGCGTCCCCGCACCGGCGAACTCCCAGAGGATCGCGTGGTCCTCAGCCGTCAACCTGGCCTCGAGCAGGAGCTCCGGGCGACGCTCGAGGGTCCTCCGGAGGGACTCCCGTCTCCGCCACCGGCGGACCATCTCGTGGTGGCCCGACAGAAGGACCTCCGGGACCCTCAGTCCTCTCGTCTCCGCCGGACGCGTGTAGTGCGGATGCTCAAGGAGGCCGTCAGCGAACGATTCCTCGAGCGCGGACTCCTCCCGCCCCAGCACCCCGGGGAGGAGTCTCGCGACGGCGTCAATGACGACCATCGCCGGGAGCTCACCCCCGGTCAGGACATAATCGCCTATCGAAATCTCCTCGTCGACCAGGGCTTCCCGGACCCGCTCGTCGACTCCCTCGTAGTGGCCGGCAAGCAGCACGAGCCGTTTCTCCCGGGACAGCCGCCTGACCAGCGCCTGGTCGAGGGGGGTCCCTTGGGGCGTGAGGTAGATAAACCTCAGGCCCGGGATCTTGCCCGCGCCCCCACCGGCAGTCTGCCACCCGGGAGCCAGGCTGTCAACCGCCCGGAAGATCGGGTCGGCCTTGAGGACCATCCCGGCGCCGCCCCCGTAGGGGTAGTCGTCCGCCGTCCGGTGGCGGTCGTCAGTGTAGTCGCGAATGTCGTGCACGACCACCTCGACCAGCCCGCTCGCTCTCGCCCTGCCCAGGATACTCGAGTCCAGGGGGCCGGCGAACATCTCCGGGAAGAGGGTCAGGACGTCAATCCTCATCTCTGCCCCACACCCGCGGAGGACGGACGACCATGCGGCCCGCCTCAAGGTCGACCTCGAGGACCACGTCTTTCAGGGCGGGGAGCAGTATCTCGTCCCGCGCTCCCTCCGCGCCGTCCGGGAGAACCACGTAGACGTCATTGGCCCCGGTCTCCAGAATGTCCCGGACCCGCCCGAGACGGCGGCCGGTCTCGTCCACGACCTCGAGTCCGATTATCTCGAACCTGTACCAGTGTCCCGGAGGCAGGGGGCGCACCTCCGCGACCGGTATCTCCAGCACAGCCCCCCGGAGGGCGGCCGCCTGCTCCCGCCCGGCGACACCCTCGAGCTTCAGTGCGTAGCGGTCGCCCCGCCGTTCGGCGGAGACGACCTTGCGCCATTCCGAGCGACGCCCCAGGGGCCCGGTCGAGGTCACCCGGACCTCTTCGAGCTCCAGGAGCCGCTCCGGGAAGTCGCTGAGGGACCTCACGCTCACCGCTCCGGTAACATCGGCCGCTCCGACCACCAGCCCTACAGCCACGAACTCGGGGCCGCGGGTCGTGCTGCGCCCCTCAGTCGCCCCGCCCGACCACTTCGACAACGGTCTTCTTCCCCCGCGGTCCGCCGGTCGTCCGGATGACCTTGCGGATAGCCTTGATGATCTGGCCTTCGCGGCCGATCACCCGCCCGACGTCCTCTTCCGCGACCTCCAAGGAGAGCACGACGTGAGTCTCGCGCTCCATCTCCGTGACCTGGACTCGATCCGGGCGCGAGACGAGAGCCCGCGCCAGGACCCGCAAGAGCTCGACGCTCCTCATGACCGCCAGCCCCCGATCAGGCCTGAGCCTCGGTCCGGGCCGCCCGACGCTTCTCCTCGAAGGCCTTCATCAGGCCTTCCTGGCGGAACAGGGCCAGGACCGTGTCGGTCGGCTGAGCCCCGCGCTCGAGCCACGAGAGGGCTCGCTCGTGGTCGACCTTGAACACCGGCTCGGGAGCTGACGGGTTGTAGTGCCCCAACTCCTCGATGAACCGCCCGTCGCGCGGCGAGCGGGCGTCGGCCACCACCACCCGGTAGGCCGGCGACTTCTTCGCCCCGACCCGGCGGAGTCTGATCTTAACCGCCACTGTTCGGACTCACCTCCTGCATCTCTTGCACCAACGGTTCGGCACCAACGGTTCGACAACGGTCCGGAAGCGGGTCGTCGATCGGCCTCAGAAGAGCCGTCCAAGTCCGCGGGCGTCCCGCCCCGTTCCGGCCAGGCGGCGGATAAGCTTCCGGGTCTCCGAGTACTGCTTGAGGAGACGGTTGACGTCAGCGGTTGACGTTCCGCTGCCGGCCGCGATACGGCGTCGCCGGCTTCCGTCGATTATCGACGGGTCGCGCCTCTCCTGTCGGGTCATCGACAGGATGATGGCCTCGACCCGGCTGAACTCCTTCTCGTCCACCTGCAGATTACGCAGTTCCTTCATCCGACCGACCCCCGGGAGAAGGCCGAGAAGCTCCTGGAACGACCCCATCTTCCGGACCTGCCGCAACTGGTCGAGGAAGTCCTCGAGGGTGAACTCGTCCCGGCGCAGCTTCTTCTGCAACTCGACGGCCTTAGCGGCGTCGAGGGCTGCTTCGGCCCTCTCGACCAGGGTTACCACGTCACCCATCCCCAGGATGCGTGAGGCCATGCGGTCCGGGTGGAACGGCTCGAGGTCCTTGACCTTCTCACCCGTTCCCACGAATTTGATGGGTCGCCCCGTAACGGCCCTCACCGACAGGGCCGCCCCTCCCCGGGCGTCACCGTCGAGCTTGGTCAGGATGAGCCCGTCAATACCGACCTCCCGGGCGAAGACCTCAGCAACGTTGACGGCATCCTGGCCCGTCATGGCGTCCACTACGAGAAGTACCTCGGACGGGGCGGCGGCCTTTCGGACCGCCTTCAGCTCCTCCATGAGGGTCTCGTCGACGTGGAGGCGGCCGCCCGTATCCAGGATGACCACATCACAGCCGCTCCGGCGGGCCTCGGTCAGGCCCGAAGCGACGACCTCGAGCGTCGCCGCCGTCACCTGCGGGCCATCCGGATCGACCGGCGCCTTTCGGGGTGCTCCGGCCCAAACTTGAAGCCCGCTCTCCCGGCCAAGCGTAGCCAGCTGGTCCTGGGCCGCCGGCCGCCGGAGGTCGGCCGCTACGAGCAGCGGCCGGTGTCCCTGACTCCGCAGGTGGTGAGCCAGCTTGACGGCTGCCGTCGTCTTCCCGGCGCCGTGGAGCCCTACCAGCATCACGACTGACGGCGGTCGCGGAGAGAAGGTCAGCCCCGCCCGCGCCCTACCCATGAGGGCGGTGAGTTCCTCATGGACGATCTTGACCACCTGTTGGGCCGGGGTGACGCTGTCGAGCACTTCGCGCCCGACGGCCTTTTCTCGGACCGAGGCCGTGAACTCCTTAACGACCTTGTAGTTGACGTCGGCCTCGAGAAGGGCCAGCCTGATCTGGCGCATGGCCTCGTCGACGTCGCGCTCGGTCAGCTTTCCGCGACCGCGCAGGTGCCGGAAGACCTGGTTCAGTTTGTCCGTTAACTGCGAAAAGGACACAATAACACTCCCCAGCAGAGTCACAGGGGTATTTTATCTCTGGCAGACCAGCATTTGCAACGACAAACGGCCGTGACCCCGGCTCGGGACCGGGCCGGAGGCGAGCGGGCCGCAGGCCCGCGGAAAGGAGAACCGGAGCGCGGGCGAGCTCCAGCTCTACGGGGCCAGCATCTCGCGGGCGTAGGCCACCGGGTCGAAGAGGACGAGGTCGCCGACGCCTTCGCCGGTGCCGACGAACTTGACCGGCAGGCCGAGCTCCCGGCGCACGGCCAGGACCACACCACCCCGGGCGGTTCCGTCGAGCTTGGTCACCACGACCCCGGTCAGGGAGACGGCCTCGTTGAAAACCCGCGCCTGTTCGAGGGAGTTCAGTCCGGCCGTGCCGTCAATGACGAGAAGGGTTTCGTGCGGGGCCCCCTCGACCTCCCGGGCCAGCACCCGCCTTACCTTCTTGAGCTCCTCGATCAGCCCGGCCCGCGTGTGGAGCCGTCCGGCGGTGTCGACGAGCAGGACGTCGCGTCCGCGGGCCTGGGCCGCCCGGACCCCGTCGAAGGCGACGGCCGCCGGGTCGCCCCCCGGCCGGTGGTGGATCACGTCGAGGCCCAGCCGGTCCCCCCAGATGGAGAGCTGTTCGGTCGCCGCGGCCCGGAAGGTATCGGCCTGGACAAGGAGCGGGCGGCGCCCTCCCGCCGCCAGTCGCGCGGCCAACTTGGCCACTGTGGTCGTCTTCCCGGTGCCGTTGACTCCAACGACCAGGACCACCCCGGGCGGTCCTCCCGGCCCGGGAAGCTGGAGCTCCCCGGCGGGACCGAGTTGGGCGGCCAGGGTCGCGGCCACCAGGTCACGCAGACCCTCGGCCTCGACCACACCCCGGCGGATCGCCGCCTCCCGCACCTCCTCGACAAGGGCCTCGGCCGCCGCCACGCCCGTATCCCCCGCGATGAGCGTCTCCAGGAGTTCCTCGTAGAGAGCCGGCTCCACCTTCCGGCCGCCGGAGAGGATCCGACGCAGGGCGAGACCGAGCCCGCCGCGCGCGCGGGCAAGCCCGCCCCCGACTGTGTCGGCCACCGGGCTACCCCTCCTCTGCTGCCGGGACCGGGTCGTCCCCGTCCCGTAGCTTCACCGAAACCAACCGTGATACTCCGTCCTCGCCCATCGTGACCCCGTAGAGGGCCTCGGAGATCTCCATGGTCGCTTTGTTGTGGGTGACGATGATGAACTGGGTCTCGCCGCGTTCGGCCAGGGAGGTCAGGGTGGCGGCGAAGCGGGCCACGTTGGCCTCATCGAGGGGAGCGTCTATCTCATCCAGGAGGACGCACGGGCACGGTCTCACTTCGAGGAAGGAGAAGACCAGAGCCAGGGCGCTCAGCGCCCTCTCGCCGGCCGAAAGGAGGGTCAGGCTCTGCATCCGCTTAGAGGGCGGCTCGACCAGTATCTCTATCCCACTGTCGAGGAGGTTGTCGGGGTCGGTCAGGACGAGCTCGCCGCGGCCGCCGCCGAAGAGCCTCGGGACCTGCTCGCGGAAGGCCCGCCTGACCGCCAGGAAGCCCTCCTCGAACTTTCTGGACATCGTCTCGTCCATCTCCCGGATCAGCCGGAGGAGACCTTCCCGAGCCTCTTCAAGGTCGCGGGCCTGACCTTTCAGGAACTCGATGCGCTCCGTGAGCCGGCGGTGCTCCTCGATGGCCCCGATGTTGACGACCCCGAGGTCGGCCATGGCCCGTCGCAGCTCAGTCACCCGCGCCCCCGCGGCCTCCTCGGTCAGGGTTCCGTCGTCTGGCCGCTCCGAGGCCGCCCGGCTCTCCCAATCCTCGCCGTAGTCCCGGACAAGACGCCTGGTGAGGATATCCTCCTCGGCCTCCAGGCGGGCCAGCCGGGCCTCCTCCCGGCGGCTCCGCTCGGCGAGCCCCTCGAGGCTGTCTCGCACCGCCGCGAGCTCCCTTTCCCGGGCCTCGAGGTCCGCCGTGAGCTCCTGCCTGCGCCGGCTCCAGTCCTGGTCTTCGCCGCCGCCGGCCGCTCCGGCCCCCGCCGGGACCTCGGCAACCCGCCGCCGGAGCGGGTCAAGCTCGGAGATAGCCTCCTGCCTCTCCCGGGCGAGCCTCGCCAGCCGCTCCTCACACCCGGCGGCTTCGGCCGCCAGTCTCGCCTCCTCGGCCGCCAGGCGCAGGCTCTCGGCCTCGGCCGCGCGGACCCGCTCCTCAAGGGTCGCCCGGTCCACGCGGAGCTTCTCCGTCCGGCGCCGAAGCGACCCCACCGCCTCCTCGCGGGAGGCCGCCTCGACCTGGGCCCGGGAGACTTCCTCCCTCAGTTCGGCCTCGCGGCGGGCAAGCTCCCTCAGGAGCTCCCGCCCCTGCGCCGCCCGAGCCTGGGCGGCAAGAAGCCGCTCGTCGATTCCCGGGCTCTCGCGGGCCAAAGTCTCGGCCCTTCTCCTGGCAAACTCCTCACGGGCCCTCCTCGCCTCGACCTGCTCGGCAAGGGTCGTCCGGAGGATGGCGAACTCCTGCTGTCGGGCGGACAGGCGGTTTCGCTCCGCCCGGAGACCTGCGAGAGCCTCCTCCTCCGCCCGCCTCCGCTCCGCAAGGGCTCTGAGGGCTTCCCGGCGCCGGTCAAGCTCGTCCCGGACCGCTCGGAGCTCTCTCATCCGGTCGAGGGTCCCCCCGCGGACCGAAGTCTCCGGCCCGCGCCGCCCGGTCAGGCTGACGACCCCACCCGGGCACGCCAGGCACCCGTCCCGGGTCACCGCCCGGCGGGCCGCTCCCGAGCTGACGGCCTCGACGGCTTCCTCCAGGCTTCCCACCAGCACGGTCTCACCCAGCAAGAACTCGACGACAGGCCGGAGAGGGGTCGGGCAGGAAACCCGCTCCGCCAAACTGCCGGGGGGGAATCCTTCCTGGGACCGCCTGCGGCGGAGTTGCTCGGAGACGAGGTCGACCGGGATGATCACCGCTGGTCCGAGCCCTTCGGCCTTGAAGTGGTCCACGTAGTGGCGGAGGTCCCGGGCCGTCCTCACGACCAGGGCGCTGGCGCGCCGCCCTAAGGCGGCCTCAACGGCCGTCCGGTCCTCCGGGTCCGCCTCCAAGTTCTCACCGAGGACGCCAAGAAGACCGCCGCCGCCCGGTCCGCCCGCCGCCGCCGCGGCCGCGAGAGCCGCCCGGGACCAGGAGTCTTCAGCCTCCGCAGCGGCCTCCAGAGAGGCCTGCCTCACCTCCAGCTCCCCCACCCGCTCCCGCTCGCGGTCGAACCCGCGGCCGAGCTCCCTGAGACCCGCGTCAAGGGCGGTCTCCTTCTCCTGGGCCTCCTTGAGAGCGGTCGAGCACCGTAGGGCCTGGGCCTCAGTTTCCTCAAGCTCTCCCGAGAGGGCGGCAAGCTCGGCGGCCAGGCGGTCCATCTCCTCGCTGGCCGCCTCCCGCTCGCGGACCACCCGGACCGCCTCGGCCCGGAGCCGCGTCTCCTCGGCCTCGGCCGACGAGACCTCCGAGCGGGTGGCCGCCGCGCGGCTGGCGACCTCAATCAGCTCGGCCTTCCGCTCCTCGACGAGCGTCCGCAGCCCCCCGAGCTCCTCCCCTAGGCGGCTGATCTGCTCCTCGACCAGGGCAAGCTCGCTCCCGGCCTCGCTCAGGGCCTGGAGCCTTTCGGTCTTCACGCTCTCGAGCTCGGCCAGCCGTTCCGCGATCTCACCCGAGCGGGCGGCGAGACGGCTTGCCTCCTCCCTGACGAAGGCGATCTCGCGCTCACGCTCGGCGACCAGGCTCTCAAGCTCCCGGACCCGGGCCTCGAGGTCCCGCCGGGCCGCCTCCGTCTCCTCCGACCGACGCCGTCTCTGCTCAAGAAACTGGTCGAGCTCTCCGAAGGCCGTCCGGAGCGTCCGGACCTCCTCCTCGAGCCGGGCGCGGCGCTCCCGCAGAACGCCCGCCTGCTGGAGGGTCTCGGCCAGGCGGGCCCGGGCCGCGGCAGCCCGCGACCTGAGCCTCCCCGCGGACTCGGCGTCCAGCCACAGCTCGAGCCTTTCCAGTTCCTCCCGGTAAGCCACGAACGAGCGGGCCACGGCCGCCTGCCGGTCGAGCGGCGCAAGCTGGGCCTCGAGCTCGGCGATGACGTCGGAGACCCGCTCGAGACGGCCGGCGGCGTCCTCCAAGCGGCCGAGGGCCTCCCTCTTCCGGGTCCGGTGCACCCCTATGCCGCAGGCCTCGTCGAACAGCCCTCTCCGGCCCTCCGGGGGAACCATCAGAAGTTCCTCGATGCGGCCCTGCCCGACAAGGGAGTACCCCTCCCGTCCCAGGCCCGTCCCGGCTAGGAGTCCGGTTATGTCGCGCAGCCGCACGGAGGATCCGTTAAGGAGGTACTCGCTCTCGCCCGACCGGTAGAGCCGCCGGGTCAGGGACACTTCGGTGAAGTCGACGGGTAAGCGGCCGTCCTCGTTGTCGAGAACGAGGACCGCCTCAGCCAGGCTGAGGGGGCGCCGGGTCGTGCTACCGCTGAAGATGAGATCCTCCATGCGCGAACAACGGAGAAGCCTTGGGTTCTGCTCACCGAGGGCCCATCTGACCGCGTCGGCGATGTTGCTCTTCCCGGCCCCGTTCGGACCGACGATGCCCGATATGCCGGGGCCGAACTCGAGGACGACGCGCTCGGCGAAGGATTTGAAGCCCTGCAGTTCCAACCGCTTGAGCAGCAACACGCCACCACCTGGCTCGGGTGTCAACAAAAAACCCGCCACCGTCGCGTGGCACGGGTTAAAGACATGACCGTTGCTGTAGCCGCCTCTGTGACCCTCTTCGGGATCCTCGCGGGAGGCCGGGGTCAGTCCTTGGCCGGTCCCTGACGGCCCTCGACGATGAAACGGATGGCGGTCCGCTCCTCGCCGTTGATCACTATCTCGGCGAAGGCGGGGATGCAGACGAGGTCTATCCCGTTCGAGGCGACGTAGCCCCTGGCGATAGCTATCGCCTTTACCGCCTGGTTGACCGCTCCGGCACCGACGGCCTGGATCTCCACGCCGCCCTTGTCCCTCAAGACCGCAGCAAGCGCACCGGCGACCGACTTGGGTTTGGACTGGGCCGAAACCTTGAGGATGTCCATGGTGCCCGCCAGCCTCCTCATAGAGGGTGCGAAAAAGCCATTCGCTCCGCGCCAATCCATTTCCTGCCCTGCGTCGGTCGCGCGCCGAGCCCCGAGGACGGACCTAGACATCATATGCTGGTCGAGTTCCTGGGGGTCTCGGGGCGCCCCGGCGAGGTCGCCAGCTGCGAGAGGGCGCGGGCAGCCGCAACCTGCTCGGCGGCCTTCTTGCTCCGCCCGGAGCCCTGGCCCAGGCTCTCGCCGTCGACGAGGACCTCGACTGAAAAGAGCCGGCCGTGGGCGGGCCCGGTCTCGGCGGTCACGCGGTAGCTGACCACCCGCCCGCCCGCCTGGGCGAGCTCCTGCAGGGCCGTCTTCGCGTCGACCAGACCGCCGCGGGCCGCCGATTCGATCAGCGGGCCGAGGACCCGGTCCACCAGGCGGGCCGCCTCGCTCACCCCCGAGCTCAGGCAGACCGCGCCGATGACGGCTTCGAAAGCGTCAGCCAACACCGACCGCCGCGTCCGGCCCCCCGACGCCTCCTCGCCCCGGCCGAGGCGGAGGTATTCCCCGAGCCGGAGCTTCTGGGCCACGCGGCCGAGGGCCTCCTCGGAAACCACGGCCGCCCGGAGTCGCGTAAGTTCGCCGGCGCCCAGCTCGGGATAACGCCGGTAGAGAAGCCTGGCCGTCAGGAACTGCAGGACGGCGTCGCCCAGGAACTCCAAACGCTCGTTACCGCCCTCCGGAGCCTCCTGCGGGTGCTCGTTGGCGAACGAAGCGTGAGTGAGGGCGGTCTCGAGGAGACCGCCCTCCACCCTGACCTTCAAACGCTCGCGAAGCGGTCCGAACCCGTCCCCGGGCCGGTCGGACCGGCCAGCTTCGACCATCAGGCGTGCCGGACGATGTAGTTGACGGCGTCGCCGACCGTCTTGATCTCCTCGGCCGCCTCGTCCGGTATCTCTATATCCCACTCCTGCTCGATGGCCATGACCATCTCGACGATATCCAGGGAGTCGGCACCGAGGTCCTCAAGGGTCGACTCGGGGGAGATCTCCCCCTCCTCTATTCCCAACTGGTCGGCCAGCATCGCCCTGAGCTTCCGGAACACGGCATCTGCGTCTGCCACCCGGGGTCACCTCCTGCTGGGACTGGGCTAGTAGATCATCATTCCGACGGTTCCGGGTCCCGTGTGGGTCCCGATGACCGGACCGAGCTCGGCGGTCAAGACCTCAGTGAGCTTGTAGGCCTTCTCGACCTCCGCCTGCAGGGCCCCGGCCTTGTCCGGGCAGTTGGCGTTGACGAAGCACGCCCGGATCTCGGAGCCCGGCGGCACCTGCTCGCCCAAGAGTTCGACGATTCGCGGGATTACCTTCCGGTCGCCCCTTACTTTCTCCAGGGGAGCGACCAGCCCATCCTCCAGGGTGAGGAGGGGCTTTATCGAAAGGAGTCCGCCGAGGAGGGCCTGGGCCTTGCCGATCCGGCCGTTCCGAGCCAGGTACTCGAGGGTGTCGACGGCGAAGAAGACCCGGACCTTCGGGCACAGGTCCCGAGCGAGAGCCACAACTTCCTCGAAGCTCCGCCCTTCCCGGGCCGCCCGGGCCGCCTGGACGGCGACCACACCGAAGGCCATGGAGGCCAGCTGGGAGTCGATGATCTCGATGCGGGCACCCTCGACCATCGCCTTCCCGAGCTCAGCCGACTGCATGGTTCCGCTGAGGAGCCTGGAGATGTGGATGGACACGACCGACGACCCGTCCGCGGTCAGCTCCTCGTAGGTCTTTGCGAAGTCTCCGGGCGAGGGTTGGGAGGTGCGGGGATGGTGGGGACTCGTCTCGAGGAGCTTGTAGAAGCTCTGGGGAGAGAGGTCGACCCAGTCAAGGTAGGTCTCGTCCCCGAAGTGGACGTTCAGAGGGATCACGTGGATCCCCAGGTCTCTGGCTACCTCGTGCGGAACGTCGGCCGTGCTGTCGACGAGAATCTTCACTCTGGACACTCGATATCTCTCCTTTCGGGCCGGGGCTCGTGCCCCGGCCGGGAAGCCAAGCGTCCTGTCCCCCCTTCAGTCCTCGGTGTCGTTCCCCAAGCTGTCGGCGGGAGCCGCCAGCCTCGAGAGCTGCTCCGAAATCAGGTCGATGACCCGACCGGCGGTGAAGCGCCGGGCCGCGAGGATACCCATCTCGATGGCCCGGGCGTTGGAGCTGCCGTGGCACTTGATGCAAGGGGCGCCCACCCCCAGAAAAGGGGCTCCCCCGTACTCCGCGTAGTCGAGGCGCTTCTTGATGGCCCGGAGGGAAGGACGAAGAAGCAGGGCTCCCGCCTTGCCTCGCAGTCCTCTCGTGAACTCGGTCTTCATCACCCCGAAGAGGCCCTCCACCACTCCTTCGAGGAGTTTCATGGTCACGTTGCCGGTGAAGCCATCGGTAACGAGGGCGTCGAACTCCCCCGAGAACACGTCGCGCCCCTCGACGTTCCCAACGAAGTTCAGGCCGGGAGTCCGGGCCATGAGTTCGTGGGCCGCCTTGGTCAGCTCGTTGCCTTTCGCCGCCTCGGTCCCGTTGCTCAGGAGAGCCACGCGCGGCCGAGGCCGGCCCATGACCTTCTCCATGTAGACCGAGGCCATGACGGCGTAGGCCCGGAGATGTTCGGGCCGGGCGTCGGCGTTGGCTCCGAGGTCGAGGTACAGGAACTCCCGACCGCCGGGCCTCAGGCTGGGGAAGACCGAGGCCAGGGCCGGTCGGGGCACGCCCCGGATGCGTCCGAACATCCGGAACGCACCGGCCATGAGGGCGCCGGTGCTCCCGGCCGAGACGAAGGCGTCG
>DYFB01000009.1 GCA_020725405.1 Symbiobacterium sp. | reverse complement strand
CTACTGGCAGGCCCAGGGCCTCATCAGCTTGCACGCCACATACCGCACACTTCGTCAACCTTGCTGAACCGCCGGATGCGGACCCGCATGTCCGGTGGTGTGGGAGGACGGGGAGCGAGACGCTCCCCTCCTACCCGATCCAGAAGGACGCGTACTGGGTGGCCGAGGGGAGGTCGAAGGCCGTCCTCACCGGGGCGAACTCGGACATCTGGTCGGTGAGAAGCCCGGCGCCCCCCCTCGCGACGACGGCCAGCTCGTAGGCCCGCTGGGCGTCGCCGGTGAAGAGCACGAAGCGCCCGCGGACGTCGATTCCCTCGTAGGAGGCCGGCACGTCGGCGCGGTCGACGACGACGACCGGGGCCTTCAGGCCGCCGGGAGGGGTGGAGGTGGACCGCTGGATGACCGCGAGGGGGTTGGCCCGGAAGTCGCAGAGCCGCCGGGCCTCGGCCGCCGGGGCGACAAGGTCGAGGGTTCCCTCCTCGCAGGCCCACTCCTGGAACATGACCTGAGCCCAGTACGACTGGGAGGGACGGGCGGGGTAAGAGAGGACCTCGACCTCGAGACCGGCCTCCTCCAGGCGCCGGGCGCACCAGTGGGCGGACTCCCGGTAGCCGGGGGAGGCCTGGATGCGGTGGAACCGGGTGATCCCCGCGACGAAGTCAAGGGCGATGGCCCCGGAGACCCCGGGGCGGATGATGTCAAGAGCTCTTCGCAGCATCCGCTGTCACCTTCCCGTCCGGGCAGCCGGGGTGACAGGCGCCTCCGGCCGCGCGGGCCCGCGCCGGAAGGGCGGGGTGTGCCAGCGCTGGGGCTCGGCCACGGCGTGGAGGATGCCGCCTAGGCGGAACCAGTAGACCATGAATCGGAAGAGGGGCATAAGCAGCACCACCCAGGCTACCTTTCGCAGCCAGCGGCGACCCGCGCCCACTGTATAGTGATAGCAGGCGAGGTAGAAGAGACACTCGATGAAGACGTAAGCGAGGTACATGGCCGCGAGGGCGGAGAGGACGACGGCCGGGCTGTAGCCCACGAGGAAGAGGAAGGGGAGGAGGAAGGTCCAGACGAGCCGCGGGAAGGCCAGAGTGTGGTCGGCGAGCAGGATGCGCCCGGAGAGACTGCGGAACGGACCGGCAAGGCCGGCCTGCTCCTGGGAGTGGAGAGCGGCAACCTCGACCTGGCCCCTTTGCCAGCGAAGGCGCTGGGAGTAGAGAGCGGCCAGGGAGGGGATGGGATGGACGAAGGCCACCGCGCTGTCCACGCACTCCAGCGCGGCACCCGGCCTGCGCACGTAAACGCGGCTCCGGAGGTCGAAGGTCAGCTTGGTATCTTCAGACACAGTAAGGTTGTCGAAGAGATAGGAGCTTTCAAGGAGAACCTCCCGCCGGAAGGCCGAGAAGGCGCCGGAGAGGGTGTAGAGCGCGTTCCGGTGGGACTGGTAGCGCCGCCCGACCCCGAAGGCGCTGAGGTACTCGAAGGCCTCGCAGGTGTGGAGGAGGGCCATGAGGCGGCCCCTGTCCCCCCTCGGCGGAGCGACGGCGATGGCTCCGGTGGCGGCGACGAGGTTCGGTCGGAACTCGAAGCTGCGGACCATCTCGTAGATGGCGTCGGGGGCCAGACGAACGTCGGCGTCGACGCCCATGATGTAGACGCCGGCGCTGGAGTAGATGCCAGCGTTGAGGGCGGCGGCCTTTCCGGGGCGCTCGATGGGGATCCAGGCGAGCCGAAGCCGGGGATGCCGCTCCTGGAAGCGGGAGAAGACCTGAAAGCAGTCGTCGGTGCTCCCGTTGTCGACGCAGATGATCTCGAGGGCCTCGGTGGGGTAGGTCTGCCGGGCGAGGGACTCGAGGGTGCTTCCCACGGTCTGCGAGCTGTTGTGGACGGGGACGATCACGGTCACCAAGGGGAAGCGGTCCAGCGGCGGAAGGACCGACTGGGACAGGGACGTCGGCCCGGGCCGGCGGCCGAGGGGCGACCGGTGTCCGCTCTCCCGGACTTCTTTCAGAAGGCGCCTCCGGCGGGACCTCTCCCCGGAGATGATGCTGATGAGCTGGGCCACGGCCGACAAGCCGTCGACCAGAAGGGGGACGAGCAGCCAGATACCCCAGAAGAGGAACAGGTTCATAGCCCGGGTAAGCAGCATGACCCGACACCTCCCGTGCGCCCGGCCGCAGCGGCCGGGCTTCAGCCCTGCGCGACGCGCTCCCGGACCGCCTGGAGCGCGGCCCGGGTGAAGACAAACCAGTAGAGGGCGATGACCAGGACGAAGAAGACTCCCCGCCCGATGACGGTGTGGGCGAGGAAGATGATGTCCTTACCTCCCCAGTGAAGGAAGGCGATGATGACAAGGAGCCTGAGAATGTTTATGGCGTAAGTGGCCGCCAGGCCGAAGGCCAGGAGGGTGAGGCGGCGGCCGACCCGGAGACCGGGATAGAAGAGGAGGAGGCCGGCGAAGGCGGCGAGCTCGAGAAGGCCGGAGCACTCGATCCCCACTTCGATTATAGTCCATCCGACGCGACCGACGACCACGAGAACGAGAAGAGTCCCCGGGGCGTTGCGGAAGACCATGGTCGGGATGCCAAGGAGTCCTGACACCTCGTGGGCGTGCTGGGCCGTCGCGGCCTCGAGGGCGTGCTCGACGGGTGAGCCCCGGGCGGCGACGAGGAAGAGGAGGGCGAAACCCACGGTCGCCAGGACATAGAAGGGCAGCCACAGCCGCCCTAGTCGCAGGGCGGCGACGAGGACGACCCAGACGACGGCGGCGGCCACCCAGAGCGTCACCGGGGAGACACCCCTCCCCCGGCCGGGTCGGGCCCGGACCGCCGCATGGTGAGGTAGGCGACGGCGAGACCGACGCCGAGGAGGAGGATGGTCCCGAGGAGGCCGAGGATGGGGACCGGGGCGTCCTGGATGCACCCTTCGTTCGGGCAGAAGTCCTGCTGGGGATAGTCTATCTTGTTCAGCGGGTCGTTGAGGGTGGCTCCGAGGAAGAACTGGATGACCTGACCCGGCTGGAAGTCAGGGTCGAAAGCCTCGAAGGGAACTCCGAACTCGACGATGAGTCCTCCCGTCCCCGTCGCCGAGTCGTACGGCTGGCCCCAGGGACCTTGGGCCTCCCAGAGGATGGCGGCCGGGTCGAGCTCGTCGGCCTGGAAGACCGCCGGCGCCGGGACGAGGTAGACGTGGGCGATGGGCAGTCCCGAACCGGGGTCCGGGGTGTAGGCGCAGTAGAGCACGTAGTCCTCGGGGTCCTGGTAGCCCTGGAAGCGATCTGTCGTACTCCGGTGGGTGTTGTTGAAGTCGATGAAGATGCCGTAGTAGACGGGCTGGGAGATACCGTTCCTGGTTCCGCCCGTCGGTTTGGGGTAGCGGCCGACCCGGAAGAAGAGCCACGATTCGCCCGGGTTCGTCCCGTAGTAGAACCACTGGATGTCCTCGATGAAGTTAACGGACTTCTGGTCGAAGGGCTCCTCCCGCGCCGAGGTGTCGGGGATGGCGATGCGGCCGTTCCACTCGGCGAAGTCGCCGTCGAGGACGATGGGGGGCGGCCCGGCGGACGCCCGGGTGGGGATGATCAAGCCGAGGGCGAGGGCGGCTGCAAGAGCGAGACAGGTCGCGAGGCGCCGGGACAGCGCGGTATGGAAACCGTGATGGGTGCTCATTCAGACCGAGACCTCCTTCCGGCCGGTCCGGGCCTGGAGGGCCGTGACGACCGAGTAGGCGGCTAAGAGAACAAAGGCTGTCGCTGAGACCAGGACGGAGACCCCGGCCAGGGGGGGGCGGGTCGCTTCGATATCGACGCGGTGGCGGCCGGCGGCGACCTCGACGGCAATCAGGTTCTCCACGGGCCGGACCGGGACCGGTCGGCCGTCGAGGGCGACCTTGACGGCGTCATGGTGGGCGAAGGGCAGAATGAGACGGGCGCCGTCCCACCCCCCAGGGACATCGACGGTGAAGCTGTAGCCTCTCGCCGTGGCCCGGTAGGAGGCGAGAGGCAGCGTCTCGCGGGCCGGCGGCTCATCCGGCTCGACCCCAAGGAGCCCGGCCAGCATGTCCAGGGCGGCCGGGTCGCCGGTGAGGAGAGCGTGGTAGGGAAGGTTGAGGCCCACGAAGGTGACCGGCCCACCGTCAAGGTCCTTCTCGCCGATGATGTCGGCCGACTGGCCGAAGTACTCGAAAGCCAGGAGACTGCGATCCAGCCCGTGGGGGATGAAGGCGGCCCAGGGGTCGTAGAGGGGGCTCCAGGTGAGCGGCCCGACCGGGCCCAGCGGGCCGGAAGCGGTCGTGGCCCCGGTCAGCTGGACCGGCTCCCCCACCACGCCTAGGAAGGAGGGGCGCTTGCTGAGGACGCTGGTTGGAAACCCGGTGAGATCGACGACGACGCGCCCGCCGGCGGCGACATAGGCCCTTATGAGGTCCTCCGCCCTAGATCTGGACCGCCACGTCGCCCCGGTGAGGAAGACGGCCCGGTAGGAGCGAAGGTCCGCGAGATCGTAGCTGTCGATGTAGGGCGAGGTCCCTCTCTCGACGGCGGGGAAGAGGAGGGAGGCGTTGCCGGCGTAGCGCCCTACGGCTAGGACCTCGTAGGTGTGCCTGAGAGCGAACGGAGGCAGGAAGCGCCGGTAGAGGTCGAGGTGTCCGTAGGTCTCCCGCTCGGAGTAGCCGGCCTGGACCGCGGCCGGGGCGAGGCGTGAGGCGTCGACCCACCCGGTGGGGACCACCAGGTCGGTCGCGCCGAGCTGGAGGGACCGGTCCACAGCATAGGTGTAGCGGCCCTGCTCCAGAGCTGTGTTCAGGAGAACGAGGCCGGGTCCGATGGCCGCACCCTGCCACGCCCAGCCGAAGACCTGCTCGCGCCCCCCGGACTGGGAGAACACGAAGGACGGCTCGGAGCCGAGCCGGCTGAGATCGAGGACGGCTACCCTCCAGCCGTCCTTCCCGCGGAGGGCGTCGGCCGCCTCGGCGAGGTCGCTCCGGGCAGCCCGGGTCCCGATGAGATGGAAGGACCCGGAGGCATCGGCGAGCACGATGGCCGCGATGAGGAAGGTCAGGGCGGCCTCCGCCGGCTTCAGGCGACGGCGGCCCGAGGCCGCGACCCGCGAAGGCGGTTCGGACGGCGGGGGCCCGGCAGCCGGGAGGGGCGAAGGACGCGGGAGCGCGGCCAGGAAAAGGGCTATGGGCAGGAGGCTGGCAAAGCGCAGCGGCCAGAGAAGCTGGCTTCCGGGAAGCAACGAGACCAGCGGGCGGGCCGCCGGGAAGGTGATGACCATGGCCAGAAGGGCACAGACGAAGAAGGCTCTGGCCAGAGGGTCTCTCCGCGACCAGCCGGTGAGCACCAGGACGAGCAGGACCGCGGACGAGAGTCCGAGGTAGAAGACCTCAGGATTGGTCTGCCGGATCAAGGGGTTCAGGGATACGGACAGCGGGAAGTAGTCCGCCGCCTGCCTGACCGCCTCGGGGTCGATGGCGGCTATCCCTCCCGAAAGACTGGGCACCAACCACCAGGAGGAGACAAGGAGGCCGAGCACGATGAGGGCGGCCCCCCGGACCACGTCCCGGCCGCGCGTTCCGGAGAAACACCAGAAAAGGAGCGAGAAAGCGGCCAGGCCGAGACAGGCGATGGCCGCGACCATGGCGTGCGACAGGACGACGAGATTGAGGACGACAACGAAGGCCAGGCCCGGCCATGGCCAGCGGCGATGCTCCAGGCTGTCAAGGAACGTCGCGAAAAGCAGGGGGAGAAGAGCCGTGGCCACGACCCGGGGGAGGTTCCCCTCGGAGAGGGCTACCCGGACGTGGTCGGGCCAGACCGCCCAGCCCAGCCCGGCGACGCAGGCGCCTAACCAACCCAGGCGACGGGCGAAGGCGAGCCAGGAGAGCCCGCCGAACAGGGCGCAAAGCGGGACGAGCCAGGCTCCGGCCGTGAAAATGCTGCCGCTGAAGTAGCGGAGGGCGGCCAGGGCGTAGTACGGGAGCGGGGCCCAGTAGCGGAAAGGCTCGATTCCGGCGTACCACCACGGCATGAGCGCCGGGTACAGGTTCCCGGCGGCGGCACTCTGGTAGAGGTAGTAGGCTTTGAAGAGATGCCCCCAGGTGTCGCTCCCCCAGGGGAAGGACGGGCCGGTCAGGGGCTTCAGGAGCGGCAGGTAGACGACCGCGGTGAGACCCCCGACGGCAAGGAGGACGAGAAGGGGCGCCAACAGGCCGAGCAGGACAGCGCCCCTCTCACCGGGCCGGCCCCTTCGGTCCGAGCCCGGGTCTCGGGCTGTCGGGACGCCGCGAACCCTCCCTGGAAGCTCTTCGCCGGTCGCCGCCGCCTCCCTCACGAACCCCGCGTGAGCCGCCGAGAGAGGGGCACGGACGGTGACCCCTTTGGTGGGGGTCTCCCAGAGGGTAACGTCGACAATCCTGACGCCCAGGCCGGAGACGGCCCGGCCGATAGCCCCATAGAGGAAGCGGGCCAGGTTCTCCGTCGCCGGGGTGACCCGGTCGAAGGGGGGCATCTCGTTCAGGAAGCACCCCTCGTAAGGCCGGAGAACGTCACGGACCGCCCGCTCGACGTCGGCGAACTCCACGCCGGGTACGGCCTCCCTCTCGTGGAAGGCGGCTTCGAAGACGACGTCCAGACGCCACGAGTGACGGTGCGCCGGTCCAGTGGACCCGGCCAGAGGCACCTGGTGCTTGGCGTTGAGGAAGAAGGTCAGGCGCAAGTCGTAGGAGTTTGCCCTGTCTGCGTCGCCCGGGCGCATCGGCGTACCCCCTGGTTAAAACGAGACCCTTCGTCGGCGTGAGGAAGAATCCTCTCGCAACGACGCCTCATGCACCTTCTAGGCGCTCCCCAGACCGATGAGGATGACCCCGGTGACGATGAGAAGGAGTCCGCCGAGCTTGAGGGCTGTCAGGGTCTCGTGGAGGAAGGCGACTGACAGGGCCGTGACGACGACGTAGCTCAGGCTCACGAGGGGATACGCGGTCGAGAGCGGCATGCTCCGGAGGACAAGGACCCAGAGGACGAAGCTCGACCCGAAGCAAACCAGGCCGGCCAGGATGCCCGGTGTCGTGAACATTCGCGTGAGGGCGGCCGGGACGGTCGCGAGGTCCTTGAGTTGATCGGCGCCGAGCTTCAGAAGGAACTGCCCGGCGGCCCCGAGGGCGATGGAGACCAGGGCGACGGCGTAGGTCTTCATCTTCAGCCGGCCTCCTTCAGGAGCCTGAAATAGCCGCGTATGGTCCGGAGAACACGCATCTTGGTCCGGCCCTGCTTGCGGTCGTAGCGGAGGATCAGGGGGTGTTCGCCTCCCTGGGGCTCGAGGCGGCTTATCTTGGCCATCAGCTCGGCCATACAGTCGAACCCGCTGGTCGTCACCAGGCTGGGCCAGCGCCTCATGGCCCGCCGGATGAGGGCGACCCGGTAGGCACGGTAACCTGAGGAGTAGTCCCGGACGCCGGGAATGGGGAAGAAAAGGCGAAGGAAAAGGCTGGCCCCGCGGCTCAGGAGCCGACGGTGCAGGCCCAGGCCGAACTCGCCCGCCCCCGGGGCATAGCGGGAGGCCACGACCAGGTCGAGACCCTCCCTGTCGAGCTTGGCCACCATGTCCGGAACCATGGCCGGGTCGTGGGTGTCATCGCCGTCCATGGTCACCAGGACGTCGTCGTCTTCGAGGTGGGTCGCGGCATACTCGAGAATGGTCCGGACGGCCGCGCCGAGCCCCAGGTTCACGGGGTGGCGGATGACCTCGGTGTCGCCGCGCCCGGCCGCGTAGCCGGCGAGAAGGTCAGGGGTCCCATCCCGGCTGCCGTCGTCCACCAGGAGGAAGCGGACTTCGGGTCCGGCGGCCGCCGCCAGGGCGTCGAGCTTCCTGAGGAGGGAAGGCAGGGCCTTCTCCTCGTTGTAGCAGGGTAAGGCAACGAGGACGCGGGGTCCTCCGGGCCGAGCCAACGGCCGTCACCTCCCGTCCGGGCCGGGACTTCGCCGGGCGCCGGGTCTACCGCTTCTCGCCCGAAGACCCGTTCCCTTCCGCCGGGCTCGCCTGCTCCCGAGGGCAGCGTCTGGCCAGGACCGTTTCCATCCAGGCGAAGACCTCCGGCCAGGGGTCGTAGTCGAAGTGAGCGGCGGCGGCTATCTCGCGGTAGCGAACATCGGCCCCGGCCTCCCTGAGGCGGTCGACGAATTCTCGGGTGGGACCGATGGGTGCGACCCTGTCCTCGAGTCCGTGGGTGACGAAGACCGGGAGCCCCTCGACCCGGCCAAGGTAGCGGGCCGGGTCGTCCGGCTCGCGCCCGGTGCCGGCCGGGGGGTGCGTGAAGCCCGAGATGACCACGAGCCCGGCGAAGCGCCGGTGGTTGGCCAGGCCATGGCGCCAGACCCCGTACCCGCCCATCGAGTGCCCGGCGAGGAAGACAGCCCGGTCGTCCACGGGGAGGATCGAGCGGGCGGCGTCGAGGGCCTCGAAGATGTCGCGTCCGCCGTCACCGAGATACCAGTCGTCGAGATCGCGGCCGAAGGGAGCGCAGAGAAGACACCCGTGCTCGTCCAGCCGGGGCACGAGGCGCGGGTCGGTCGCCGCGCCCACCTCGTCAACGCCGCTTCCGCGGAGGAGGACGAGGAGCGGCCGCCGCTCACCCGGGGCCTCGACGGAGACCGGAGGAACGTGGACCGAATAGGGCTGAAGCGACCCATCGATTTTGGAGCGGAAGCTGCGCCTCTGGTGGCCCGCCCGTCCGGCGAACGGGTCTCGGCCGGCCTCCAGGGCGGCCGTCATCCTCACGAGTTCGTCGAAGAGGGACCGGAGGGGGGCAGGGTCGGCGCTGGGGTCGAGGGCGGTCTTGAGCCTGTCGAGCCACTCGAACCGGGCTGCGACCGACGGTAGGACCGGGCTGAGTCGTCCGGGGGCGCGGGCCGCGGCTCTCGCGTAGAGGAGCTTGAGCGAGGCGACGTCGTCGGTCCGGAGGGAGTAGTAGGGCAGGGTCTGTCTGAGTTCGACGCGGCCGTTGACCGAAACTTCAAGGTCCAGCGAGTGCGGCCCAGTCCCGAGGGCCGCCGCGCGCCAGTCGTGGCGGTAGCGGTTCGCGCCGGGGTAAACGGCATAGGAGGCTAGCGAACGCGCGAGACGACGCCGGGATACCGGGCCGGCAGGCCCGGGAACGGGAACTGACTCCACGGGCGCTGCGGCGTCCTGAGGCCGGTCGCCCTCGTCCTGGAAGACCTCGGCGACCAGTTCGGCCCGGCTGCTCCGGCCGGTCAGGATGGCTATCTCAGCCACCGCGGCGGTACCGTCGATGCCGAAGGTCCGGTCGAGCCGGGCCCGGACCGCGGTGGACTGCGGCTGGCCGACGTCGAGCCCGATCCTGGCCACCCGCCTCACCGACCGCAGCTCGTCGTCGTAGCCGGGGTCTTCGACGAGCTGGAGGACCGCCCTACCGCCGGTTGCGGGGACTCTGGCCACGTAGGTGACGTTGAGGCCGATAGCCTCGTCCAGCAGGCCCTGGAGAGGGGGGACGGCGGACCAGGGCAGGGTCATGTCGTAGACGGCTCCGCCTTCGACCGGCCTGACGGCCAGACGGACGCCCGGCGGGAGCGGCCCGGGGAACCAGACGCCGTTTCTGTTCACGACCAGCGCCTGAGGCCGGCCGGCCTCGATGCCGAAGCCGAAGACCACGAACCGGCTGGTCTCTTCATCTACGGCGTCGGGCGAGAGGACCACCTGGAAGCCGTCGCCGTAACGCCAGCTCCGCTCGCCGTGGGCCCCCCGGAGAGGCCTGACGTCTGCCCGCAGGTAAAGGTTGCCGGGGTCGAAGGCGGCCCGGCAGGTGACCTCGGGGAGTTCCCCTTCGGGGCTCCCCGGAGCCGGGACAAGCTTCCAGGCTGTCCACTCCAGCCATCTCTTCCTGGAGCCGGTGAAACCGATATCCGCCTTCATCGGGGGCGAGACCTCCTCGGTCGGTGGCGGGCCGGCAGCCGCCCGAACCGGTGGACCGTCCGCCTACGAGTTCCACACCCGAAAGAAAAGCCCTGTCAGGAAGGATTACTGGCGGGGCGAGGCGGGTCCAAGGGGGCGGGGCCAAGAGGGCGGCCCTAAGGGGGCGGGGCGGGGTTAAGGGCAAGGTCCCGGGCGATGGACGGAGGCAGGCAGGATGGTCCGACCAGCCGGGCGGCTGCGCGCCAGGAAAGGTCCTCGAGAGCGTCAGGACCCGGGGCGATAGCGGCGGGCAGGGAGTAGAGACGGTCGACCGGGTAGGCCATGCCCATGGGGTAGTCGGTTCCGAAGGTCACGCGGTGGCTCCAGTCCGCCAGGAGCGCTGAGAGCTGGGCTCCCTCGGACGTCCCTGGCCGGGCCAGGGAGAGGACGTTGGTCGCGTCGAGGTAGAGGTTGGGATGGGCCTCGAGCCGCTCGGCCCATCGGGAGAGAGGCAGGTCCCCGTAGAGGAGGTGGGCGGCGACGAGGCGGAGACGTGGGTAGCGTCGGAGGATCTCGTCCACCGCCCCGGTCAGCGGGTCCCGGCCGTAGAAGCCGGAGAAGCCCGTATGCAGGACCAGGGGGCGGCCGCTCTCTTCGACGACGGCCAGGGCCGGGGCGAGACGCCGGTCCAGGGGATCGAGGCCCTGGACGTAGGGGTGGAGCTTGAGGCCAGCAAGGTTGAGGTCTTCAAAGGCCGTGGCCACCACCTCCGCGGGACGGTCGTCGTCGCTGTGGACCGAGGCGAAGGCGACGACCTCCGGATGCCGCGCGGCGAGGTCCCGCTGCCAACGGTTGATGACGACGCTCTCACCGCCCTGGAGCGGGTAGAAGAAGCTGAAGACGGCGCCGGCCCCGGCGGCCCGGAGATCGGCGAGGAGGTCGTCGGCCGTGACGTCGCCGCTCAGGGCGGAGTACTCAGGCACCACCCTCCTTATCCAGCGGAGACCCGAGGCGATGCGCTCCGGGGTCATGAGGTGGACGTGGGCGTCGATGAGGTGAAGGGGGGAGGGGGACGAGCAGCCCCGGGACGGCCGGGGCTCACGGGGCGCGGCCCTTCCCGTCCGGAGGAGCGGGGACGCGGCCGGTCGGCACCGGGTTGGCATAGCAGTAGAGGCAGCCGCTCGGGCAGGGGTGGGTCGAGTACCAGGCGATATCGACCGCTGGAGAGCAGCCGCAGTGGGTCCTCTGCCCCGCGGCCTTACCGGGGCGGGCCGGGAGCCCGCCGGGATGGAGGCGGGTGAGGAGCCCGGCGTCCACGCACGCCGACGGGGAGCGTATCTCCTCACAGCAGTACTCGAGCGAGACCCGGGCCGCGGCCGCATCGGCCTCGAGGGCGCCGAGGACTTCCTCCCGGGCCGGGCCGGCCAGGGAGACCAGCTCAAGACCCGCTCGCCGGAGACGGCGTACGACCCTGGTGTAGGGAGAGACGAGGCTTGTCTTCACCGACCCCACGCCGGCCTCGCGGGCTCTCGAGGCGATCTCTAAGAACAGAGGCTGGTTGGAGAACACGCCGCCGCCGTGACCCGGAGCGGACGCGGAGAGGTGCGGAGTTGGAGAGTCCCCGCCGTCGACGGAGGCCCGGCGCCAGTGGACGATGGGGTCGATGCGGACGGTGACGCGGTCGGGGCTACCGGTGAGTTCGATAAGACGGGGAAGGGCTTCAAGGGCGGTCCCGAACGGGGGAACCCGAGGTTCGAGAGGAGAGCCACCGAGGCCGGTGATGGTCACCTGGACGACGACCTGGTCGTACCGGGACAGAAGGGGGGTGAGAGGCGGACGGAGGAGGGCGTGCGGGAATTTGGTCATGATGACGAGAGAGTGCACCATGCCCGGGGGATAGCGGGCTTCGAGGATGCGGACGAGGTCTTCCGCGTACCACCCAGGCATGTCGGTGCGCCTGGAGACGGTGACGACTGGAAGGTACTCGCCTCTGCCGGATCTGGGCGTCGCGGTTCCTCCTCCCATGGGGCGGTGCGCCCGGCTCCCGACCGGTCTCCGCTGTCGGGCGCCTCGCGCCGGAGTCTTCTCCGCTCCGGCGGTCACCCCTTCGTACCGAGGGCTCAGAGGAAACTCCTCAGGGAGGGAGCCCGCTAGAGGGCCATTACTTCTCCGCAGCGGCGGTGGATGCGCTCGGCGGCCTCCAGGGCTCGGCTGGCCTCTCCCTGGTTGTAGAGCTTGGACGGTGGGATGTCACGCCGCTCGTCGCCGTAGAGGGCGCGGGAGCGGTCATCGGCTAGGCGGCCGGCAGCCTCCGCCATCGCGTCCACTTCCGCCGGAGCGAGCCCGAGTACTCTCAAACGGTCTTTTTGCCTTTTCAGCGTCCCTTCGAGATCGTGGGCCTTGGGCGGGTCGCTCCCGGCGGTGAGAAGGAGGGCCTTCAGGGAGAGCTCGCTCGCGTCCTGGCTCGTGCGGACGGCGTAGGCCCAGTGTCCGTCGCGGAGGGCTTGCCTCGCGCTCTCGATGCTGCTTTGGGCCTGCTGGTAGAGGCCCCTGGCCATGTCCTCGATCTTCGGGGTCTTGGGCTTGCCGTCTCTAGTACCGGCCTCGTTCTCGTGGGGCAACTCAATGGACTCCCTTCTCCGGGCAGCTCAGGTGTAGAATCAAGGGGGTCTGCAGGGACCTTCGCTCCGGCTACTGCAGACCCCCTCAGAGCCTGCGGCAACCTCTCGGCTGCCGCAGACCCCTACGGAGCCTGCAATAACCTTTGCTCGACCGTCGCAGATCCCCTCGGAGCCCGTGATGACCTCTCGGCCACCACAGACCCCTACGGAACCTGCGGCGATCTTAGCTCGACCACCGGCGATCCTGCGCGAGCCCCGAGTGACCGGTCAGGGCCACCCGAGACCCGCCTCGAACCACCGATGATCTGCACGCCGGCTCGGCCGCTGGCCCCAGGAACCCCGGGTCGACGGATATGGCCCGCCGGGAGGAACCTGCTCGGCAGGTGTCGACCAGCTGGGGAACTCCGTCAACACGTTTGAAGAGCCTACCGAACCTTTGCCCGACCCCCCGAAGGAAGTCTTGGCTCGGCCGCTGCAGACCGCCCGTAGTTTACCCGTGCCGCGGGGAGCCTTAAACATACGGCCGCAGGAAGCTCGCGCTGGCTACCGAAAGTTTCGTCGTCCAGGGCCGGTGCGGTCCGGAACCCGGTCGGTCCACGCCCGCCGCAGGGCGAGGCACAGAAAGAGACACAGAATGGAGTGGTTCCGCAGAGATGACGCAGATCGCGAAGCGCCTGAAGGAGCTCGGGATAGACCTCCCGGAGGTGCCGCGGCCGGTGGCCGCTTACGTGCCGGCGGTCCGGAGCGGGAGCCACGTCTACATCTCCGGGCAGCTCCCCCTGGTCGACGGGAAACCGGTCGTCACCGGCAAGGTCGGAGGCGATGTGAGCGTGGAGAAGGCCCGTGAGGCCGCCCGGGTGTGCGCCGTGAACGCTCTGGCCGCTCTCGCCGGCGTGGTCGGGGACCTCGACCAGGTCTCCCGGATAGTCAAGGTGACCGGCTTCGTGGCCAGCGCACCGGGCTTCACGGGCCAGCCGGCGGTGGTCAACGGCGCCTCGGAGCTTCTTCGTGAGGTTTTCGGGAGCGCGGGGGAGCACGCTCGGGCCGCCGTGGGCGTGGCCGAGCTTCCCCTTGGCGTTCCGGTCGAGGTGGAGATGATAGCCGAGGTGCGGTAGGCCGCCGGAAGGAAGCGGCCCCGCGGCGCAAAAAAGCGGAGCATGGGAGGGATGGGCGTGGTGTCCAGCGACGTTGGCGCGGAGCGGCCGTCGGGGGGTCGGGCCCTCCTCGTCATCGACATGCTCAACGATTTCCTCGAGGAGCAGGGCGCGCTGTATTGCGGTCCAGCCGCCCGGGCGATCCTGCCGTTCGTCGCCCGAAAGATCGGGGAGGCCCGTGAGGCGGGGGACCTGGTCGTGTTCGTCTGCGACCGGCACACTCCGGATGACCGCGAGTTCGAGATGTTCCCGCCCCACTGTGTGGCGGGGACGGCCGGGGCCGGGGTCGCGCCGGAGCTTATCCACCGTGAAGGGGACATCGTCGTTCCAAAGCGTCGTTTCAGCGCGTTCTACGGGACAGATCTCGATCTCCGCCTCCGGGAGCGCGCCGTGAAGGAGGTTGTTCTGGTCGGCGTCTGCACGAACATCTGCGTCCTCTACACGGCGGCTGACGCCAGGATGCGCAACTATGAGGTGACCGTCCTGCGTGACGGCGTGGCCTCGTTCGACGAGGACGCTCACCGCTTCGCCCTGAAGGAAATGGAGAAGGTCTTGGGGGCCCGGGTCATCTGACATAACTGAAGGCCGACGGGAGGATGTCTCTTGACAGGTGAAGCTTCAGGCGGGGCCGGAGGCGGGAACGGGCGCGGGCCGTACCGGGTGCGGAGCCTGGCGGCTGTCCGGGACTACAGCCCGGAACCCGGTCGGAAGTTCGTCTCGGCGACCCACGAGGAAATCGCCGCCGGCCTGACCACCGACATCTACTTCGTCCGCACCATGGAAATCCTCGAGCACCTCGGTCTCGCGTCAACCCCGGTCGTGGCCGAGGTCTTCACCAGCCGGGCCGGGCTCATGGCCGGCAACGGGGAGGCCCTGGCCCTGCTCGACGGACTCGGTCTCGAGGTCTGGGCTCTTCCGGAAGGCGAGCGGTTCTCGGAGCGCGAGGTCGTCCTGCGCCTGGAGGGCCCATATTCCGCCTTCGGCCCTTATGAGACCCCCCTTCTCGGGATTCTGGCCAGCACCTCGGGGTGGGCCACGGCTGCGGCCGAGTGCCGCGAGGCGGCGGGGAACAAGCCGTTCATCTGCTTCGGCTCCCGGCACCTCCACCCGGCGGTGGCGCCGGTGATGGAAAGGGCGGCCATCGTCGGCGGGGCCAGCGGGGCGAGCTGCGTCCTGGCGGCCAAGGTGGCCGGAATCGAGCCGTCGGGGACCATACCCCACGCGGCTGTTCTCATCGCCGGGGATACCCTTGCTGTCGCCGAGACCTACGACCGGACCATGCCTCCGGAGGCCCCGAGAATCGTCCTCGTCGACACGTTCCAGGACGAGGCGGTGGAGACCCTGCGGGTCGCCCGGCGCCTTGGTGAGCGCCTCCACGGGGTCCGGCTGGATACGCCGGGCGAGCGGGGAGGAGTGACGCCTGAGCTCGTGGCCGAGGTGAGGGCGAGACTCGACCAGGAGGGCTACGGCCACGTGAAGATCTTCGTCTCGGGCGGTCTCGACCCGGAGCGTATCCGGCTTCTGGCGGCCGCGGGAGCGGATGCCTTCGGGGTCGGCTCCTACATCTCCCGGGCCCGGCCCATCGACATGACCATGGACCTCAAGGTCGTCGACGGGCGGCCGGTGGCCAAGAGAGGCCGCATCCCGGGGATAACCCCGAATCCGAGGCTCCAGAAGGTCCTCGGGAAGCCGGGGTGAGGCCGGGCGGTTTGAGCAAGGTGATGTGGGCATGGCCTCGGTTGCTCCATTTCCGGCATATGTGCTATAATGCGGTCGGTTAGCCACTGAAAACCGAATAGCTCCTCCGTCGGGTGCCTTCCGGCCTCTGGCCGGGGGGAGAATAGGGAAGCCAGTGAGAATCTGGCGCGGTCCCGCCACTGTAACCGGGGAGCCCAAGGCTGAACCCACTGCCGGCCAGGCCGCAGGACGGCCCAAGGCCGGTGGGAAGGAGTCTCGGGGCGACGATCCGGGAGCCAGGAGACCTGCCTGACGGTCACGCGCGCGCAACCTTCGAAGGAAAGGGGGAGCGGCAACTAGGCTCATGGACCCCGGCCCGAGAAGGGCCGGGGTTTGTTCGTTCATCCCGGGGCACGGCCCGGGAAGGCGCCGCAGGAGCTGTCCGGAAAGGCCGCTCCGGCATGAGCCGGGGCGGCGGGATGGCGGAGACAGACGGAACACGAATGGAGGCGTCAAGGTGAGGCAAGCAACGAGAGAACGCGGACGGCTTTTCAGCCGCCTGGTCCGGGTGCTGGTTCTGCTGGTGATCGTCTCGCTGGTCGCGGGCGGTTGCGCTCTGGTCGGGAAGCGGGGCGTTTCGGCCGTCGACGACGCGGGACGGGAGATCTCCCTGGAGCGGGCCCCCCGGCGAATCGTGTCGATGGCCCCGAGCAACACGGAGATCCTCTTCGCCCTGGGTCTCGGTGAGCGGGTGGTCGGCGTGACGAGCTGGTGCAACTACCCGCCGGAGACCGCCGGCGTGGAGAAGGTCGGGGACTGGTGGGCGCCGGACTATGAGAAGATAGTGGCCCTCGAGCCGGACCTCGTCCTGGCCGTCGGTACGGCCGAGAGCGAGCTCGTGAAGAGACTCGAGGGCCTCGGCCTCAAGGTCTTCATCCTCCAGGCCGAAACGGTACTCCAGGTGCCTGAGGATATCGAGCAGGTCGCGGCGATAACCGGGGTGCCCGAGAAGGGGGCCGAGGTCGCTTCCGACCTGCGCCGCCGTATCGAGGCCGTCCAGGGTCGGGTAGGGGTCGTCACCGAGGGCGAGCGCCCGACGGTCTTTTGGGTTCTCGACGCCGACCTCTGGACGGTGGGTCCGGGCTCCTTCGTCCACGACCTCATCGTGCTGGCCGGCGGGGTGAACATCGCCGGGACCCTCGGGCAGGCCTCCGGGCAGCTGAGCCTGGAGACGGTCCTCGAGGCCGACCCCGACGTCATCATCATCCCCCTGCTCGACCCGTCGCTCCCGGAGGCTCTGGGACGTCTGAGCGGCTGGGCCAGCCTCAGGGCCGTGAGGGACGGGCGGGTCTACCAGATCGACCCCGACGTCGTCTCCCGTCCGGGGCCGCGCATCGCGGACGCGCTCGAGGAAGTCGCGAAGCTGCTCTGCCCCTCCGGCTCGGACGACTGAGCCGGCCTTTCTGACGGCGTTCGAGGCGATGTCGCCCCGGTCTTCTGGCGGCGCCGGGGGGAGGGACAGGAGCGGGGCGGCGTCGGCGCTCGACCGGGACCGGGCGCCGACGGCCCGCCGCGCTCCGGCTGAAGTGCAGGCCCGGGAAAGGCGAAGAAGGCGGAGGGGACCGAAAGGACGGTAGAGGATGATGGTGACCAGGGGCCTAGGAAAGCCGGCGGCTTCGAACCGGAGGGGGACTGCCGCGGGGAGGTCGCGCCGGGCCGAGGGTCGGCCGCGGGCCGTGACCGGGCGGGCGAAGCGTGGCGCCGCCGTGGCGGTCCTCGGGGGTCTCCTCGCCGCCGCCGCGGTGGCCGGTATCGCCCTGGGGTCGGTGCCGCTTCCTGTAGGAGAGGTCCTGCGCATTCTGGCCTCGAAGCTGCCGTGGGCCGGGAGCGGCATCGTCCCGGACTGGCCCGGCTCGCACGAGGCCATCATCGTGTCCCTCAGGCTCCCGCGCGTGCTCCTGGCGGCGGTAGTGGGGGCGTCGCTCGCCGTGGCCGGAGGCGCGTTCCAGGGTCTCTTCCGTAACCCGATGGCCGACCCCTACGTCATCGGGGTCTCGTCCGGAGCGGCCCTGGGCGCGGCTCTGGCCATAACCTTCAGACCGGGCGTGGGCCTCCTCGGGCTGGGTCCCGTCCCCCTGGCGGCCTTCTGCGGGGCCCTGCTGACCGTCCTCGTCGTCTACAACATCGCCAGAGTCGGCCGCGAGGTCCCGGTCGGGAACCTTCTCTTGTCCGGGGTCGCCGTGGGGGCCTTCCTGTCGGCCCTCGTCTCGGTGGTCGTCGTCTTCAGCCGGCGTCAGCTCCACGAGATAGTCTTCTGGCTCATGGGCAGCCTGGCGGGCCGGGGATGGGTCTACCTCGGGGCGGCCCTGCCCTACCTCGTCCTCGGGACCGCCGTCCTCCTCTACTATGCCCGGGACCTGAACGCTCTGCTCCTCGGAGACGAGGAGGCGACCCATCTCGGGGTGGAAGTCGAGAGGGTGCGGCGGACCATCCTGGCCGCGGCGTCACTCTTGACCGCCGCGGCTGTGGCGGCCTGCGGCATCGTCGGCTTCGTCGGCCTCATTGTCCCTCACATCGTCCGCCTGGTTGTCGGCCCGGACCACCGCGTGCTCCTGCCGGTCTCGGGGCTCGCCGGGTCGGTCCTCGTCATCCTGGCCGACCTTGCGGCCAGAACGGTGGTGCGCCCCATCGAACTGCCGCTGGGAGTGGTGACGGCGGTCATTGGAGGGCCGTTCTTTCTCTACCTTCTCCGGCGGTCGCGGAGCGGGGTGATCTAGCGTGAGAGGCGCGGAGTTGTCTCTCGACCGGGTGGACCTGGCCTACGGTGACCACCGGGTCGTCTCCGGCGTCAGCCTGACCGTGGAGGCCGGGGAGTTCGTCGGGCTCATCGGCCCGAACGCGAGCGGGAAGTCGACGCTGCTCAAGGCGGTGAGCCGGGTCCTAAAGCCCCTCGGTGGGCGCATCGAGCTCGACGGGCGCGACGTCTGGCTGGATCTCACCCTGCGAGAGACGGCCCGGGCAGTGGCCGTGGTCCCCCAGGACTTCCCCGGCGGATTTCCTTTCACCGTCGAGGAGACCGTCCTCATGGGACGCACGCCCTACGTCGGCCGCCTCCGTGGCGAGCAGCCTCGCGACCTCGCCCGGGCGCGCGAGGCGATGAGAGCGACGAGGACCCTGGACCTCGCCGAGCGTCCGGTCTCCGAGCTCGCGGGAGGGGAGAGGCAACGCGTCGTCCTGGCCAAGGCTCTGGCCCAGGAGCCGCGGCTCCTCCTTCTGGACGAGCCGACCTCCCACCTCGACATCAACCACCAGGTGGAGATACTGGACCTCCTCCTCCGGCTGAACCGTTCCCAGGGGATCACAATGGTCATCGTCCTGCACGATCTGAACCTGGCGGCGATGTACTGCGACCGTCTCTTCCTCCTCCGCGGGGGGACCCTTGCCGCCCAGGGGCGGGCCGAGGAGGTCCTGACGACGGCGAATCTCGAGACCGTCTACGGGAGCCGGGTCCTCGTCGGGCGGCACCCGGTCTACGGCTGCCCGGAGATAACCCTTCTCTCCCAGCTGAGAGCCGCGGCAGGCCCGGCTCCGGCCGGAGAACCTGAGCGGGCGGCGCCCCCCGTCCCCGCCCGGTCCGACACGGCCTTCGTTGTTCATCTGGTCGCGGGGGGCGGAAGCTCGTCAGAGCTTCTCGAGAGCTTGGTGGCCGCCGGTCATCGGGTGACGGCCGGGCCGCTGAACGCCGGTGACAGTGACTGGGAGATGGCCCGGGCCCTCGGGGTCGAGACGGTGACCATGCCGCCTTTCTCCACCGTGAGCCGGCGGGCCCTGGCCCGCACCGGGTCGCTCATGGCCGCGGCCTCGGCCGTGCTTGTCGGCCCGGTGCCCTACGGTCACGGCAACGTCGCGGTCCTCGAGGCCGTCCGCGAGGCGGCGGGGCGCGGTGTGCCGGTCGGGTTCATCGAGCCCGAGGACTCCCCGGTCGTCTCGCGCGACTTCACCGGCGGGAAGGCGGCGGGCCTCACCGGGCTCCTTCTCCGCGAGGGAGCCGTCGCGCTCGCCGGGAGTCGGGAGGCCCTCGCCTGGCTCGCCTCCCTAAGCGGCACCGGCGGAGGAGTGGCCGCGGCAAGCCGGGAATAGACAGGCCGGGGCTCTGGCCGGACGTGGAGACGGGAAGCTGCTGCGGGCCCCGCACCCAGCGTCCAAGGGAGGTACCCGCATGAGTCCGCCGGCGTTCGAGACCATCCTGGCCCGGGCGGGCCTGGGGCGAACGGCGACGTCTACAGCCAAACCCGGCCTCCAGGCCCCGGAACCCCTGTCCGAACCGCTCGCCCTGTCCTCCGTCTACCGCTTCCGAGACCTGGAGCAGGTGGACGAAGTCTGGGAAGGGCGCGAAGGGGGGTTCGTCTACCGCCGCCTTGGCCATCCCAACCAGACGGAGCTCGAGAGGGTCATGGCCGGACTCGAGGAAGCGGAGAAGGCTTTGGCCTGCTCTTCGGGGATGGCGGCCCTGCTTGCGGCTCTGGTCTCCCACCTCGAGAGCGGCGACGTCGTCCTCGCCCAGGCCGGCCTCTACGGGGGAACGCGGACGCTCCTGGCGGAGGGCCTGACCCGGCTGGGAATCGAGGCGGTCAGCGTCCCCCGGCCGACGGCCGGAGCCTTCGCGGCCGCCCTCGACGGCCTGGCCTCCCGGGGGCGGCGGGCGAGGGCCGTCATCGTCGAGACGGTGGCCAACCCGTCTCTCGAGGTCGCCGACCTCCCGTCCCTGGCGGCTCTGGCCCGGGAGCGGGGGGTCCTTCTGGTGGTGGACAACACCTTCGCCACGCCCCTGGGCTGCCGGCCCCTGCGTTGGGGCCCGGCGCTCGTCGTCGAGAGCCTGACGAAGTTCCTCAACGGGCATTCGGACGTTATCGGGGGTGTCGTCGCCGGGCCGGCCGAGGCTGTGGAGCGCGCCCGCAAGACGGCGGCGACCATGGGCCTCGGCATTTCACCTCTCGACGCCTGGCTGACCCTACGGGGGCTCAGGACCCTCCATCTCCGGCTCGGACGTCAGTCGGAGAACGCCGCCCGCGTGGCCGCCTGGCTGGAGGGGCGACCGGGCGTGGCCGCCGTCCTCTATCCCGGGCTGCCGTCCCACCCGTCGGCGGCGCTGGCGCGAGCGGTGCTATCGAGCTTTGGGGCCATGGTCTCCTTCGAACTCGAGGGGGGAGAGAGGGAAGTGGCGGCCTTTCTGGGCCGGCTCCGCCTCATCCCGTTCTCTCCGAGCCTGGGCGAGACGGCGACGACCATAACCTACCCCTACCGGACCTCGCACCGGTCGCTAAGCGACGAGGAGCGGACGGCCGCCAGGGCGGGACCCGGCCTCCTCCGCCTCTCCGTCGGGACGGAGGCCGCGGAGGACATCCTGGAAGACCTCGAGCACGCCCTCGAAGCCTGCTCGACCTGAACGGCCGGGATCCGGCCCTTCATCGTCCGCCGGGCGGCCGTCTTCAGCCGCGGATAGGCCCTTGCCGTAGGGCATACCCTTACGTAGCCGAAGGTGGGACGAGGCTGGCTGCGGAGGAGAACGGATGGCGGACCTGGCGGAGAGGGCTCGGAAGGGGCGGGGCGCCGGCGACGGACCCGGAGCGCGGGCCGCCCCGGGGCGCGGGCGTCCCGGACCACGGACGGTCCGGCGGACCGGTCGGAGAGCCTTGGCCGACCCGCGCTACTTCGCTCTCTCGGCCCGGATGGAGGCCGTGCTCATCCAGGCGGTCGTCGCCCTCGGGCTCGTCGTCGTCCTCTCGCAGGTCCTCCTGACCATCCCGGCCGCCCGCTACGTCATGAGCCAGGTGGCCCGCCTGGAAGGGGTGGCCCTCTGGGAAGAGACACCCACGGTGACCATCGCCCTCCGGGCAGGGTCTCCGGGGCGGGCGGCGGCGGTCCTGGTGAACGGGGAACGGGCAGCGACCTTCGCCTCGGGTCAGGTCAGGCTCAGGGTCAGGCCGGGTGACCTTCTGGAGGTAGACGGGACCAGGCTCGACGGGGAGGGGGTCTTCGAAGTCGTCGAGACGACGGGCGGTCTCCGGGTTCCGGCCCTCGGGGAGCGCGTCGTCACCCGGGGCGGGGTGCGGTCGCTGGGGCGCGTCGAGGTGTCGTCGGGAGGAGGCGGAGACTGAGATCCCCGGGCCGGGCGAGCTGCCGCCCGGCGCAGACGGCGACCGGGCCTCCCGGGCGCGGGCGGTGCTTCCGGTTGCCGCGGCGGTCTTCCCGAATCCCAGCTTGGAAAGGATAACGTCACCAGGCGTCGAAACGAAGGCGTTGGCCATGCACCCGAGCAGCCCCAACCCCACCATGACCGTGGCGATCGACGGCCCGGCGGCAGCCGGGAAGAGCACCGTCGCAAGAGCCGTCGCCGCCCGACTCAACCTGACTTACGTCGACACGGGGGCGATGTACCGGGCGCTCACCCTCAAGGCCCTCGCCGCCGGGATAAGCCCTTCGGACGAGGCGGCCCTGGCCCGGTTGGCCGAGTCCACCGAAATCGGTCTCGCTCCGCCGACCGATCCGGGCTCGCCCCAACGGGTGCTCCTGGATGGTCGCGAGGTGACACGAGAGATCCGGACACGGCCGGTGGACCTGGCTGTCTCCACCGTGTCCGCCCACCCGGCCGTCAGGGACTGGTTCCGGCGGCTTCAGAGGCGGATGGCCGAAGGTGGAGGCGTGGTCATGGAGGGGCGCGACATCGGGACGGTCATTCTGCCGGCGGCCGACGTCAAAGTCTACCTCAACGGCACCCTTGACTGCAGGGTTCAGCGTCGCTACCGGGAACTCCAGGAAAAGGGCTACCGCCCGGCTCTGGACGAGGTCAGGGAAGACATGATCAGGCGCGACGCCATCGACTCGAGCCGGAGCACGGCGCCGCTCACTGCCGCACCCGACGCGGTCCGGGTGGATACGACCGACAAGACGATCGACGAGGTCGTCAGCGAGGTCGTCGGGCTCTGCCTCGAGAGGAGGGGCCGCCGCTGATCTACTGGCTTATCCGGCTCGTGGCCCACGTCGTCGTCCGCGTGCTGTATCGCGTCTCTTACAGTGGGGAGGCCAACATCCCGCGGAGCGGGCAGGCCATCGTCTGCGCGAACCACCTGGGCTGGTGGGACCCCATCATCCTCGGGCTGGCCTGTCGCCGGCGGATATACTTCATGGCCAAGGCGGAGCTCTTCCGCTACCCTGGTTTCGCCCAGCTCCTCCGAGCCCTCGGGGCCTATCCGGTCCGGAGGGGGCTGCCCGACCGGAGCGCTCTCGAGCACACCCTCGGGCTCCTCCGCCAGGGGAAGGTCGTGGGCGTCTTCCCGGAGGGCACGCGCAGCCGCACCGGCGTCTTCCGGAGGGCCGAGCCCGGGGTGGGTTTGATCATCCTCAAGTCCGGGGCCCCGGTGGTCCCAGGCTATTTCGCCGGGCCCTACGGGTTCCGGCGTCCCATCCGGCTGGTCCTTGGAAAGCCTGTAACCTTCGACTCGTCGGAGTTCCCCGGCGCGACGTCCGGCGAGAGGCGTCAGGCGGTCGCCGACGCCGTCATGGCGGAGATCGCCCGCCTGGGCGGGCGGAGCGCCGACTACCCGGGAAGCGAGCCGCGCCCTCAGGCCGCCCCGCGCCCCGGAGGCGTCTAATACCTCTCTCTAGCGGGGGCCAGAATACCGGAGACGGCCCCCGACCGGATGTCGGAAGGATGGCAGGCCAGATTTGGAAGTTGTCCTGACGCGGGAGCACGGTTTCTGCATCGGAGTCAGCAAGGCCGTCGAGCTAGCCAAGAAGGCAGCCGGTAAGGCCCGCGCATCCGGCCGGACGGCCTGGACCCTCGGGCCCCTCATCCACAACCGGCGCGTGGTTCTAGCCCTGCAGTCCCTCGGGGTCAGGACCGCCCCCGCCCTGGACGACATCCCCAGCGGGGACATCGTCATCCTTCCGTCCCACGGTGCCGGTCCCGAGCTCGTCGCTGAAGCAGGGCGCCGGCGGATCACCGTTGTGGACGCGACCTGCGCCCTGGTCCGTAAGGTCCAGACGGCGGCGAGAACTCTCCGCGAGGAGGGCTACCGGGTGGTCGTTGTCGGCCAGCCCGACCACACCGAGGTGAAGTCGGTCGTCGCCTGGTGCGGCGGGGAGGCCGTGGTCGTGGAGACGGCGGAAGAGGCCGCGGCCCTGCCGGAGGCGGAGCGGACGGCGGTCGTGGCCCAGACGACGCAGCGCGCGGAGAGGGTGGAGAGGGTTGCCGAGGCCCTGCGGGCCCGCGGGGGGGAAGTGCGCGTCGAGCCCACGCTGTGCCATGTGACAAGCCAGCGCCAGGACGAGACCCGGGCACTGGCGGGCAGGGTCGACGTCCTCGTCGTCGTGGGTGGCCGGGAGTCGGCCAACACGCAAAAGCTGGCCGAAATCGGCCGCGAAGCGGGGTGCCGGGTGCACCACGTCGAGGGGGCCGACGAGATCGAGCCGTCGTGGTTCTCGCACGGCGACAGGATTGGCGTCGCGGCGGGCACGTCCACCCCGGACTGGATCACCGAGGAGGTTGTGGCAAGAATGGAAGAGATCAAGGCAGATCGGGTCACCCAGCCGCAGCAGGAGGAGGCCGCACCCTCCGAAGCCAGCCGGGAAGAGCCGCGGGCGTCCGAGCCCGAGACCGTCCAGCCCGTGGCGGTAGGAGAAGTCCGTCGCGGCGACCGGGTCCAGGGGACGGTGGTCAAGATCGACGGAAACGAGGTCCTCGTCGATATCGGGTACAAGACCGAGGGGATCCTTCCCCTGTCCGAGATATCGCGCCGCAACATAGAGAGCCCGGCCGAGGTCTTCAAGGAGGGGGATGTCGTCGAGGCTCTGGTCATCCGGATCGACGACGAAGGCCGGCCCATCCTCTCCCGGAAGCGCATCGAGGAGGACCTCGCCTGGGCCAGGCTCCGGGAAGCCCACGAGAAGGGGCTGACCCTGGATGTCCCCGTCACCGCCCAGGTCAAGGGCGGTCTCGTCGCGGACGTCGGGACGCGAGGGTTCATCCCGGCCTCCCAGGTCGGGCTGGAGTTCGTCAAGGACCTCAGTCCCTACGTCGGTAAGACCCTGCGGGTCAAGGTCATCGAGGCCAACCGGGACGAGAAGCGTGCCATCCTTTCGGAGAAGAAGGCCCTGGAGGAGGAGCGGGACAACGAGCGGGCCCGGCTCCTCAGCACCATCGAGGAGGGAGAGAGCCGGACCGGCGAGGTCAAGAGGGTCACCGAGTACGGGGCTTTCGTCGACATCGGCGGTCTCGACGGCCTCCTCCACGTCTCCGAGATGTCCTGGCGACGCGTCGCCGACCCGCGGCAGCTGGTCAAGGAAGGTGACAAGGTCGAGGTCCGTGTTCTGAAGGTCGACCGGGAGCGGGGACGCGTGTCCCTGGGGCTGAAGCAGACGGAGCCCGACCCGTGGAGCAAGGTGGCCACCAAGTACCCGGTGGGCCAGGTGGTTTCGGGCAAGGTGGTCAGCGTCACCGACTTCGGAGCCTTCGTCGAGCTCGAGGAGGGTATCGAGGGGCTGGTTCACGTGAGTCAGCTTTCCGACAAGAGGGTCGCCCACCCCTCGGAAGTCGTCAAGGTCGGCGACACCCTCACCGTCAAGGTCCTGAAGGTGAACCCTGCGGAGAGGCGAATCAGCCTCAGCGCCCGCGGAGCCGAGCAGGAGCTCGACCGCCGGCAGATCAAGCAGTACCTCAAGGCCGCGCGCGAGGACTCCGTCGTGACTATCGGAGACATGGTCGGCGACCTCCTGCAAGGCCGCGAGCTGGGGGACGGGAAGGATGAGCCGGGCAAAGAGTGAGGGTTCCGGCGCGGGCGCCGGGCGGAGATCCTCCGCCCGGCGCCGACCGCGCCCTGAGCAGGGCGCTCCGGACGCGGGAGGCCGCGCCCGGGGCGCCCTCCGCGTCAGGGAAGCCATGTCGGAGCGGGAGCCGGGTTCGGTTACCCTGTTCATCGCCGAGAAGCCCAGCGTCGCCCGGGACCTCGTCCGCACCCTCGCGCAGACGGGGAAGAAGCTCGTCAGCCGCACGGGATTCTTCGAGGGTGAGGGCGAGGTTGTAACCTGGGCCATCGGCCATCTCCTCGAGCTGTTCGAGCCTGAGGACTACCGGCCGGAGTGGAAGCGGTGGCGGCTGGAGGCCCTGCCCATCTTTCCGCCCGAATTCCGCTTGAGGCCCATCCCGAGAACGAAGGCCCAGTTAGACGTCGTTCTTGAGCTTCTCCGGTCGCCGGCTGTCGGCGAGGTCGTTAACGCCTGCGACGCCGGCCGCGAGGGCGAGCTCATCTTCCGCCACCTCCTCGAGGCTGCGGGCCGGACGGGCCTGCCGGTCCGGAGACTCTGGGTGTCGGCCATGACCGACCAGGCCATCCGGGAGGGTCTTGAGAACCTGGCCGACGGCCGCGACTTCGAGGCTCTCGAGGCCGCGGCCAGGTGCCGCAGCGAGAGCGACTGGCTCGTCGGGATAAACGCCACCCGCGGGATGACCGTGAAGTGCGGGACCCTCCTGTCCGTCGGGCGGGTCCAGACCCCGACCCTGGCCATCCTCGCCGAACGGGAGCGTGAGGTGCGGGCCTTCATCCCAAAGACGTACTGGGAGGTCGAGGCCACCTTCACCGCTCCTTCCGGGACCTACCTCGGGACGTGGTTCGGGCCCGAGGCGCCCGACGGCCGCCTCTCCGACCCCGACCGGGCCGGAGAGATAGCCGGCCGGGTCGCCGGCCGGGAAGGAACCGTCGAGGAGGTCGAGTCCAGGCGGTCAAGTCACCTCCCGCCGCTCCTTCACGACCTGACGCAGCTCCAGCGGGAGATGAACCGGAGATACGGGCTGTCGGCCTCCCGTACCCTGCATCTCGCGCAGGACCTTTACGAGCGCTACAAGGTTATAACCTACCCGCGGACCGACAGCCGGTTCCTGACCGGCCGGAACATCCCCCTTCTCGTCCCGACCCTGGCGGCCCTGGCCGCCGCGCCGGGGCCCCTGGCCGCCGCGGCGGCCCCCCTGGTCGAGGCCGGCAAGCTCCCGCTTTCGGGTCGGATCGTGAACGACAAGCGCGTCCGCGACCACCACGCCATCATCCCGACCCCGAACGCACGGGGGGCGTCCGGCCTCAAAGGCGACCATCTGAGAGTCTACGAGGCCGTCGCCCGCCGCTTCGTCGCCGTCTTCTACCCCCCGGCGGTCATCGAGAGCACCACGGTGGTCACCCGGACGGCCGGGGAGGCTTTCCGCAGCCGGGGCCGGCTGATCGTGAGCCCGGGCTGGCTGGCCGTGGACGAGAGCGGCCGCCCCGGCGGGGATGAGGAGGAGCAGGCTCTTCCCGCGCTTGAGAAGGGGACACCCGTGAGGGCTGAGCAGGTCCTTCCGGTGGAGAAGGCGACAAAGCCGCCGCCCCGCTACACCGAGGCCTCCCTCCTACAGGCGATGGACACGGCCGGGCAGCTCGTCGACGACGAGGAGCTCCAGGAGGCGATGAAGGACAAGGGACTCGGCACTCCGGCCACCCGGGCGGCCATCATCGAACGCCTGATCGAGGTAGGCTACGTCGAGCGCGAGCGCCGGACGCTCCAGCCGACAGCCAAGGGGCTCGAGCTCGTGGCTTCCATCCCGACCCGCGACCTCGTCTCTCCGGCTCTCACCGGCCTCTGGGAGAGCCGGCTGAGGGCCGTCGAGGCCGGAGGGCTGTCGCGCCGGGAGTTCATGGCCGACATACGGGAGTTCGTCGGGCGCCTGGTGCGGGACATCGCGGCTCTCGACGCCGGAGGCCTGAAAGAGAAGATGCGCCGCGTCGTCGGCCCGTGCCCGCGGTGCGGATCCGATGTAGTCGAGGGGCGTCAGGCCTACGCCTGCTCGACAGGGAAAGAGAACTGCGGGTTCTACCTCTGGAAAACCGTGGCCGGACGCCGGCTCCGACCCGGCGAGGCCGAGGCTATCCTTTCCGGGAAGCGGACGGGTCTTCTCCGGGGGTTCAGGTCCCGGACGGGCCGGCCCTTCGCCGCCTACCTGGAGCTCGGGGAGGACGGTTCGGCCCGGTTCGTCTTCCCCGAGAGAAAGCCGCGGGCGGCCAGCGCTCGCGGGCGAACGGCCGGGAGCGGCCGGCCGTAGCCGGCCGCCGGAGAGCCACCCGCGGTCACTAAACACCTCCCCCCTTGGGAACCCTAAGCCTACGGATTCCAAGGGAGGGAACGTCAATGCCGGTTGGACTGATAGCGCTCCTCGTGGTGGCCATCCTCGTCTACTTCGGTCTCCTTCACCGCGTCCTCGACCGGATGCGGCTCGACGACCGGACGGCCCTGTTCATCCTCTTCCTGATGATCGTCGGCTCCTTCTTCTCGCTGACCCTCGTCCGCGAGCCGCTCCTGTCGGTGAACATCGGCGGGGCCGTCGTCCCGCTCGGGGTCGGGGTCTACCTGGTCGCCACGGCGGACACCCGCCGCGAGCAGGTGCGGGGTACGGCGGCCGCGGTCATCGCCGGCGCCGCAATTTACGCCGCCATCAAGGTTCTCAACCCCGAGGAACAAACGATGCTCATCGAGCCGACCTACTTCTTCGGCCTGATAGCCGGAGTGGTCGGGTACCTGGTCGGCCGGTCGCGGCGCTCGGCCTTCATCGGAGGCACCGTGGGGGTGGTCCTCGCCGACCTCGCCCACTACGTCGAGATATCCGTCCGGGGGGTGCGCGGAGCCACGGCCCTCGGGGGTGCCGGCGTCCTCGACGCGGTGGTCATCGCCGGTCTCCTCGCCGTGGCCCTGGCCGAGATAGTCGGAGAGACGCGGGAGTATCTGGCGAGAGGCCCGGCGAGAACGCCGGCTGGCGATCGCGGGCGCGCGGGCCGCGGCGGGGGCCCTGGCGGGGGCCGCGGCGCGGCGGCCCTCGGGCTGGCGGATAGGGACAGGCGGGAGCGGAGCGGGCCTGAGGGGACCGGCCTCGAGCCGCCGGTGAGCGAGCCGGCGGCGGCGAGGGCCCCGGGGACAGCCGGCGAGCTCGCCCCTCCCCCGCCCGGGGACCCCGAAGGCGCCCCTCGGGCGCTGCGGAGCAGCGGCTCGCCCCGCCGCACGGGAATGACCGGCCGCGCCGGAACTCGGACCGCACAGGGGGAAGGGAGCCGGGAAGACCGGAAGGGTGGGGACGGGCATGCCTGACGGCCGCGCGGAGGTTACTGAGTCCCGCGGGGCGCCAAGGCCGCGCCCGGTCGGGCTATCGGCGGTTGTCGCCGTCTCGATCGTCGCGGTCCTCCTTGGCACCCTCCCCGGGGTGACTCTCGCCTACGAGGTTCCCGGGCAGGCCTGGTTCACCCTGACCACTCGGGACGGGGAGATCATCTGCCAAACCGGCTTTTCTCTGTCGCCGGGTGACGAATACACCGACGAATGGAACCAGGTCTGGGTCGTCGAGGAGGTTGTCGGCCGGACGGCGGTGGCCCGCCTTGACCGGATTCTCGACCTGTCCAGGGCCGTCGAGGAGTTCCGACTGGCCCTGGAGGCGGGAGCCCTGGCCCAGGGCGGCCGCCCGCAGATCGGCCTGTACCACACCCACAGTGACGAGTCCTACGTTCCGAGCGACGGGTCGGAGAGCGACCCCGGCGGCCACGGCGGCGTCTACCAGGTCGGGGAGGCCTTCGCGAAAGCCCTGAAGGCCAACGGACTGGCCGTCCGGCACGACCAGACCAACCATCTCCCGCATGACGCCGGGGCCTACGAGCGGTCGCGCCGGACCGCCACCCAGGTGCTGCAGGGCTCGACGGCCATCTTCGACGTCCACCGGGACGCCGCCCCGCCCGAGGCCTACGGGCGGCAGGTGAGCGGCCGCCGGGTCACCCAGATCATGCTCGTCGTGGGACGGGCGAACCCAGGCGCGGGGGCGAACCAGGGCTTCGCCGAGGCTCTGAAGGCGGCGGCCGACCGGGTCCACCCGGGACTCGTCCGGGGGATCCTCCGGACCGGCGGCGACTTCAACCAGGATCTCTCGGGACGGGCCCTGCTGCTCGAGGTGGGAGCGCACACCAACCGCCGCGAGGAGGCTGAGCGGGCCGTGACCCTTCTGGCCTCGGTGGTCCCGGAGGTCCTCGGAGCCGGCCCCGGCCCGCAGAGCGTCAGCGCCTGGCGCACCGCTGGCCTCATCCTCGGCGCGGTCGTTGTCGGAGGCGGGCTCTGGCTCTACGTGGCCACGGGCGGTGACTGGCGAGCCGCCTGGAACAAGCTCCGGAGCCTCGGCGAGGAGTTCGCCAGCTATCTCGGCCGCCGGCCGCCGCGAGGCTAGGAGAGCAATCGCTTGACGAGCGTCTGGGTAGCCGTGGGGATCGGGTTCGTCCTCGGGACTGTGGCCCGCCTGGCCATGCTCCGGACCGATTTCCGACAGTACCCGAGCTACCCCCACGGCTACGTGAGTCACCTCGCCCTCGGGCTCATTGCCGCCTTCACCGGGGCTGTCGTCGTGCCGGCCCTCATCCTGGAGGAGTTCACGGCCGTGACCTTCCTGGTCCTGGTGGCCCAGCAATTTCGGGAGATACGGGGGCTCGAGCGGAAGACGCTGGAGCGGATGGAGGAGACGGAGCTGGTGCGGCGCGGGGCCGGCTACATCGAGGACATAGCCAAGGTCTTCGAGGCGAGGAACTACCTGACCATCCTCACCGCTCTCGCGGCGAGCTCGGTGGCTCTCTTCTTCCAAAGGTCGGCGTGGGACCTTGGTCCGGTCGGCGCTCTCGCCGCCGGGACCGCGGCGGGACTCGGGATCGTTCTCATCGGGAAGCGCGCTCTCGACCGCCAGCCGCTCGGACGGATCGCCGTGGTCAGGGAGGGGCAGGTGCACTTCAAGGAAACCCTGCTCTACGTGGACGACATCCTCATCATGGAGATAGGGCTTGCCGAAGGGCGGGACGCCTACGAACGGTACGGGCGCGGCGTCGTCATCGAACCCAAGGACGACAACGCCCGGGCCACCCTGGCCAACTTCGGACAGCGCCAGGCCATCGCCCACGACGTCAGCGCCATCCTGGGGGTGCGCAAGGACGTGGGAACGCCGGAGTTCACGCCGCTTGTCCGCCTGGACCTGGACTCCGGGCGCGCGGCTCTGGCCGTGGTCCCCATCGAACCCGACATCGAGCCGCTGCTCGCAGTGGTCCGGCGCGTCCCGGTGATCGAAGGCGCCCGGACGCGCCCCCTGGCGACGAGGCCCGGACGCCAGGCCGCTGACTAGCCGAGGGGGGGTGAAGGGCGGTTCAGGACGGGACGCGCATCGTGGCCGTGGTCGCACTGGCGACGGACAAGGTCCTGCCGGGAGGGGTCCCGGTTTTCGTGGCTTCCGGGCCGGAGGAAAGGGAGAAGGTGGCCATGTATCTCAGCCGGATCATGGACGTGCAGGTCCATGACCTCGAGAACGGAGTCTACGTGCTGGTCAAACACTGATGATCGTCATCTACCACTGCTACGGTGGTGCCCACTCCTCGGTGGTCGCGGCAGCCGTGCACCTGGGTCTCCTACCCCAGGACCGGCCGCCCACGGCCCGGGAGCTGTGCTCCATCCGCTACTTCGACAAGCAGGACCAGAGCGACCACGGCCGCATAAGGCCCATGGGGACGGACGCCGAGGGTCACCCGGTCTTCTTCCTCGGCCGCCGGAACTGCCCAGGGCTTCTCGAACGGTCGGTGAGAGAGGTGGCCCGCCACGTAGGGGTGGGGACCGACGACGTCCGCTTCGTGGACACGATGCCCTGCGTCAACTGGTTCATGCGCCTCGGCGGGTTCACCAGCCGCGTGCTCCGTCTACCGGCCGTCGGCCGGCCGGTGGTCATCCACGGGACGCGCCTGGCCTACCCGTGCCTGAAGAGGCTGGCCGCGCGGACGAGGGAGGGGCTCCGGGAGAAGGTCGCCCCAGGATGAGGGTGTTCTATCACTGCTACGGTAGCTCCCACACTTCCGTGGTCGCCGCCGCCCTGCACACCGGACGCCTCGACCCGCGGCGGACACCGACCGTCCGGGAGCTCTGCGCCCTGCCCCTTTTCGACCGGGTGCAGGGTCGGGACCTGGGGACGGTCTTCCCGGCGGGTCGGGGCCCGGACGGAGAAGAGGTCTTCGTGGTCGGCTTTGGTCCGGGTAAGGAGGTCATTCGCCGGGCCGTGGTATCCTTCCTCGACCTCAAGGGGGTCGACCCGGATGACTACATGCTGGTTGACGCCCTGCGGCTGGCCGGCTGGCTGGTGAAGGTCGGGGGCACGCTCTCCCGCCGCCTGGGCTTGGTCAGCCTGGGAAGGCCCATGGCCGCCCTAGGTATGAGGCGGGCCTATCCGGCCCTCGTGGCCCTGGTGCGGGAGGTCAGAGGTGAGGTGGCCCGGCGCAAGGGGCGCTGCGGCTCCTTGACGGCCTTTCCGCCGCGCGAGTAAGATTGTGGCCGGACCGGCCAGGGAGACGACGGGGGGCGGCGGGGCGTGGAGACCCAGGGTCCGGGAAGCCTGCCCGGCGGGACAGGGGGCCGAGGCCCGGGGGAGCCGCCCGGGGGGACGATCGGCCGGGTCCGCCCGGACACTATCGGGGCCGACCTCGGCCTCAAGCCCGGCGACCGGCTTTACGCCGTCAACGGGACCGTCCTGCGGGACTACATCGACTACCGCTATCTGACGGCCGAGCCGTTCCTCGAGATGAGGGTGGTCCGGCGCGACGGCCGGGAGGAAACCTTCGAGGTTGAGAAGGACCCGGACGAGGATATCGGTCTTGAGTTCACGGAGGACGTCTTCGGGGGGCCGGCGGCCGTCAAGACCTGCGTCAACAGGTGCGTCTTCTGCTTCGTCGACCGGCTTCCCGGCGGCCTCAGGCCGGCTCTCTACGTGAAGGACGACGACTACCGCCTGTCCTTTCTGCACGGCAACTTCATCACCCTCACCAACCTCTCGGCGGCCGACCGCCGCCGCATCCTCGCCCTGCGGCTAAGCCCGCTCTACGTCTCGGTCCACACCACGGACCCCGACCTGCGGGCGGAGATGATGGGCAACCCCCGGGCGGCGGAGGTGATGGGCGAACTCGCCGACCTGGTGGCCGGGGGGATAACCATCCACACCCAGGTCGTGGTCTGTCCGGGGCTGAACGACGGAGAGGCCCTCGATCGGACGTTCTCCGACCTGGCCTCTCTTCGTCCGGGACTGGCCTCGGTCGGGGTGGTCCCGGTGGGCCTGACCTGCTACGGTCCGTCGGCCGGTCCGGTGCGCCCCCTCTCGGCGGCCGAGGCCGTCCGGCTCCTCGACGCGGTCCTCGCCTGGCACCGCCGCTTGGGCGGCTTCGTCTATCCCGCCGACGAACTCTTCCTCATCGCGGGCCGGAAGGTTCCTGGCCACCGCTTCTACGAGGGGTTTCCGCAGGCCGAGAATGGCATCGGCCTGGCCCGGCTCTTCCTCGAGGACCTCTCCCGCCTGAAGCGGCGGCTCGCCGCTCGCGGGGGGCCCCCCGGAGGCCCCGAGGTAGCGTTCACCGCTCTGACGGGGACGCTGGCCCTACCTCTGGTGCGCGAGGCCGTCGAGCTCCTGCGGCGAGAGACGGTCTTCAAGGGAACGGTGATCGAGGCCGCGAACGAGCTCTTCGGGCCGTCGGTCACGGTGGCCGGGCTCCTTTCCGGGGCGGACCTTCTGGCCGCCGCCGGGAGCGCGAGGCCGGAAGGGGCCGGCCGGGCTCCCGGCCCGGAAGAACCGGACGCAGCCGCCCCGGTGCTGGTGCCGGGCGCGGCACTCCGGGCCGGGTCGGACGAGCTCCTCGACGGCCTGAACCTCGGCGATCTCAGCCGCGCGATCGGGAGGCCGGTGCTTGACGCCGGCTGGCTCCCTTCGCAGATGCTGGCGAGGCTCGAGAGCTGGAAGGAGGGACGGTGAGTTGACGAGACCGATAGTGGCCATCGTCGGCCGGCCTAACGTCGGGAAGTCGACCCTCTTCAACCGGCTGGCCCGCGACCGGAAGGCCATCGTCGAGAGCGAGCCCGGGGTGACCAGGGACAGGCTCTACGCCCCCGCGGAGTGGGCCGGCCGGTCCTTCACCCTTGTCGACACGGGCGGGCTTGACTGGGACGAGGAGACGCAGGTCCGGGTCCTGACCACCCGGCAGGCCGAGATCGCCATCGCCGAAGCCGATGTCGTGGTCTTCGTCGTCGACGCCAGGGCGGGCCTGACACCGGGCGACGAGGCCGTCGCCGCCGTCCTCAGGAAGAGCCGGAAGCCCGTGGTGATCGCGGCCAACAAGGTGGACGACCCGTCCCGCGAGTCCCTGGCCGCCGAGTTCTTCCGGCTTGGGTTGGCCGAGCCCATCTCCATCTCGGCCTACCACGGGACCGGGACGGGCGAGCTCCTGGACGCCGTCCTGGCCCGACTCCCGGAGGCCCGCGGAGACCGGGGCGCGGAACCGGGCAGAGACGCCCTGAAGGCGGAAGCGGACGGAGACGGTCTGAGGGAGGAGGAGAGCGGGGAGGACCCGGTCCGGGTGGCCGTGGTCGGCCGGCCGAACGTGGGCAAGTCTTCCCTGGTCAACAGGCTGCTCGGCGAGGAGCGCGTCATCGTCGCCGACGAGCCCGGGACGACGCGCGACGCCGTGGACGTCCCGTTCCGGCGGGGCTCGACCGGTTACGTGCTGGTCGACACGGCCGGCCTGCGCCGGAAGAGCCGGGTCGCCGGCGGCGTCGAGCGTTACAGCGTTCTCCGCACGCTCCGGGCCATCGACCGCTCGGACGTGGTCCTCCTGCTTCTGGACGGCACCCAGCCCCTCGCGGAGCAGGATAAGAGAGTGGCCGGTTACGTGGCCGAGGCTGGGCGGGCCCTCGTCCTGGTCGTCAACAAGTGGGACCTCGTCGCCAAGGACGACCTGACCTACGTCGCCTACGAAGCGGTGCTCAGGCGGGAGCTCTACTTCACCTCCTGGGCCCCGGTCGTCTTCGTTTCGGCCAAGACCGGCCGGAACCTCGGACGCCTGATGGAGACAGTCGACCGAGTGGCGGAGAACCACCGTCGCCGGGTCCCGACCTCCGAGGTGACCCGGGTTTTCCGCGACGCGGTGGGCGTGTCCCCCCCGCCGCCCGTCGGACGGCGACGGCTGAGGGTGAGCTACGTCACCCAGGCCTCGGTGAGCCCACCGACCTTCGTCTTCTTCGTGAACTCTCCCGAGCTCGCGACCGGGAGCTACGAGCGCTACCTCGAGAGCCGGGCTCGGGAGGCCTGGGACTTCTCGGGGACACCGCTGAGGCTCCTCTTCCGCGCCAAGGGCGGCTGAGTCCGCTCCTTCCACGCCGGGGTGGCGAGGACCACGCCTCCCCGGCCGGGCCCGGCCGGGGAGGCGCCTCCGGCCGACGCCAGCAGAAACCGCGCCTCCGGCCGACGCCAGCCGAGAACTCCTCCCTCTACAGGCGGAATTTCCATAACCTGTCCTCATATACTTTTCACGGGCTCGCCCGAGCGCGTCCTCACTGCGGCCCGCTAGGCCCGAGGAGGGAGAAACCGGTGGAGAAGTTCGATATTTTCAAGGATATCGCGGAGCGTACCGGCGGTGACATCTACATCGGGGTGGTCGGACCGGTGCGGACCGGCAAGTCCACCTTCATCCGGAAGTTCATGGAGCTCCTCGTCCTGCCGAACATCACCGACCCGAACGAGCGCCAGAGGACCATCGACGAGCTTCCCCAGGGCGGCATGGGCCGGACGATCATGACCACGGAACCCAAGTTCATCCCCGACGAGGGTGTGCGCATCACCATCAAGGAGAGCCTCTCCCTCAGGGTCCGGATCGTGGACTGCGTCGGCTACACGGTCCCCGGCGCCGCGGGATACGAGGACGAACACGGAGCGCGGATGGTCAACACGCCTTGGTTCGAGGAGAGCATTCCGTTCCAGGAAGCGGCCGAGATCGGCACGAGGAAGGTCATCTCCGAGCACTCGACCATCGGCATCGTCGTCACGAGCGACGGGAGCTTCCTGGAAATCCCCCGAGAGGACTTCGTCAACGCCGAGGAGCGCGTGGTCCGCGAGCTCAAGGAGATCGGCAAGCCCTTCGTCGTCATCCTCAACTCCTGCCACCCCGAGACGAAAGATACGCTCGGCTTGGCCGAAAGACTCGAGGCGAGGTACGACGTTCCGGTCATCCCGGTCGATGTCACCGCCCTGGACGAGGACGACGTCTACGGCGTGATGGAGCAGGTCCTCTACGAGTTCCCGGTGCGTGAGGTCGTGGTCAATCTGCCCCGCTGGGTCGAGGAGCTCGAGGCCGGGCACTGGCTCAGGGCCGAGTTCGAAAAGGGCGTGGCCGAAACCGTCCAGAACATCCGCAGGCTCCGCGACGTGGAGAAGGCCGTCGAGGCTCTCGGGCGGTACGACTTCGTGGCCAAGGCTACTCTCGAGGCCATGGAGATGGGGACGGGTGTGGCGACCGTGGACCTCGAGGCGGCCGAGGAGCTCTACTGGAAGACCATCGAGGAGATAACCGGCTTCCCGGTTGAGGGTAAGCACGACCTCATCCGGCAGATGAAAGACCTCGTGCAGGCCAAGGCGGAGTACGACGTCATCGGCGAGGCCCTCGAGGACGTGAGGACCGTCGGGTACGGCCTCGTGCCGCCGCGGTTCTCCGAGATGACCTTCGAGGATCCGGAGCTCATCCGGCAGGGCGGCCGCTACGGTGTCCGGCTGAGGGCGAGCGCCCCTTCGCTTCACTTCATCCGGGCGGACGTCGAGACGGAGGTCACGCCCATCATCGGGACGGAGCGGCAGTGCGAGGAGCTCGTGAAGTACCTGCTCGAGAAGTTCGAGGACGACCCGAGGAAGATCTGGGAGTCGGACATCTTCGGCAAGTCCCTCCACGACCTCGTGCGGGAGGGCATCGAGAACAAGCTCTACCGGATGCCGGAGAACGCCCAGGTGAAGATACAGGAAACCCTGACCCGGATCATCAACGAGGGGAGCGGCGGCCTTATTTGCATCCTCATCTAGCGGCTTCCCCGCTTCGCGGCCTGGCGGCGGCCGGCCTCCCGGGGCCGGCCGCCCGTTCGCTCCGGCGTCTCTTTCGCGGCCCTGAGGCCGGGGCGGGAGTTGGTCCCGGCCAGAATTCGATCGCCGCCTGGATGGGAGCAGGTCCGAGCCAAGCTTCACCCGTCGTCAGGATGGGAGTAACTTCCTGCCTGGCCCCCGGCACTCGGGAAGGAATCTCCCTCCCCCCGGCCAACAGACTGAACAGGAAGGATCGACCATGACCGGGGGTTCTCCCAACGACACCGGTCGCGGTCGAGACGGGGGGGTCATTTGATGAAGGTGGTCAAGGTTCTGCTGCTCCTGATCATCCTGATGGTTCTCACCGCCGGGCTCACCGTCGGCCAGTCGGGGCTCGCCGTCTGGACCATGGTCGTCCGTACGGATTTCTACGCCGACGTCCTGCGGGGGCACGGGGTCTACGAGAGCCTGCCTGGTCTGGTTCTGGCCGCACTGCCGGATGCCGAAAACCTTCCGGTGAGCGAGAGGGTCAAGATTGAAGCGGCCCTGCGCGAGGCGCTGGACCCCGAGTGGCTCGACGCGCAGGTGAAGGAAATCCTTCGTGACGTTTCTCTGTACCTCCGAGGCCGGAGCCCCGTGCTCACGGCCAGCGTGCCCCTTGGCGAGCTCCGGGACCGGTTCATCGAGAGCTACGCAAGGACCGGACATCCGGCGGTCGTCAAGGAGCTACGCCAGATCCTCGCCGAAGCGCCTTCCGAGATGCCGCTGGCCGACCAGGTGCCTCCGGAGGCAGCCGCGGCTGTGGCCAGGTACTCGGGACTCGCGGGGACCGTGACACTTGCGGCCGCGGCGGTCTGGCTCATTCTGGCGGTGCTCTGCTTCCCCCTGGCCGGCGGGTTCCCGGGCGGGGCGCGCTGGGTCGGGACGGCCTTCCTCCTGAGCGGTCTCGGGACGCTGGCCGCAACATTCGCCGCCGGCATCCTCCTGACCGGGCTCATCGCCGGCTTCGGTCTGGGTGGGTTCGAGGGGGTCCCGGTGAGAGAGATGACCACAAGCGTAGCCCGCGGGGCTCTCAGCGTCGCGCGGACCATTGGGTTCGTCTCGTGCGGGATCGCCGTGGTCCTCTACGTCGCCGCAGGGGCGGTGGCCCGGGGCCGGGCCCGCCGCGCGGCTGCCGGGGCCGCAGGCCCGGGCGGTCCGGCGGGCTCCGCGAACGCGGGCGGGCCGGCCGCCTCTCCTGACCCGGGCGGACCGGCACCGGCAGCGGGCGGGACCATCTCCGGGGACCGGGACGCGGGCATCTCTCCGGGAAGCTGAGACCCGGGGCACGGACTCAAGACACACCGAGGGTGGAGACAGGAGATGCTCGGAGAGGCATCGCCACGGACGAGCGCATCCGGCGGCTAAACCACTACCTCAGAGGTTGGCTGGCGTACTTCCACGCGGCGGACGCGCTGTCT
>DYFB01000071.1 GCA_020725405.1 Symbiobacterium sp. | reverse complement strand
GCCGTGGCTTTGCCTCCGGCTTCCTTCAGATTCCGCCTTACGACGGACACCCTTGCCTTTGGCTAGTGGTTGTCGCTACCCACTCCCACGGGAGACTTTCACTCCCAAGCTAACGCCCATGCCGGGCGCACTACGGCTGCGGCGGGGGCGCCGGAGCGCCCCCGCCGCTGGCGGTGTACCCCGAGAAACTCCGGTCTCAGTCGTCCGGAAGCTCCGGGCCTATCCGCAGGACCCACTTCGCGTCGGTCGGGCTGGTCAGCTGGATGTAATCACCCACCTTGAGGCCCGCCAGGCCGATGTAGGCGCCGACGCTGCCGGCGGCGTTCTCATCGTACTGGTAGACGGCGATGGTCGGGTTGGCGATGAACCAGTACTGACCGCCCTCGCTGCCGATGGTGAACCCGCGGGCGAGGTCGACGGAGAAGACCCTATAGTAGTCCCCGTCGAGCGGGTACTGGTCGAAGTCGGTCACCCTACCGGTGTTCGGGTCGAACTCGAGGAGCCCGACCTGGCCGATCATGTCGGCGTCGAGCGCGAACCCGGCGTCGCACTGGTAGGTGAACGTCGTGCCGGCCCGGTCGACCCGGATGCGGTTGACGGTCCGGAACTCCACGCCCACGACCTTGACGATCGTGTAGACGGCGGGGGCGGGACCGACCACTCCGGCGTACCGGGCGTGCCCGGCGCGGTTCAGGTTCAGGAAGTACTCGGCGTTCGGGTCGAAGGTCATCGCCTTGATGGCCTCGTCAAGGGTGATGTCCTTGGTAGCATTCGTCGCGTACTCGACCGTGACTACGGTGTAGTAAGAGGTCGACGACGTGTAGACCTTGGTGACCTCCTTGACGCTTCCCTTCACCTGGTTGCGCATGGCGGCCACGGCGATGGCGACGGCGCCCTGGGACCCCTCGGTCGCGACGTAGACGATGTCGTAGTCGGCGAGGTCCGCGAGCGAGGCCGCCTTCCCGTTCAGGGTGATGGCCGTGGACTGCATGACGTCCAGAGTGACAGAGGGGCTCCCGGCGACCTTGAGGGTGCCGATCTTGCCCTCCGTGGTCGGCTGAGCCAGGACGGAGACGCCGCTCGCCGCCACGTAGTAGTTGGCGAGGTCTTCCTGGAACGCGCGCACGTAGGCCGCCTTGCCGGCGTCCATCACGATGGTGAGCTGCGCCCCCTGGAGGAGATCCTCCTCGTCGAAGGCCGGGGCGCCGAGCGAGGCGTTGATCTCGAACACCGTTCCGGCCGTGAACTCGATCTCGCGGGCGTCGGCGAGGACGAGATAGTCCTTACCGTCCTTGCTCTTCGTCGAGCTGAAGGCGCCGGTCAGGACCGCTCCCGCCTCGACGGGGGCGATGTAGACGACCTTGCCGCCCGAGAAGACGAGGGTGACCGCCCGGTTAAGCAGCCCGTCGAAGCCTGCGACGCCGACGAGGGTCACCGTCGCGGCAAGCTCGTAGGTGGTCGTCTCGGAGCCCACGCGGGCGGTGATCGTGCCCGCGGTGGCGCTCACCGATTGGACCAGGGCCCCGCTGACGGTGAAGCCGCTGGCGATGGCCGGGAACCGGAAGGTGGCCGTGTCCTTGTTGTAGCCCCGCGGCAGGCCGAGGGCGTTCCTTGTCAGGCTGGCCATCTCACCCCGGGTGATGGGGAGGTTGGCGAAGAGGCTCAGGCCGGCGAGCAGGCCGGAGTCGTAGCCCCACATCACGTAGTTCATGGGCCACACGCCGAAGACGGCCGAGTCGTTCTGCATCGCCCGCGTCAGCATGGCGATGGCCTCGGCGGCCGTGACGTGGTTGGCCGCTTTGAAGGTCCCGTCGGGATACCCCTGGATGATGGACATGTTGTGGGCCACGTTGACGTAACCCCACGCCCAGCTGGGGATATCCGCCGCGTCGGCGAAGTGCGGCCGGAAGGAGGCGAGCGTAGCGGCCAGACCCTCACGGTCGACCATCCTCACCACTACCGCGCAGAACTCGGCGCGGGTAAGCGGGTCGCCGGGCCTGGCGGGGCCTCCCGGACCGGCGTCCCCCCTGTAGATTCCGAGCGAGCCGAGGTAGTTGAGAGCAGCGTGGCTCTCCCCGACGCTGTCGGAGAAAACAGAGGTCCGCGCGGTGGCGGCGAAGGCGGCACCCCCGACACTCAGGACGAAGCTCAGGACCAGGGCGACCACCAGGACTTTCTTGTAGGTACGCATCATGTTGTGTCACCCCCTCCCCAGCGTAGGTTGTGGGCCCAGCATGTCTAGTGGTAACTAGGCATGGCCTATGGCTGGTTCCCGTGGCAGCGCATTCGTTGAAATGCCTAGTCAGACCTGCGTTCTTGGGGAGGCGGGGACATACGAATCATCGCGGTGATTAGCCAAGCCGGTGCGGTGGCAGTTGCGTAACCGGCTTGCGCCGGGCCGGGGCCGCGGCCGCCGCGCGCGCCTCCGGGCGGGCCGGCCCAGCGCGGCGGGTTCACGGCCCCCGGCCTAGGAGGCGGGGTAGATCCGGCCGCTGGCCTCCCGGTCGAGGTCCCCGAGGACCGCCTGGTCCACGCGGGTTCGGGCCGCGAGCCGCTCTTCGAGGAACTTCGTGGCCACCTCCGGGAAGAGAGCGTAGGAAAGGACGTCTTCCACGGACTCGGCGAGGTGGCCGGCGCCGCGTCGGGCCTCCTCGAGACCCGGCGGCAGGAGGTCGGCCGGCCGGACCGTCACCGGCTCGGCGTCTCCGATGACCTTCCGTCTTATGTCCGGGTCGACGGGAGCCGGCGGGCGCCCGTAGAGCCCGCGCATGTAGTCCTTCGTCTCGTTGGTGACGAGCTTGAACCTCTCCCCGGCCAGGACGTTGAGAACGGCCTGCGTCCCGACGATCTGGCTGGTCGGGGTGACGAGAGGCGGGTAGCCCATCTCCCGGCGGAGGCGCGGGAGTTCGTCGAGGACGTCCGGCAGGCGGTGGAGGGCGTTCTGCTTCTCGAGCTGGGAGACGAAGTTGCTGTACATCCCGCCGGGAATCTGATAGCGGATGACGTTCACGTCTATCGTCGTGCCCACGTCGACGTCGCGGTACTTCCGCCGGACCTCCTTGAAGTACTCGGCGACACGGGCCAGGAGGTCGAGGTCGAGGCCCGTGTCGCGAGGCGTCCCGGCCAGGGCCGCGACGAGGGGCTCGGTGGGCGGCTGGGAGGTCCCGAGGGCCATGGGGCTGATGGCCGTATCCACGACGGCCGCCCCGGCCTCGGCGGCCTTGAGGTAGGCCATGGAGGCCATACCGGCCGTATAGTGGCAGTGGAGCTGGACGGGAAGACCCACGGCCTCGACCAGGCGCCGGACGAGGGCGGCGGCGTCGAAGGGCTTGATGATGCCGGCCATGTCCTTGACGCAAATGGATGCGACCCCGAGGTCGGCCAGGTCGCGGGCCAGCCCGACGAAGGACTCGATGTCGTGGACGGGGCTCACGGTGTAGGAGATGGCCCCCTGGACGTGGGCCCCCTCGGCCCTCGCCGCCTCGATGGCCCTCTCCATGTTCCTGAGGTCGTTCAGGGCGTCGAAGACGCGGACGATGTCGATGCCGTTGCCGACGGCCCTCCGGACGAACTCGACGACCACGTCGTCGGGGTAGTGCCGGTAGCCGACGAGGTTCTGCCCGCGGAGGAGCATCTGGAGCCTGGACTTCTTGAAGCGCCGGCGGAGCTCGCGGAGCCTGACCCAGGGATCCTCGCCGAGAAAACGAAGGCAGGCGTCGAAGGTGGCCCCGCCCCAGACCTCGAGGGAATGGTAGCCCACCTCGTCCATCAGCTCGGCGACGGGAAGGATGTCCTCAAGGCCGAGCCGGGTCGCCAGGAGCGACTGGTGGGCGTCGCGGAGAGTCGTATCGGTCACGCCGAGCTTCCTCGAAGCGGGCCCGGCCACTCGTCCGCCGCCCGGTCGCATTGTCTCTTCCGCCTTCGCCTCGCCGCGCCGCTCGCCGCCCCGCAGCGGTCTCCCTCCCTCGGTCGGGCGGCCTGTGGCCGTCATGTCCCTCACCCGTCCCCGGCTATCCTGCCCCCGGGAGGCCGGACCCGATGAACGGCGACGCCATCCCGAAGACCATGACCATGATGAAAACGATAAACGCGATTGCCAGGATAAGGGCAACCCCGAGGGGGAGAAGGGCCGCGGCCACGGCCGGGCCGGTCGTAAGGCCGCTGACCTCGCGGATGGCGATGATGTCGAGGACGAGCCGCCAGAGGAGGACCCCCAAGGCGACGAGGCTTGAGAGCGCGCCGAGAACCGGCCGGCCCCCGAAGACGAGGGCCGCCGGGGCGGCGACCAGAACGGGGAGGTAGGTGAGGCCCAGGGCGGCCAGGAGGGCCCGCGGGTCCCCGCGCCCGCCGAGGAGGGAGCTGACCAGGCTCAGGACCCCGGCCTTCAGGAACAGACCCACCCACCCGAAGAACAGGGCGGCGAACCCCCCGATGAGGGCCAGCGTGACCGCTCCGCCAGGGACGGTGACCGGCACCGCGCCCACCGGCCCCCCGGGGGCGCCGGAGAACTCGGTGGCCATGCTCCGTAAGGCCTGGGCTACCGAGCCGCCGGCAGCGAGGCCGTTTATTCCGGCGGCCAGGACGTAGGCCAAAAGTCCGGCGCCGATGGGCGGGGCGGCCCTCCGGGCGACGTCGCGCAGGGTCTGCACCGGGGTGAAGAAGACCCCGTAGACGAGCTCGACGAAATCCGAGAAGAACGGGCGCGGCCCTTCGTCTCCGGGCGGGGTCGGGTCGGTCATCCGCGGCCCTTCGTCTCCGGGCCCGGTCCGGTCGGTCATCACGGTCCCTCCACTCCGGGGCCGGTCGGCCCGAGCAGCCCGCCCCCGGGGAGCAGGACGAGGCGGAGGTCGCGCAGGAGAGCGCTCACCTCGCCGAGGAGCACCTGCAGGGGGCTTTTCCGGCCGTACTCGACAACCCGGTAGGTGCCAAGACCGCTGAGTTCGGCCGCCTTCTCCACGGCCGGGCCGAGACCGCCGAGGCTGTCCACCAGTCCGGCCGCGTAGGCCTGGTTCCCGGTGAAGATGCGCCCGTCGGCGAGCTGGAGGACCGCGTCGCGGTCCATCCCCCGCCCGGCGGCGACGGCCTCGACGAACTGGTTGAAGGTGTCGTCGATGATGGCCTTGACGATCTCCTTCTCCTCCGGGGTGAGGGCGCGGGAAGTCGACCCCATGTCCTTGAACGGCCCGGAGGTGAAGGTGGTGTAGTCGATGCCGAGCTTGCGGTAGAGTTCCTCGTAGTTGGCAAACTGCCAGATGACGCCGATGCTCCCGGTGATGGTCCCCGGGTCGGCGACGATGTGGTCGGTCCCGGCCGCTATCCAGTACGCCCCGGAGGCGGCCACGTCAGCCATGGAGGTAACGACGACCTTGCCCGCCCGCCGCACCGCGGCGACGGCCTCGGCGATCTCCTGGGCGGCGGCCGGCGTCCCGCCGGGGCTGTTGACGCGCAGGACCACGGCCCGCACCGCGGCGTCGCTCCGGAGGCGGTTCAGGGTGGCGACGACCGAGTCCGAGCCGGAGGTCGAGCCGAGCAGTGTCGTCTGTCCGAGGCCGGTCATGATGACCCCGTCGATGCGCACGACGGCGATCACCGGCCCGCCCGCCATGGATACCCCGGACCGGGGACCGGGGCCGATGGCGGCGGCCACGACGGCCAGGAGCGCGGTGGTGATGATGAGGAGGACGACTATTCCTTTGGTCTTCACGGGAGACCTCCCTCCGAACCGGCCCGGCCCTGGCTGTGACCGCGCAAGGCCGCCGACCTGCCGACCGGGCTAGGGTTCTTGCCCGGAGAGGGCAATCCTGCTAGAAGGCCTCGGGCCCGGGGACCCGCAGCCGGCCAGGCCCGGTGCCTGCGGCAGGTGGCTCCCAGCCCGCGGCGGCCTCGGCCAGCCCGGGAGCCGTGCGGGCCAGGATCGGTTCGCCGCCGGAGTAGTAGACCCGGCCGAGCCGGGGGTTGGCCAGGACGCGGTGGACCTCGACGGTCAGGAGCGACCCGGGACCGATTGCCGGCCGGCCGGTTATGTCGAGGATGGTCTGCTGCATGCTTACCCGCCCCAGGATGGGGACCGGACGTCCTTCGTGGAAGAGGATGCCCTGCGACCAGGCGTAGCGCCGCAGCCGGGCGAGCGGCCCCAGGAGGAGACCGAGCCGGTCGAGAAGGGCGAGAGCTGCCTTGGCCAGCCGCGTCAGGCGCTCGCGCGGCCGGGTTCCCGACAGGTGGATCTCCACGCCGACGCCGTCGGCGTAGCCCACCGGGACGGTGGCCAGGCGTCTCGGGCGCCGGACGACGACGTCGGGTCCGTAGCCGACCCCGGTCCCAGGCGGAACCTCACGGACCTCGAGGACCCGGGTGACCATCTTCCAGGCCTCACGAACCCGCGGCTCCTTGGTGGGGGAGCCGTAGCCGTAGAACAGGTTGCCCACGCGGACGAGGTCGAGATAGCTCTCCGGTAGCTCGAGCACCGCCGAACTGCAGGCGGCGTGGCGCAGGGGAACCCGGAGGCCGCGGGCCTCGACGGCCCGCACGGCCCGGGCGAAGGTATCCAGATGCCGCCTCATCCTGGCCACGCTGGCCGGTCCCCGGTCGGCCCCGGTCGGGAAGTGTGTGTAGACGCCCTCGAGGCTGAGTCCCGGAAGGGCGGCCAGGCGGGCCGCGAACTCGGCCGCGTCGTCGGGTCGGAGGCCGTACCGGCTCATCCCGGTATCGAGGCTGACGTGGACCGCGAACTCCTCGCCGGGCCGGCGGGCCACGACCTCCTCGGCCAGGCGGGCGGCCGTCTCCAGACTGTTGACGGTCGGCGTGAGGCCGGCCCGGACGGCGACGGCCGCCTCGGGCGGCGTGAGGGGGTTGAAGACGAGTATCCTCGCGGCCACGCCGGCCTGGCGGAGCTCCAGCCCCTCGAGAAGCGTGCTGACACCGAGCATGTCGGCTCCGGCCTCGAGGGCGGCGCCCGCCGTGGCCACGGCCCCGTGGCCGTAGGCGTCGCTCTTCACGACGACCAGGACCTTGGGTGGGCCGACGGGCGGGCGGAGGCCCACCGCCGCGGCGTAACGGGCCGACTCCTCCCAGCGGGGGCCGGCGACGAAGGCTCTCACCGCCGCGAGGTTGGCGGAAAGGACGTCAAGGTCGATCTCAACCCAGGTCGGGCCGAGGCTTTCCCACGGGCGGACGGGGGAGACGGAAGAGGTGGTCACGGCTCGTCGCCTTTCTTCGGGATGGGATGGCCCGGCCGCGGCCCGGCCGTTCCCGGGCCGGACAGGCCCGGGACCCATTATCTCAGGTCGGAGCGCGGCCGGGCAAGGGAAACTGCTTCCGGCGGCGCACCGCGGCGGCTACGAACTCGCGGAAGAGCGGGTGCGGGCGGTTCGGACGCGACTTGAACTCGAGATGGAACTGGGTCGCGCAGAACCAGGGATGGTCGGGGAGCTCGATTATTTCGACGAGGCGGCCGTCGGGCGAAAGGCCGCTAAGGACGAGGCCGCGGCTGGTCAGAAGCTCGGCGTAGTCGTTGTTGAACTCGAACCGGTGCCGGTGGCGCTCGTGGACGAGCTCCTCGCCGTAGGCCCGGGCGGCGACGGTTCCCGGTTTGAGGGCGCACGGGTAGAGGCCGAGCCTCATGGTCCCGCCGAGGTTCTCGACGGCCTCCTGGTCCGGCAGGAGGGCGATGACCGGGTGCGGGGTGTCCGGAGCGAACTCGGTGCTGTTGGCCCCGTCGAGGCCACAGACGTTGCGGGCGAACTCGATGACGCCGAGCTGCATCCCGAGACAGATGCCGAGGTAGGGGATGCCCTCCTCGCGCACGTAGCGGATGGCCTCGATCTTCCCCTCGATGCCCCGGTAGCCGAAGCCGCCCGGGACGATGACCCCGTCGACTCCGGCGAGGTGCTCGGCGGCCCGGCCGGGAATGGGACGGTAGTGGCGGCGCTCACGTCGGGAGAGACCCATCAGGAAGCCGACCGCCGTCCCCTCGACGGCCTCGAGGGAGCCGTTTCCTCCCGCCTCGCCCTCGGCGCCACCCGCGAGGCCGGGTTTGCAGAGCTCCTCCTCAAGAACTTCGGAGTTTACCCACGTTATGTCAACAGCCACGCCGTTGGCGATACCCGCGTGGGCCAGGGATTCGATGATGCTCAGGTAGGCGTCGTGAAGGGCCACGTACTTCCCGACGATGGCCACCCTGACCGTCCCGGCGGGGTTCCTGACCCGCTCGACCAGAGCCCGCCAGTCGTCGAGGTCGGGCGGGGCGGCCCGCCGGGAAAGGCCGAGCCGGCGGACGACGATATCGGCCAGGCCCTCCTTCTCGAGCAGCAGGGGGACCTCGTAGATGGAATCGGCGTCGATGTTCTGGATGACGGCGTCCGGGTCGGTATCGCAGAACAGGGCGATCTTGTCTCTGATTTCCCGGGAAAGAGGAACCTCGGTGCGGCAGACGATGACGTCGGGCTGGATGCCGATGCTGCGGAGCTCCTTGACACTGTGCTGGGTCGGCTTGGTCTTGAGCTCACCGGCAGCTCCGATGAAAGGCACCAGGGTGACGTGGATATACATGACGTCGTCACGCCCGACGTCCGTCCGCAGCTGCCGGATGGCCTCGAGATACGGCAGGCTCTCGATGTCGCCGACGGTGCCCCCGACCTCGACGATGACCACGTCCGCCCCGGACTCGTCAGCCACCAGACGGATGCGCTCCTTGATGACGTTGGTGACGTGGGGGATGACCTGAACCGTGGCCCCGAGGTAGTCGCCCTTGCGCTCCCGGGCGATGATGCCCGCGTAAACCTGGCCGGTGGTGATGTTGTTGTTCCGGCCGAGGTTCACGTCGATGAACCTCTCGTAGTGGCCGAGGTCGAGATCCGTCTCGGCCCCGTCGTCGGTGACGAAGACCTCGCCGTGCTGGAGGGGGCTCATTGTCCCGGGATCGACGTTGAGGTAGGGGTCGGCTTTCAGGACGGCGACGCGGAGGTTTCTGGCTTTGAGGAGGCGACCGAGGGAGGCGGCGGTGATGCCCTTGCCCAGCGCGGAGACGACTCCGCCGGTTACGAACACGAATTTGGCCACAAAAAGAGCTCCCTCTTCGTGACTTTCGCTTGAGAAGTAGCGTGCCTGCCTTGGCGTCGACGGTCCGGCACGGCCGAGCGGACATGCGTGGGGCTGGCTCAAGCCACGTCGATTCTACCGGGGCCCGGAAAGGCTTGTCAAGGAAAGGGCCGGCGTCGAAGGCCCGCTCGGTGGCCGCTCTGCAGGGCGCTCCCCGGGCCGATCCGCGGCCGCTCGGACCGGCTCTGACGCCGGGACCGGGACCGGGACTAGGTCGCCTCGCCCCGCTCGTAGGGCAGGCCGACGGCCGCCGGAGGCCGGGCCCGCCTGGTCCAGATGGCGAGGATGAGAATCGTCAGGACGTATGGGATCATCCGGACGAACTGGTAGGGTACGGCCTGCGTCACCACCCGCAGGCTCATGGCCTGGGCGAACCCGAAGAGAAGCCCGGCCCACATCGCCCCGAGCGGCATCCAGTTCCCGAAGATCATGGCCGCGAGGGCGATGAAGCCGAGACCCTGGGTCATCCCTTCGACGTACATCCCGTTGTGCTCTATGGACAGATAGGCGCCGGAGAGGCCGGCCAGAGCCCCGCTGATGACCACCCCGCAGTACTTCATAAGGTAGACGTTGACCCCGAGGGTCTCCGCGGCCAGAGGGTGCTCGCCGACGGACCTCAGGCGAAGGCCGAAGACGGTCCGGTTCATCACCCAGGCCGTGAGCGGGATGAGGGCGAAGGCCAGCAGGACCAGGGGGCTGACGTTGTGGACGAGCGGCCTCAGCCAGGCCGCTTCGGACAGGCCGGGCAGGCTGAGGCGCGGCAGGCTGTTGACGTGAGGACTCGTCGTCGCCGCCTTGAAAATGGAGATGGCCGAGAAGCGCACCACCCCGTAGGCCAGAATGTTGATGGCCACGCCGCTGACGATCTGGTCCACCCGGAAGTGCACCGAGGCGACGGCGTGGATTAGGGCGAACAGGGCGCCGGCGAGGATGGCGGCCAGCATGCCCGCGTACGGGCCCAGGAAGAAGGCCACGGCCGCCCCGGAGAAGGACCCGACGATCATCATGCCTTCGAGACCGATATTGACCACGCCGCTTCTTTCGGCGTAGATGGCCCCGACGGCGGTGATGATGATCGGGACCGCCAGGCGGATGGCGGATGCCAGCATCTCAGGGCTCTGCATGGGCGGCCGCCTCCTCTTTCTTCTGTTGGGCGCGGACGTAGCGCCGGACGACCTCGGAGGCCACGACGATGCTCAGGATGATGAGTCCCTGGAGGATGACGTAGGTTTCCATGGGCACTCTCTCCAGGACCTGGATGCCCAGCCCTCCGCGGCTCAGGAAACCGAAGAGGAGGGCGGCCAGGATGATGCCGAAGGGGCTGTTCCGCCCGACGAGGGCGACGGCGATGCCGGCGAACCCGTAGCCCCGGGGGAAATCGATGTCGAGATAACCGAAATACCCCAGAAGGTCGGAGAGCCCGACGAGACCGGCCACCGCCCCGCTCAGGAGGAAGGCCTTGAAGTAGACGACCTGCGGCCGGATACCCGCCGTTTCGGCCGCGCGGGGGTTGTGCCCCACCGTCCGGAGCTCGAGGCCGAACGGGGTCCGCCAGAGAAGGTACCAGACCCCGACGGCGAGGGCGATGCCGCCGATGAGGAGCCAGTTGACGGCGGCGTGTGCCGGAAGATTGATGCCGAAGACCGCCAGGGCGTCGTGGAGGTTGGGAACGCGGGCCGAGAGTTCGATCGGCGGCATCCTGACCCTGGGGCTTCCGGCGCCGCCCACGACCACCTGGCTCTTGTCCATGAAGACGTCGAAAATGAGGTAGTGCAGAAGCAGGAAGGCCGTGTGGTTCAGCATGATGGTCGTGATGACCTCGTGGACGCCCCGCTTCACCTTGAGCCAGATCGGGACGAAGGCCCACAGGGCGCCGCCGAGGGCCCCGGCCAGGATGACCAGGGGCAGATGGACGTAACCCGGAAGGCCCTTGATGGCGAACCCGGCCCACGAGGCCAAGAAGGCGCCCATGAGGTACTGACCTTCGACCCCGATGTTGAACAGGCCGACCCTGAACCCCACCGCCACGGCCAGGCCGGAGAAGATCAGCGGGGTGGCCTTGAAGAAGATCGAGGCCACGCTGTCGGCCCGGCCGAAGCTGAACGAGACCATGGTCGCGTAGACCTGGAAGGGGTTCTTCCCGATGATGACCAGGGCGATGGAGGCCACCGCCATGGCGAAGAGCACGGCCACGATGGGGCTGACCGCGTCGAGGATGGCGTACTTGGTCGCTCCCTTGAGCCGCCTCGCCAGCTTGAGCGACTTCCCTCCGGGCGTCACCGGCCGGCCGCCCCCTTCCTCTCCCGGGTCCGGGCCCCGGTCATGTAGGCTCCCAGCGTCCGGGGGTCAGCCTCGTCCTGGCTGAACTCGGCCTGGATGTGGCCGTTGTAGATGACGCCGATACGGTCGGACACCGAGAGGATCTCCTCGAGGTCAGCCGAGATGAGAAGGACGGCCGCCCCGCTGTCCCGGGCCGAGAGAAGCTGCTGCCTCACGAACTCCGTCGCCCCGATATCGAGGCCCCGGGTGGGCTGAGCGGCCAGAATGAAGGCCGGCTGGCCGCGGAACTCGCGGGCCAGGATGAGCTTCTGCTGGTTGCCGCCGGAGAGGGTCTGCACCGGCGCCAGGATGGAAGTGAGGCGGACGTCGAAGCGCAGGACCGACTCCTCCGTGGCCCGGAAGGCGCGCCGGAGATCGAGGCGTCCTCTGCTGGCGAACTCGGAGCTGCGGTGGGTGCCGAGGATGGCGTTCTCCCAAACCGTCATCGGCAGGGCCAGGCCGCGGCGGTGGCGGTCTTCCGGAATGTAGGCCACCCCGCGTTGCCGGACTTCGCCGGTGGGGAGGTTGGTGATGTTCTCGCCCCGCAGCCGTATCTCGCCGGAGTCGACGGGCCGCAGGCCCATGATGGCTTCGGCGAGCTCCGTCTGCCCGTTGCCTTCGACCCCGGCCACACCGTAGACCTCGCCCGAGCGCACGACGAGGGAAAGGTCCCTCAGGACCTCCCGGCCCCCGAGAGAGGCCGTCACTCCCTCCAGGGCCAGGACCGGGTCGCCGGGCGGGTTCGCGCTGCGTCTGAGGTCGAAGAGGACCGGCCGGCCGACCATCATCTCGGCGAGGCGCTGGCGGGTCACTCCGCCGGTCCGGACCGTGCCGACCACGCGGCCGCGGCGAAGCACGGTAATCCGGTCGGAAACCCTCAAGACCTCGTCGAGCTTATGACTGATGAAAACCACGGTCTTGCCCTGCTCTTTCAGCGTGAGCAGGTGCTCGAAGAGCTCGGAGACCTCCTGGGGCACGAGAACGGCGGTCGGTTCGTCGAGGATGATGAGGTCGGCTCCGCGGTAGAGGACTTTGAGTATCTCGACCCGCTGCTGCTCACCGACGGAGATGTCCTCGACGCGGGCCAGCGGGTCGACCTTCAGACCGAAACGCCGGCAGAGCTCGGCCACCTGCCTGGCCGCTTCCCTGAGGTCGATGAGGCCGCGCCGGGCGGGCTCGGCCCCGAGAATGACGTTCTCGGCCACGGTGAAGTTCTGGACCAGCATGAAGTGCTGGTGGACCATGCCTATTCCCGCGGCGATGGCCTGGCGGGGCGAGCGGAAGGCGGCCGGGAGTCCCCGCAGGAAGATCTCGCCCTTATCGGGGGGGTAGAGTCCGGTGATGATCTTCATCAGCGTGCTCTTCCCGGCTCCGTTCTCGCCCACGACGGCGTGGATCTCCCCGGGTCGGACGTCGAATGAGACGTCGTCGTTGGCGACGACGCCGGGGAACCGTTTGGTCACACCGTCGACCCGGAGAACCGCCTCTGACACTCCCATGTGAGGAGCCACCTTGAAAGGGGGGGGCGGGCGCGCTTCCACCCGCCCCCGACCGACTGTTCGTGCGGGTCCTGCTGTCCGCCTAGCCGCCGAGACTGGCCAGGTAATCGTTCAACTCCTCGTAGTTCGAGGGGACCGCGATGGTTCCCGCAGCTATCTGACCCTTAATCTCGTCGAGGCGCTCGGCTATGTCGGCGATGGCCTCGGCGTTGCTCTTGGAGTAGCCCACGCCGTCAACAGCCAGGTTGAACGAGGTGTAGCCGCCCTCGAATTTCCCCTCGACGACCTGCTTGATGGTCTCGTAGACCGCGACGTCAACCCGCTTGAGCATGCTCGTCAACACGTAGGGCTGCTCTTCGGGCTTGGCCGTGAGGTACTGGTCGGAGTCCACGCCGATGACCCACTTCTGCTTCTCAGCGCATGCAGCGATGACGCCGACGCCCGAGAGACCGGACGCGTGGTAGATGACGTCACAACCTTTGCCTATCTGGGCCAGAGCCAGCTCGCGACCTGCCGTGGGGTTCTTGAAGGCCTCGCCCGTGGTCCCGATGTAGTCCACGATGACCGTGATGTTGGGGTTGATGAACGCGGCCCCCGCACGGTAGCCGGCCTCGAACTTCTGGATGAGGGGGATGTTCATCCCCCCTACGAAGCCGATCTTGCCGGTCTTGGACTTGAGGGCCGCGGCGGCCCCCACGAGGAAGGAACCCTCATGCTCGGCGAAACCGAGGCAGATGATGTTCGACTCCTTGGTGAGGTCGGGCACATAGCCGTCGGTGAGGCCGAACTTCACTCCGGGGAAGTCGGCCGCGGCGCTGATGACCGCGTCGGTGAAGAGGAAGCCGTTGGCCACGATGTAGGCGTAGCCTTCCTCAGCCAGGGAGCGGAGGAGCTCCTCGCGGTCGGAGCCGGTGTCGTTCGGCTCGAGGTAGATAGTCTCGATGTCGAACTCGGCGGCGGCGCGCACCAGACCCTCGTAGGCGGAGTCGTTGAACGACTTGTCCCCGAGACCGCCGATGTCGAAGACGAGACCGATCTTGAGCTTGTCCTCAGCCGCCTTCTTCTTGCAGCCGGTGAGACCGAAGGCCCCGACGACCAGGACGGCCACCATCAGCAGGATGACGAACCGATTGACCTTGTACACATTGACACCTCCCTTCGGAATTGGTCGCCGGCCCGGGAGGGGCGGGGAACTCGGATAGTCGGGAAACCAGGTCTTGGAAAGTCCCGGTCCAGCAGTAGGACTCTTCTCCCTGGCGGGGGACGCTCCTTCTCTGAAATCTTGGTTGTGGCGGGAGCGGCGTCACGCAGGAATCAAGGGACCGGGCTAGAATCTTCTTACCCCTTTCGTGAAAATTGTGGAGGCTCTGGCCAAATCTAGAAGGAGGAAACCGTGCGCGCTTGAATTTATAGTGGTTTACCCGCCTTCGTCGGCCGGTGCGGTGTAAGCGTGCGGACGGCGAGGGGCGCGGGAGAGGACGACACGACGCGGAGAGAACACACAGAGATAAAGAAAGCGAGGGAAGGTGAGCAGCATGGCTGGTGCATCGGGGAGCGCGGTCGCCCGCGGCCGGGGGTCCCGGGGGCGGGGGCCGCTGGTCCGCTACATCGCCGACGAAGCCGGTGTGGTCTTCCTGGCGGCCGTCCTGGCCGTCGGGGTGCTGTTCGCCCTCGTCACCTCAGTGAGCTCTCTCGCCTCCGGAGAGGCCCAGGCGACCCCCTACTGGCAGGACAAGGGCGAGGCTTTCTACACCGCCGAGTCGGGTCTTAATCACTGCCTCTGGAAGCTGACCTACGAGGGAGATCAGATAGCCGGGAAGGAAGGCCAGTACGGGGTCGACCCGCCGACCTTCACCTCCTGGAGTGAGGACGAGTCCGCCGGCGTCCTGCGCGCCGGGACAGGCTACCAGGTCTGGGTCTTGAGTGACGCCACCGACCCCAACTGCAAGTACGTTACGGTCCTGGCCGAGGTCAACGGTAGGTCGCACCTCCTCCGGGCCACGGTCAGGCAGAGCCAGGGGAGCCCGTTCTACGACGAGGACGGCGACGGCGTGGCCGAAGCCGGAGATAGCGGCACGGTGACCTACCCCAACCTGCCCAACCTCGGAGTCCTGCACGTGACCGCCAACCAGAAGGTCCGCATCGGCCCTGGGGAGTTCCTCTACGACGCCATACGGATTGAGGGGCGCGGCGAACTGATCCTCGACGGCCAGACCACGCTCTGGGTGCGGCAGTCCGTCAAGGTCGAGGGTGACTCGAAGACCAACGTCCCGCCCCCCGGACAGGAGCGGCCGACCTATAACCTCATCATCTTCATCCCGCCGCTCACCGAGGAGGACGGGGTGAAGAAGCAAACGGTGGACATCTCCGGCAACGCCCTGTTCTACGGCTTCATCTACGCCCCCGGGGCTAAGGTGCAGATCACCGGAAACTCCGACGTCTACGGCATGGTCGTCGGCGAGGAGGTCACCGTGACGGGCAGCACGACCTATGACCCCGAGGGAGAGAACATAACCTGGCCGGCCTCGACCAAGACCGATTACATCGTCGAGTCCTGGGATGGCTGAGGTGGCCGGGATAGCGGCGCGGCGGCCGCCGGGCCGCCGGCCCGGACGGGGCCGTAAGGGTGTCCTGCGGGGCCAGCGCGGGGCGGTTCTGCTCGAGGTCCTCGTGGCCTCGGTCATCCTCGTCCTCGCCCTCCTGCCCATCTTCTGCGCCCTCACCGCCACCCTGCTCGTCCTGGAGAAGTCGACGCTCGTGACGGTGGCCACCAATCTCCTCCAGGACCGGGCCGAGGTGCTGAAAGCCGCCGGCTACAACCTCGTTCCCCAGGGTTCTCTCTGGCTCGAGAAGTACAGCGGGCGACCTTTCGACATCTACCAGGAGGTCTCCCTGGTCGAGACGATGACGGACAGCTCGGGGACAGTGGTGGTCAAGAAGGTCGTTCTCGTCATCTATCGCCACCCCTACGCCTCCGGAGGGGACCCGGTGGCGCGGATGGAGTTCCTGCTTTATGCGGGCGGCATCTAGGGTCATGTCGAGGTCCCCGCGTCCGGGCCGTCTTCTCCGACGCGTCCTCGGCCGCGCGGCCGGTCAGGAGGGCTTCACCCTCCTAGAGATGGTCATCGGCCTCGCCCTTCTGGGCTTCATCCTGGTCGTCACTCTCCTGATAACCTCCGCGGGCTGGCGGACTGAAGTCCAGGCCTCGACGGACTACGAGGTCCAGCGGATAGCCCGGGACATGATGAAGAGGATAGTCGACGGCGACCCGCGGCCGGCGGTCCCGGTCAAGGGGCTCCGGGCCGCCCGCGAGGTTCTGACCGACCCGGACTACCCGGCCCTGGCCTACCGGGTCACCTGGAAGGATTCCAGTGAGGTCGAGCACGATGACGCCGTCTGCTATTACGTGTCAGGCGGTAAGCTCTACCGGGTCGTCAGCCCGTACGTCTCGCCCCTGGCCGTGGTCACGACCGGCGGGACCGAGCTCACCGACAAGGTGGCCCACTTCGGGCTCAGCCAGACCGGGGCCATCCCCGTGCAGATCATCCTGACCATCACCCACCCGCGGGGGGCGAGCATCACCGTCCAGACGCGGGTGACCCCTCGCAACCTCGACTCCGGAGGCTAGACCCGCCGGGCTCCGGGCGAGGCCGCCTCAGGTTTGCGCGGGCCCACACGCACTCCTCACACCGGGTGCGGTCCCTCAGGAGGGCTTTCGCTACATCCGGTCCGGCGCCGACACCCCGAGAAGGCCGAGGGCGTTCGCCAGGACGACCCGCGTCGCGTCGACCAGAGCCAGGCGGGCCAGGCGCAGCCGCTCGTCGTCGGTCAGGACCCGGCAGGTGTCGTAGAACTTGTGGAAGGCAGTGGCGAGCTCGACCGCGTACCGGGTCAGGCGGTGCGGCGCGCGCGCGAGGGCGGCGCCGGCCACTTCCTCCGGGAAGTCGGCCAGGCGGCGGACGAGGGCGAGCTCGGCCTCCTCGGTGAGGAGACGGTGCTCGGCGGTGAGAAGACGGTGCTCGGCGTTGTTCTCCCCGGGGGCGCCCGGACCGGAAGCCGTGCCGGCCTGCCGGAGGATGCTCGAGATGCGGGCGTGGGCGTACTGGACGTAGTAAACCGGGTTGTCCGCTGTCTTGTGCTTGGCGAGATCGATATCGAAGTCGAGATGGCTTTCGGCCGACCTCATCAGGAAGAAGAAGCGGGCCGCGTCCCGGCCGACCTCGGCCAGGAGGTCGGCCATCGGGACGATCTGCCCCCGGCGTTTGGACATCTTGGCGAGCTCCCCGCCCTGCATCAGCCTGACCATCTGGACGATGAGGACCTCGAGGGCGTCGCGGGGGTAGCCGAGAGCGGCCACCGCGGCCATCATCCGCCCGATGTAGCCGTGGTGGTCGGGACCCCAGATGTCGATGACGTGGCGGAAGCCGCGGGCGTACTTGTCGCGGTGGTAGGCGATGTCGGCCAGGAAGTACGTCGGCTCGCCGTTGGAGCGCACGAGGACCCGGTCGCGGTCGTCGCCGAAGGCTGTCGTCCTCAGCCACAGGGCTCCCTGGCGCCGGAAGACGTGGCCCCGGGCCTCGAGGTCGGCGAGCGTCCGGTCGAGGGCCCCGGTCTTCATGAGAGCCTCCTGGCTGAACCAGACATCGAACCTCACCCCGTAGGCCTCGAGGAGTTCGCGGTGGCTCTCGACCATCCGGGCGACGGCGAAGCGCCCCATGTCCGCCGCCCGGGCGACGGGATCAGCTGCGCGAGCCCAGTCGCCGCGCCGGGCTTCGTAGGCCCGGGCGACGTCGATGAGATACTCGCCCCGGTACCCGCCTTCGGGGATCTCGACCTCCCGGCCCTGGAGCTCGAGCCAGCGGGCCTCGACCGAGCGGCCGAGACGTTCGATCTGACTCCCGGCGTCGTTGACATAATACTCCCGCTCCACGTCGAACCCGGCGGCCTCGAGAAGGGCAGCCAGGCAGTCGCCGACCGCGGCGGCCCGGGCGTTGACCACCCCGAGGGGCCCGGTCGGGTTGGCGCTGACGAACTCTACTTGGACCCTGACCCCTCGGCCGACGTCGCTCCGCCCGTAAGCCGGGCCCTCGGCCCTGATCCGGTCGACGACCCCCGACAGCCACCCCGGGGCCAGGAAGAAGTTGAGGAACCCCGGCCCGGCCACCTCGACCCGGTCCACGGGCAGGCCGCTGAGGTCGAGGCGGCTCACGACGACCTCGGCCGCCTGCCGGGGCGCCAGACGGCACGGACCGGCGAGGCGGAGGGCCGCGGTCGAGGCGAAGTCTCCCCGGCCGCTCTCCCGGGGGACCTCGACGTGCCCGTCGCCGAGACCTTCGAGAATCTCCAGGGCCTCGGGAGGGAGACGCCCCTCAGCGGCGGCCCCGGCCACCGCCGCCGCGACGGCTCGAGCCAGCGCTGTCTGCATCTCGCCGACGGGTCCGACCCGCGTGCGGGCCGAGACCGGGCCCGACTGCTGAGTCATGGGCTTCCACCTCCACTACGCGCTGCGGGCGATAAGGAGCTCCCGGAGTATCTTCGCCGCCACCACCGGGGTCCGCCCGCTCGGGTCGAGGGGCGGGGAGACTTCCACGAGATCGAAGGCCAGAAGATCGATGCCTCCGCCAGCCGCGCCGAGGGAGGCGGCCGATCCCAGGGTGGCGACGACTTCGAAGACCTCGGCCGCCGTCGGCCCCCCCGGCTCGGGGCTGCCGGTGCCGGGCGCGTGCGACGGGTCGAGGATGTCGATGTCGAGCGTGACGTAGACCTTGCGCCCGGCCGCCGCCCGGAGGGCCGCCCGGGTGGCCTCGACGAGAGGACCGCCCACGAGGTTGACGTTGCTCGCCGCCCACCGCATTTCCTCCCGCTCGCCCGACCGTATCCCGAACTGGTACACGTTCCGGGCACCGGCCAGCTCGGCCACGCGGCGGATGACCGTGGCGTGGCTCAGCCGGAGGTCGCCGTAGCGGTCGCGGAGGTCGGCGTGCGCGTCGTAGTGGAAGAGGACGGGGCGCGGGTCGCCCACTCCGGACGTCGCCGGCGCAGCGGGAGTCCCGCCCGCCTCCCCGAAGAAGGCGGCGCCCGGACGCGGCTCGACGGTCGCGGCCACCTCCAGCTCCACGCTGGCCACCGCCCGGTAGGCCGGCAGGGTCACGAGGTGCTCGCCCCCGATGAGGACCGGGAGGAAACCCCGGCGGTAGAGGTCTCTCACGGCGGCCTCGATGAGGGCGAGTTCGGCGTCCAGACTGAGGGTCTCGTCGAGGGCGACGTCCCCGAAGTCGTGGAGGACCTGGTCCGCGAGGTCGCCGCCCAGGAAGGGGCTGAAGGTCTCAAGGCTCCAGGAGGCGGCCCTCACTGCGGCCGGGCCCAAGGCTGTGCCCGACCGGTAGGAGGTTGTCCGGTCGAGCGGCAGCCCCAGGATGGCCGGCGGCCTCGGGCGGCGGGTCCGCGGAGGCGGTCCGCCCGGGCTGGCGGCCGGGTCTCCGGCAGCCGGGGACCCGGGCCTGGCGTGGAGGAACAGGCGGGTGCCTCCGTTCAAGGCCTAGACCCCTTTCTCGCTGGCCACCTCGGCGTCGAGCTCGGCCTTGAGATCGTCAGGTTCGGGCGCGGCGACGAGGCGTTCGACGAACGCCGGGAGGACGAAGGCCGCCCGGTGGAGCGCGGGGGTGTAGTAGCGGGTCTCGAAGGGCAGGGGGTCGGGCACCGCGGCCGTGAGCGGGTCGACACCATCGGTTCCGATGGTGAAGCTCCAGGTAAACGTGGAGTAGGTCGGGACGTGGGCCGTGTACAGCCTAGCGAGCGGGAAGGCCCGCCGGATGCCGTGGAAGGAGCGGAGCATCGCCCGGCGGGTGAACCAGGGGCTCTCGGACTGGACGGTGAGGACGCCGCCGGGGCGAAGGGCCTTCCGGCAGTTGCCGTAGAAGACGGGACCGAAGAGGCCCACGGCCGGTCCCAGAGGATCGGTGCTGTCGACCAGGATGACGTCGTAGACCCCTCCCCGCGTCCTGGCCGCCCGGCGGACCCACTCCACGCCGTCGGTGAAGTGCTGGGTTACGCGCGGGTCGTCGAGGGCGGCGCTTATGGTGGGGAGCCACCGGCGGGCGGCCTCGGTCACGGCCTCGTCTATCTCGACGTGGTCGACCTTCCTGACGGAGGGATGCCGGAGGACCTCACGGACGACCCCCCCGTCCCCGGCCCCGATGACCAGGACCGTCTCCGGGGACGGGTGCGAGAACATGGGGACGTGGGTGATCATCTCGTGGTAGATGAACTCGTCGGCCTCCGTGGTCTGGATGATACCGTCGAGGACCAGCATCCGGCCGAAGTCAAGGGTTTCGAGCACGGCCAGCTCCTGGTAGGGAGTCTTCCTGACCTCCAGGGTCCGCTTCACCTTGACCTTGATGGTGAAGTTGGGCGTGTGCAGCTCACTGAACCAGAACTCCACTCGGCGTCAGCTCCCTTCCCTCAGTCGGGGCCTCCCCAGAGGGGGACCCCGGCGAAGGCGCAGGCCACCTGCCCCTCCGGCACGGTCACCTCCGCCGATCTCAACTTGACCTCGGCCAAGGGAAGCCCGCGGCTGGCGAAGGCTTCCTCAATCATGGCTCTGACGACCCTCTCGGCGTCCTCCCGGCCCGTCTCGCCGGCGAACTCCATGATCATCCCCAAGGAGTCCGCCGACAGGCCGACCCCGACGGCGGCGGCGATGGTTTGCCCCGGCACGCCGCTCGAGATGGTCCCGTAGGCGATGGGCAGGAGAGAGCCGGCGGGAAGGTCGAGCTTGTCCAGGTAGACGGCCTGCGGAGGCAGGACGCTCGAGACCCGAACCAGGTTCATGTTCCCGACACCGGCCGACAGCAGGGCCCGGTCGAAGGCTGTCAGTCTCGTCGCCCCCAGGGCGGCCGCGGCGGCCAGGGTGTAGTAGCGGGGCAGGGGCAGCGCCGGCATGGTCTTCCTCCACTCCTGAGGTCTGAAGGGCCGAGAAACATGGCAATTATTATAGCAGATGCCTGGGCAGGGGGGAACTGGCCGTGCGCGCGCGTGCCTGTCAAGCAAATGTGGGCGGAGCCCCATCGGGCCGATATTGGGTTGTGTCGGATCAGTCGTGCTTCTTTGCCCGGTCACGCCCTGGAGCGGCCTGGGCCGCCCGGGGATGGCGCGGCACGGACCCTTCGCCTTCATACGTTCACTGTCAAGGATTAGAACGGGCGCTGCGTCTCACTCAGGGCCCGGAGCACCCGGGTCAACTGGCGGCGCCCGGAGTCCAGGATGGGCATGTGCACCGGTCTCAGTCCCGGCTCCGGTCCTGAATGACGCCATGTCCTTTGTCTTCTAAAGACAACCTCGCGTCGCTTCCCGTAGACGGCGTCGCACACCGGCTCAAG
>DYFB01000070.1 GCA_020725405.1 Symbiobacterium sp. | reverse complement strand
GTGGAGCTCGGACTTTCCTCACGGGCATCGCCCGCGCGACCGTCCGACCTGGTTGCCAAACTTGACCTTTTTGATTTTATCACAGGCGACGCACCCGGTAAATGGCGGGGAAACCCAGCTCGAGGCAGTCCCCCGGCCCCTCACTCCCCGGCCTCCTCCGGCGCGGCGGCCTGGGCGAAGTGCCGGTCGATGCCCTCGTTGCTCAGCCGGTCGGCCTCCCTGTTCTTCTCCCGGGGCACGTGGTTCACCGACGCCAGGACGAACCGGGCGAGAAGCCGGCGAGCCTGCTCGTATAGGGGCACGAGGTGCGGCTGGCGCACCCGGTACTCCCCGTTCAGTTGACGGACCAGGAGCTCGCTGTCGGAAAAGACCCTCACCGGGCCGGCGCTGAGTTCCGCCGCCCGCTCCAGGGCCCGAATGAGGGCGGTGTACTCGGCCACGTTGTTGGTGGTTTCCCCGAGATAGGCCGCCTCCTGGGCCAGGAGGCGACCCTCCGCGTCGTAGATGAGGTAGCCGATCCCCGCCGGTCCCGGATTCCCCCGGGCCGCCCCGTCCGAATAGATGACGATTTCCCTGCCTCGCCCGCTCGCCTCGCCCATCGTCTAGCTGCGGGTGGCGCCCAGAAGGTCGCGGTACGTGTCGGGGTCCATGCCGACCTCGCTCCGCTTGCCATGGACGTCCGAGCCGTTCCGCTCGGCACACGTCACGCAGCGCTTCGTCTCCGGCAGGGCCTCGAGCCGCTCCTTCGGAATGGGTTGGCCGCAGATCTCGCAGCGCCGTTTCATAACGGTTCCTCCTCTACCGTCCCTAGCCCGTCCGCCATAGAACCTCGCCCGGTCCAGCCTCGAGCACTTCGACCTCCCACCGCAGGCGGTCGGCCTCCTGGCGGAGCCGCCGCGCCAGAGCAGGAACGACCAGCCGCTCGGTGGCGTCGTGCCCGGCGGCGACCACCGCCAATCCCTCTTGCCGGGCGAGCAGTCCGTCGTGATACTTGACCTCCCCCGCCACCAGCACGTCGGCTCCCCGGCAAACAGCCTTCGGCACCAGGTCCCCGGCGCTCCCGCCGCAGACGGCGACTCGGACCACCGGTCGATCCAGCTCACCGGCATAGGCTACCTCGTCCACGCCGAGGGCCGACTTGACCGCCGCAATGAACTCGCCGAGGGGCCGCGGCTCGGGCAACCGCCCGATCCGTCCCAGCCCGGCGGCCTTACCCTGGTTGCACAAGGGATAGACGTCGTAGGCGACTTCCTCATAGGGATGGACCCGCCGCATCGCCTGGAGCACCGCCTCGAGCAGGCTCTCGGGCAGGATGGTCTCAAGTCTAACCTCGGCCACCCGGGCGAGAACCCCCCGTTCGCCTACGTACGGCTCGGCCCCCTGCTGCGGCAGGAACGTCCCGGTGCCGGATACCCCGAAGGTGCAGTGGCTGTAGTTGCCCAGGTGACCCGCCCCGGCGTCCCCCAAAGCCTGCCGCACGGCCTCCACATGGGACTCCGGCACGAACACGACCAGCTTTAGGAGGCGCTCACGCTCTGTCTCCTCCAGCACCTCGACCTCCTTCAGGCCCAACCGCTCGGCGAGGAGGGATGAGACCCCGCCCTCCACGACGTCCAGATTGGTGTGGGCGGAAAACAGGGCGAGGTTGTGGGCGAAGGCGGACGCCACCACCCGGCCGACCGGCGTATCCGTGCGCACGGCGGGCAGAGGGCGGAAGAGCAGGGGGTGGTGGGTGATGAGCAGTCCCGCCCCCTTGTCGACCGCCTCCGCCACCGCCTCCGGAGTCGGGTCGAGAGCCACCATCACCCGCTCGATGAGGCTTTCCGGCGACCCGACCGCCAGGCCCACCCGCTCCCGGTCCGAGTCGAGGGCCAGCCGGCGGGGGGCGATCCGCTCCATGACTCCTATGAGCGCACCGACGGAGACAGCCACTCCACCACCATCTCCAACAGCCGAATCTCTTCCCGGACCGCCGGCAACCGCCGGGCTGCCCGGGGCGCCTCCAAGCGTTGCAGCCGCTCGGCGAGGGCGCAGGCCCACTCCCGCTGCCGCCGGAGTTGCGCCGCCAGAACAGGATGGCGCCCCGCCAAAAGGAGCGGACCGACGGTCAGCAGGAAGGGGACAGGCAACGGCGGCAAGCCGTGGAGCCGGGAGAAGCGGGCGAGCTCCGGTCCTAGGTCCGAAGACCGGGAAACTGGCCGGACCACGCTCCCGGCGCTTTTGGTAGTTCCCGGTCCGCCCGCCGTTTCCTCCCGAGCGGCGCCTGCCGGGGCGGGCGCCGCCCCGAGCACCGGGTAGAAGCGGCTCCGCTCTTCCACCAGATCCTCTTCGACCAGGGCGAACTCGTGCGTCAAAAGCCACGCCCGCACCCGCTCCGCCCGGTTCTGCGGCTGCAGGACGAGCTTCCGGGCAGAGCGGGCCACCGCCTGGCCGGAGTCGAGGATGGCGCGGATCGTCTCGCCGCCCATCCCGGCCAGGACCAGGACCGGCGCTTCCCCCGGATTCAGCGGGGCCAAGCCCCATCCCTTCCGGAGAACGATTTGCTCCCCGTCCATTTCCTGCAGCCGGCGCGCCGCGTCGGCCAGCGGTCCCGGCTTCGGTTCGGTGGCAATGACCAGGGGGGCGATGCCCCGCCGGATCAGGACCAGCGGCAGCAGGCCGTGGCCTGTGCCGATGTCCGCCACCACTTGACCCGGAGTCACTTGGCGCACTACCGCTTCAAGCCGCTGCGGAAGGCGCATCTGCCACTTGTCCACCGATTACCGATTCGCCTTTCCCTTCGTCAGTTCCTGCCGTTGCCAAGGCTGGAAAGGCGGCGCAACAACGGAAAAGAGGCCCGGACGGGCCTCTGCACTGGCTGGTACCCCCAACGGGATTCGAACCCGTGTCGCCGGCTTGAAGGGCCGGCGTCCTAGGCCTCTAGACGATGGGGGCGATGGTGGGCCCGCTAGGATTCGAACCTAGGACCAAGCGGTTATGAGCCGCCAGCTCTGCCGCTGAGCTACGGGCCCGTTGGCTCCCCGGGCTGGATTCGAACCAGCAACCCTCCGGTTAACAG
>DYFB01000008.1 GCA_020725405.1 Symbiobacterium sp. | reverse complement strand
CTACTGGCAGGCCCAGGGCCTCATCAGCTTGCACGCCACATACCGCACACTTCGTCAACCTTGCTGAACCGCCGGATGCGGACCCGCATGTCCGGTGGTGTGGGAGGACGGGGAGCGAGACGCTCCCCTCCTACCCGATCCCGGGCCAGGCCTGCGTCGCCGGGGCCGCGCGGCACAGGATTTGGCAGACGACAGCGGAATACTACACAGCGAGATGCGCCCACCGGGGCCGGAAGGAGAGAGAGGCCGATGAAGATGGATCTGACGGCCAGGAACCTCGAGATAGGAGACGACCTGCGGCGCTACATCGAGAAGAAGGTTCGGAAGTTCGCCAAGTACTTCGACGGCAGCGCTCCGGCGCAGGTGGTCCTCAAGAACGAGAAGGGCCGGCAGATTGTGGAGATAACCCTGCCCATCGACGGCATGTTCGTCCGCGGGGAGGAAGCCACCAACGATATCTACGCTTCGGTCAACATGGCCGTTGAGAAGATAGAGCGCCAGATAGAGAAGTACCGCACCCGCTTCCTGCGGCGGAAGAGGGAGGGCCGGGCCCAGGTCCGGTCCCTGCCGACCGCTCCGTCCCCGGACGAGGAAGAGCCCCGCCTGGTCCGGGTGAAGCGCTTCAACATCAAGCCGATGCCGGCCGAGGAGGCCATCCTGCAGATGAACCTTCTAGGCCATGATTTCTATGTTTTCATGAACTCCGAGACAGAGCAGGTGAGCGTGGTCTACCGCCGGCGGGACGGTAACTACGGACTCATCGAGCCCGAATGACCGCCGCCTCCTGGGACCATGACCACCCGGACCGGAGTCCTCATCTTTGAAGGGGGGCAGCAGCACCCCCTTCTCGCCGAGGTCCGCCGCTGGACCACCCTCGATACGGCCGAGAAGTTCCTCCGCCGTCCCGAGACGGACGTGCTCGTTGTGGCGACCGACTCCGATGCCCTGGCCCGCCAGGCCGGCGCCGTGGGGGCGGAGGTCCACAGGACCGGACCGGTGTTCCACTTCGGTCGGACCCTCGGCGGCCTCGTCCGCGACTACGGTCTGGATCGAGTCGTCTACCTCGGAGGAGGCTCCGTCCCCCTCCTGAGACCCGAGGAGCTCGACTGGCTCTTCGCCCGGCTCGGCCCCGGAGGCCGGGTCTTCGTGGCCAACAACGTCCAGTCGCCCGACCTCGTCGCCCTGGGGTCGACGGGGGCCGTCGAGGCCCTCGCCCCTCTGGCGACGGACAACGCTACTCTCTTCACCCTTGTCGACGCCGGCTACGAGCGGCTGCTCCTGCCGGACACTCCCACGACGAGCTTCGATCTCGACACGCCCTCGGACATCCTCTTCCTGGCCCACGAGGCCCGGCGAGCCCGGACGGTGGCCGGCGCTCCGGGTCAACCGGGGTTCGGGCCGCGCTGCGCCAAGGGGCTGGCCGGGCTGGAGCTCGACCTGTCCGTTCTCGAGCGGGCGGCCGAGGTCCTCTCCCGCGACTACGCCTCGGTGACCCTCATCGGACGCGTCTCGGGGGTCACGATGAACCACCTCAACTCGGCCCTCCGCCTGCGGCTGAGGGTCTTCTCCGAGGAACGGGGCATGAAGGCCCTCGGCCGCGTCGACCGCGGGGAGGTCCGCTCCCTCCTGGGCTGGGTCATGGAGGACCTCGGTGTCGAGTACCTCGTGCGCCGGCTGGCCGAGCTGTCGGACGCCGTCTTCTGGGACACGAGAGTGGTCATGGCCCACCTCGGGGACTGGCCCACTGAGGCGGACCGCTTCGAAGCCGACCTGGGACGCTGGCAGGGAGTCGAGAACCCCGCGCTCCGGAGCCTCTGCCGGGCGGCGGGTGAGGCTCGGGTCCCCGTCGTCCTCGGCGGACACTCCGTCGTCTCCGGCGGCCTCCGGCTGCTGGCGGACAGCCTTCAGCCTCGGCGAAGGTAGAGACGCAGGCTGTCACACGAAGGGAAGACTCCTTCCCGCGGGAGGATAAATCAGGCAAACAGAGAACCTTACTGGGTCACGGTGCACTGCCTGAAGCGGAGCGGGCGGCCAGCCAGACGCGGAGACGGTGTTGACCTGCAGTTTGGAGAGTAGATCCGATGGGGAAGGACAGTGTCGGCCACGAGCGCCCGCAGGCTACGGGCAGTCTTCGAGAGTACGAGGAGGCCATCCGGCGGATCCGTGACGTCATGGCCGTCCGGCTTGTCGCCGCGCCCGGGGGAGCCATAAGCGAGATTCACGTCCTCTCCGGCTCCAGCCGGAGTGCCAAGCAAATAGTCCGGGACATCGAATCCTCCCTGATGGCCAAGTTCGGTCTCTCCGTGGACCACAAGAAGATAAGCGTCGCCCAGGTTGACGGTGGCGGCCAGGTGTCGTGGGGAAGCGGCCGCCTGCGGCTCCTGGGCGTTCGCTATGCGGTGGACTCCGGAGCCGTTGAGGCCGAGGTGAAGGTGGAGTTCGAGGAGGTTGTCCAGACGGCGACGGTGAGCCGGCCGGCCACGGCGGCCAACCGCCTGCGCGTGCCGGCCGAGGCCGTTCTCAACGCGGTCAGCGAGTACTTCAACTCGAACCACCGGATGGCCCTCGACGACGTCCTGCTGATCGACTTCCGGGGATGGCGCATCGCTCTGAGCGCCATCTCGCTGCTCACCCCGGAAGGGGAGGAGACCCTCATCGGGACCTCCCTGGTGAGGTCGGCCGAGGCCGACGCGGCCGCCCGGTCGGCCCTGGACGCCGTGAACCGGCGGTTCACCTTGATTGTCAGGAGGCCCGAGACCAGGCGGGAGGCGGAGGACTCCCCGGCCGCCAACGAGTCGGAGCACGAGGTTCCTTGACACCAGAATTCGGATCGGCATCAGGTGACGCGGACCACAGACTCCTCGATTTAGCGTACCGGAGCGAAGTCTGAGACGAGCGGACATCTTCGGGCAGTCGAGCGGTACGCCGGCCGGTCGAGCGGACCCGGCTCGAGCTTCCGCGAACGGAGGTTGTGCCGTGAGCCGTTTGATGAAGGTCTTCCTCGCCCTCCTGACCCTGCTTCTGGCTGGAGGCGCGAGCGTCCAGTGGGGCTGGTAAGACCCTAGCCCCGCGACCTGGTGCCGATCCGTTTTCTTGACTTCACCGAGAGGAGCGCTGCTGTGGCCGCCGAACCCAAGCGGAAGCTGCACCCCGTAGCATGGCTCTATATCCTCACCGTCATCTGCCTCGGTGGCCTCACAATGCTCTGGCTCACGCCGGACGTCCACGGCGACCTGTGGCTCGAGGTCGTCTGCTTCGCTTTTCTCATCTTCGCCGCGGAGGCCCTCCCGGTCCCCCTTCCCCGCGGGGGCGGGTCCGTCTCCGTCAGCTACGCGATCATCTACGCCTCCATTATCACCTTCGGTCCGGGCATCGCCACCTGGCTCGCCGCCCTGGCCACCCTGCGCGTGCGGGAGCTCACCCTCCAGGTGTCCATCGAGAAGGTTCTGTTCAACCGAGCCCAGCTCGCCCTGTCGGCCGCGGCCGCCGGGCTGGCGTACGTAGCTCTCGGCGGCAGCGTCCACGGGCTGAACGTTCTCCAGAGCCCGGCCGCCCTTCTGGCCGCCGCGGTGGTCTACTCGCTCGTAAACATAACAACGGTCGTCCTGGCCCTGGCCGTGACCCGGAAGGCTTCGGTCTGGAATATCTGGCTGACGAACTTCAGGTGGCTCATCCCCCACTACCTGGCACTCACCCCGCTCGGAATCCTGATTGCCGCCGTGCACGCCCAGATAGGCATGGTGGGCGTGGTCTTCCTCTTCCTGCCTCTTTTCATCGCTCGCTACTCGCTGCAGCTCTACGCAGACTTGCGGAAGGCCTACCTGGCGACCATCCAGGCCATGGTCGTCGCCATGGAGGCCCGGGACCCCCACACCGCCGGCCACTCCCGCCGGGTCGCGCGGTACACGGTGGCCACGGCCCGGGCCCTGCGCCTGACGGAAGACCACATTGAGCGCCTGGAGTACGCAGCCTGGCTTCACGACATCGGTAAGCTGGCCGTCCCCGATCACATCCTCCAGAAGAAGGCCTCGTTGTCAGCGGCCGAGTGGCAGCAGATGAAGCGACATCCCGAGATCGGGGCGAGCATCGCGAAGCAGATCAAGACACTGGGACCGGACCTTGAGATAATCCTGCACCATCACGAGCGGTGGGACGGCACGGGCTATCCCGACCTCCTGAAGGAGACGGAGATCCCTCTCGGGGCGAGGATCATCGCCATCGCCGACGCCTACGAGGCCATGACCTCCGCCCGACCGTACCGCGTCCGCAAGATGACCCAGGAGCAGGCCTTCGCTGAACTGAGGCGAGGGGCAGGCACGCAGTTCGACCCTGATCTGGTCGAGGTCTTCATCCGGACGGTGCTCTCGCTGGCTCCCGACGATGTGCTCGATGCCGTTGCGGGTGCCCCCTTCCGGGCGGCTCCTCTGGAGACCGAGGCGGCCTGCAGGGAAGCGGCGGCGGCGGCCGAACCTGCGTCGCCCGCGAGCCGGTCCGACCCGAGCGGCCAGCCGCCGGGCCCGGGTAAAGAGGGGCGAAGCTGATGTTTATCTTCGTCGTCGCCGCCTCGCTGGCGGTGGCCTGGCTGAGAGGCGGGCGGCTGGAGCGTCTCACCGATTTCCCGTTCCGGCACGTCTGGCTGATTTTCGCTGCCTTCACCATCCAGTTCTTCCTTCACCTTCCGACGGTGGGCGCCCTGCCCTTGGCTCACAAAGCCGCTCCCTACCTCTACTCCTCAGCCTATTACCTTCTTCTGGTCTGCTTCGCCCTGAACCGGCGCGCCCCCGGAGTGGTGTGGCTGGCCGCCGGGACCCTCGCCAACCTGACCGTCATCACGGCCAACGGGGGGAAGATGCCGGTCGACGGGGAGAAGCTGGTGGCTCTCGGCTGCGCCGGCGTGCGCGACTACTTCGCGGCCGGCTCGAGCCTCACCCACCGGCTCATCACCCCGGAGACACGGCTGCCCTGGCTGGGTGACGTCCTGGTCGGGTCGCCGCCCTTCCCGAACCCGACGCTGTTCAGCGCGGGGGACCTTCTCCTGGCGATCGGCGTCTTCGTGCTCGTGCAGGGCATCATGGTCGGGCGAGCGCTGTCCACGGCCGGAGAGACCGGATAAGTCCGCCGGACAGACCGGCCAGGGCCGCCGGACAGACCGGCCAGGGCCGCCGGACAGACCGGCCGCCAGGGCCGCCGCCCGCCTCCGCACCGGATGCTCCGGGGGTCTTCGTTGCCCGGGGTGGCGGCCTGTGTTAGAATCGGGTGTCGCCAAATCCTGTCTTCCTGCGGAGTGTTGAGGCTTGCTCAGGACCCTTCAGAAACTCGTCGCCGGCGACTTCAACTCCCGCGAGTTGAAGAGGATTGGTCATATCGCCGGGCGGTGCAACCAGCTCGGTCCGGCTATCGCCGCCCTCGACGACGCGGCCCTGAAGGCCAAGACGACGGAGTTCAAGGAGCGTCTTGACCGGGGGGCGGGCCTCGACGACCTTCTGCCCGAGGCCTTCGCCGTCGTGCGCGAGGCCGCCTGGCGGACGGTCGGTCTCCGGCCCTACGACGTGCAGATCCTCGGCGGCATCGTTCTGCACGAGGGGAACATCGCCGAGATGAAGACGGGCGAAGGCAAGACCCTTGTCGCCACCCTCCCGCTTTACCTCAACGCCCTCACCGGCCGCGGGGCCCATCTCGTAACCGTGAACGACTACCTGGCCAAGCGTGACTCGGAGTGGATGGGAGCCATCTACCGGTTCCTCGGACTCGAGGTGGGTCTCATCGTCCACGGGCTGGATTTCGCCCAGAGGCGCCGGGCCTACCAGGCCGACATAACCTACGGCACGAACAACGAGATGGGCTTTGACTACCTCCGCGATAACATGGTCGCCTCTCTCGACCACGTCGTCCAGCGGGAGCTCAATTACTGCATCGTCGACGAGGTCGACAGCATCCTCATTGACGAGGCCAGGACGCCGCTCATCATCTCCGGGCCGGCCGAGAAGCCGACCGAGCTCTACTACCGCTTCGCCGAGGTGGCCCGGAGGCTCAAGCCGGAGCGGGACTACACGGTGGACGAGAAGGCCCGCACCGTCGTGCCGACGGAAGAGGGCGTGGCCCGGGTCGAGAAGATGCTGGGCGTGAAGAACCTCTTCGACGACAGGAACCAGGACCTCTCCCACTACCTCATCAATGCCCTGAAAGCCCAGGCCCTGATGCACGCCGATGAGGATTATGTCATCAAGGACGGACAGGTCATCATCGTCGACCAGTTCACGGGACGGCTTATGTTCGGGCGGCGCTACAGCGACGGGCTGCACCAGGCGATCGAGGCCAAGGAAGGCGTGAAGATAGAGCGGGAGAGCCAGACCCTGGCGACCATAACCATTCAGAACTACTTCCGGATGTACAAGAAGCTGGCCGGCATGACGGGTACGGCTCTCACCGAGGAAGAGGAGTTCCGGAAGATCTACGGCATGGACGTTATCGTCGTCCCCACCAACCGACCGCTCATTCGCACGGAGTACCCGGACGTGGTCTTTACGACCGAGCGGGCCAAGTTCGACGCGGTCGTCGAGGAGATTGTCGAGTGCCACCAGAGAGGGCAGCCGGTCCTGGTCGGCACTATCTCCATCGAGAAATCGGAGCGCCTGTCGCGGATGCTCGAAAAGAGGGGTATCCCGCACCAGGTGCTCAACGCCAAGCACCACGAGAAGGAAGCCGAGATAGTCGCCCTCGCCGGGCAGAGAGGGGCCGTGACCATCGCCACGAACATGGCCGGCCGCGGGACCGACATCGTCCTCGGCGAGGGGGTGGCCGAGCTCGGCGGCCTCCACGTCATCGGCACGGAGCGACACGAGGCCCGGCGGATAGACAACCAACTCCGTGGTAGGTCGGGCCGCCAAGGGGACCCGGGCAGCTCCCGGTTTTATGTCTCCTTGCAGGACGACCTCATGCGGCTCTTCGGGTCCGACCTCATCTCCGGCCTCCTCGAGAGACTCGGGGTCGAGGAGGATATGGCTATCGAGAACGCCCTGGTGACCCGGGCGATTGAGCGGGCCCAGAAGCGGGTCGAGAGCCACAACTTCGACATCAGGCGCCACGTCCTTCAGTACGACGACGTCATCAACAAGCAGAGAGAGATCATCTACCGCCAGCGGCGGCACGTGCTCGGGGGAGAAGGCCTCAAGGACCAGGTCCTCGGCATGCTCTCCGGGCTTGTCCAGAGACTGGTCGAGACCTACTGCTCCGACCAGCTCCACCCCGAGGACTGGGACGTCGAGGGTCTGGCCGAGCAGGTCGGACTCCACTTCCTCGAACCCGGGGAGGTCCAGGCGTCCGAGCTGGTCAGGGCCGCCTGGGGCGACGAGGAGCCGGGCTACGGCCGGCGGCGCGAGGAGGCCCGCAAGGCCCTGCGGGACTGGCTCGTCTCCCGCGGCCGGGAAGCCTACGATCGCAAGGAGGCGGAGCTCGGCCCGGAGATAATGAGGGAACTCGAGAAGCTCGTGATGCTCCGGGTGGTCGACACCAAGTGGATGGCCCACCTCGATGCCATGGACGACCTGCGCGACGGGGTGAGCCTGCGGGCCTTCGGTCAGCGGGACCCGTTGACAGAGTACAAGCTCGAGGCTTTCGAGATGTTCAACCAGACGATAGCCTCCATCCAGGAGGACATCGTCCGGACGGTCTTCAAGCTCAGGGTCGAGCGCCGGCCGGAAGCTCCACCGGAGCGGACCGGCGTCGCCGTCAAGCCTGAGGCGGCCGGTTTCGTGGCCGCGCGGGCGGCGGCCGGGGGCGGGCTTCTGTCCGGCCCCGCGGCCGGGCCGGGGCAGGTCGCGACCGGAGCCGCTCCGCCCCCCCGTCCCGGTCCCGCCGGTCGGAGCCCGGGCAGCCCGGGCGGCGGAAGGCCCGCCCCGGTGGTGAACCCGCCGAAGGTGGGCCGGAACGACCCCTGCCCGTGCGGGAGCGGGAAGAAGTACAAGAAGTGCCATGGAGCCCTTGAGGCCTGAGAGCGTGGGTCCCTGCCGGCCGGGCCGGAGAGCCGGCTCGGAACGCGAGGCCCCGGAAGGAAGACGGTGGGTATGTCTTTCGAGCAGCTGCGACAGGAACTGGAGACGATTCAGGAGAGGTATGTCGAGCTGAGGGATTCCCTTTGACCGCGCGACCCTCGAGAATCGGCTGGCCGCGCTGAACGAGGAGATGGCCTCCCCAGGCTTCTGGAACGACCAGGAGAGAGCCCAGGCCGTGACCCGCGAGGCCGGTGCGATCGAGGAGACCCTCGGGCGTCTCCGGGAGCTCGAGCGGGTCATCGGCGACCTCGAGGCGACGGTGGAGCTCGCGCGGGAGGAGGAGGACGACTCGCTGGTCCGGGAGGGAGAGGCTCTCCTCAAGCAGGCCGGAGAGACCCTTGACGGCCTCGAGATAGCCACCTTCCTCGACGGGGACTACGACGACCACAGCGCGATCATGACCCTCCACGCCGGGGCCGGCGGGACCGAGGCCATGGACTGGGTCGAGATGCTCGCCCGCATGTACACGCGGTGGGCCGAGGACCAGGGCTTCCGGGTCGAGGTGCTCGACCGGCTGGAGGGTGAGGAAGCCGGTCTGAAGAGCGTGACCATGCTCATCGAGGGCCCCTACGCCTACGGGCTGTGCTCGGCCGAGCACGGGGTCCACCGCCTGGTCCGGATATCGCCCTTCGATTCCTCGGGACGGCGGCACACCTCGTTCGCTTCGGTGGACGTGGTCCCGGACATCAAGGACGATGCCGACATCGAGATCGACCCCGAAGACCTCCGGGTCGACACCTACCGGTCCAGCGGCGCCGGCGGCCAGCACGTCAACAAGACGGACTCGGCCGTCCGGCTTACCCACCTGCCAACCGGTGTCGTTGTCACCTGCCAGAACGAGAGGTCTCAGCACGCCAACCGCGAGACGGCCATGCGCATCCTGAAGTCCCGCCTCCTCAAGCTCCGGGAGGAGGAAAGGCAGAAGGAGCTTGCGGTCCTCCGCGGGGAGCAGCACGACATCGCCTGGGGGAGCCAGATACGGTCCTATGTCTTCCAACCCTACACGCTGGTCAAGGATCACCGGACCGGCGAGGAGGTCGGCGACGTGGGAGCGGTCATGAACGGGAGGATAACGCCCTTCATAAAGGCCTATCTGGCCCGGAAGGCCGCCGGCCGGCGGGCCGGGACGCCCGGGATGGCCCACGGTCGGTCGACCCCGCAGGAGAGGGACCCCGCCCAGAGAAGGTAGCGTGGAGTCAGGCGTGGAGTCAGGCGTGGAGGTGACGGCCATGCTGAAGCGTTTGGCCCTCGTGCTCGTGGTGGTCCTTATCGTCGTCGGCGTCCTGAGCGAGTTCTTCCTCCCCGGTCTTCTCGCCCGCGGGGTCGAGCAAGCCCTCGAGACCACGTTCGGGCCGGCGGGGGACCACCGGGTGAGGCTTCGCTCCTACCCCGCGGTGAGGATGCTCCTCGGGCACTTCGATGACGTCACCATTACGTCAACCAACGTGGAGACCTCGACCATCAGCCTGGAAGCCCTGGCCGTGACCCTGGAGGACGCGTCGGTGGACTTGAGAGCTCTCCTCGCCGGGGGAGACCTCCGCGTCACGCGGAGCCAGAAGACTCGGGTGACCATAACCATCACCCAGCGCAACCTCGAAGCCTACCTCGCCCGGAACGTCCCCGGGTTCGGTGATCCCCGGGTCCTCATCACTCCGGAGTTCACGGTCATCTCGGGCTATCTCACCGTCCTCGAGCGGGAGTTCCTCTGCTCACTATCGGGCCGCTTCGTCCTGGCGGACCCGAAGACGGTGTCCTTCCGTATCGAGGGCTTCAGCGTCGATGACGTCATCGTGCCGACGGAGTTCCTCGAGACCTGGCTCGAGCTTCTCGGCCGTCCCGACCTCTCGCTCGACCTGACGGCGTTCCCCTTGCCTCTCACCGGGACCGAGGTCGTCGCCGAGGACGGCCAGATGGTCATCAAGGCCACCTCGGGCCAGTAAGGCCGGCCGAGACCGACGTGCCCGCGGAGAGGTCCTTGCCCACGGAGAGGTCCCTGACTTTTCTGCTCATCCTGGCCCTGGTTGCGGGTCTCGCGGCGGCGACCGCGGGCCTCGCGCTCGACGGCCGTTTCCGTCCCGAACCGTCCCCCGTGGAGTTCGCCGTGTCCCTGAGGTCCGTCCAGGGCCAGAGCCTGGAGAGAGGGCTCTCGCCTGCCGCTGTCCTCCGGGAGCTGGCCGCGTCCGGGGTGACGGCGGTGGTCGTGGAGGAGAGGACCCTCGCTGACCTCGCCTTCAGGGGTGACTTCACCGTCCTCCGCCTGAGCGGGGAGAGCGCTCCTCTCCGCGGGACCGAGGCCCAGGCGGCCGCGGCTCGCTTCCCGGACCTCGAACGGTGGCGTCTGGCCCGGCCCGGGGTGCCGGTAACCCTCCTTCTGACCGGACATCCAGACCTGGCCGAGTGGGCTCTGGACCGCGCTCGGGCCCGCTTCGGCGCCGACAGGGTCGCTTCTTTCGCGGCCGGGACCTCGAGCGGAGACCCGCAGGTCTACGCCGTGGCTGTCAGGGGCGACCTTGCGCCGTACACTCGCCTTGGTCTTTACCCGCCCGACCTGGAGGCGGCCCGGGGAGCCGGCCTGCGGGTCGTCGTCCAGCTCCAGAACCCGCGGGAATCGCCCCACCTGTCCTTGGCCGCGGCTCTTGAACCGCTGGGGTCGACCGAGGCCGTGGCTGTCATCTTCGACGGTGGGGAGGTCTGGGGTTACGGTCTCCCGGGCGGCCCGGCCAGAGCCGGCGCGGACCTCCGGGCGCTGGACCTGCCCTTCGCCGTGGACCCGGCCGCGCAACCGGCCGGGACGGCCGAGCTGGCCGCAGCTGCCGGCTGGCGCGGGATCAAGCTGCAGACCGTCTGGAGCACCGGGCGTCCGGAGCTCTTCGCCGAGGGCGTCGTGGAGAGGGGCGCGCCTCTCCTCGTGGCCATGCCCGGCCTCTGGCAGCGGTTCAAGGACGACCCGGCCTGGCCGGCCGGAGTCGCCGCCGCTGTGGCCGGGTTCACGAGGGAGCTTGCCGCCCGCGGGCTCGAGCCCGGCCCGCCGGAGCCCGTCTCGACCCGGCGACCTCCCGCGTGGCTGACCGTCGTCACCGGGTGGGCCGTCCTCGCCGGGGCGGCTCTGGCCTGGCGGCGGCTGGGCCTCCCCCGAGGGCTGGAGAGGCTCGGACTCGCGGTGCTGGGAGCGGCGGCCCTTGCCCTGCCGGTGGGTCTTTCGTCCGGAGTGAGAGTGGCGATCCTGCAGGGGCTCATTCTCCTGGGTGCCGTCACCTTCCCGGTGGTGGCCCTCGCCCCGGTCTTCCGGGCCTGGCTCGAGGGTCCGTCGGGCTCCCATGCCGGCCCCGTGGATCCGGCTCGGCCGGCTCTCGCTCTCCCGGCCGTGCTCCACGCCGTGCGGACGGCCGTCGGGGCCGGCCTCGTCGCGGCGGCCGGAGGCCTTCTCATCCTGGCTCTCGGGGCAGGTCCGGAGTTTCTCCTGCGGACGTTCCAGATGCCCGGCACCAAGCTTGCCCTGGCTGCCGGCCCCGCCCTCGCTCTCTACCTCTACTGGCGGCTCGATCCCGGCCGGGCCGGGTCCGCCGGCGCCTGGCTGGCCGGGCTGCTCCGCCGCCCGCTGACCCTGGGTGCCGTCGTCTCGGCCGTCGCCGCGCTCGGTGTGGTCGTCCTCTACATCAGCCGGAGCGGCAACTTTCCGCTCGTCCCTGTCAGCGACCTCGAGTTCACCCTCCGGGCCCGGCTCGCCGACCTCCTCGGGGTGAGACCGCGGACGAAGGAGTTCCTCATCGGTTACCCGGCCCTGCTTCTCGGGGCCTGGCTCGGCCCGACGGTCCTGAAGCGGGGCTGGGGCTACGTCCTGGCCGCCCTGGCCGGGGTCGGCGTCTCGTCGGTGCTCAACACCTTCGCCCACCTCCACATCCCGGCCGCCGTCTCGGCGGCGAGAACCGCGGTCGGGCTGGGCCTCGGCCTGGCCGCCGGTCTCCTGGCCGCCGGTCTTCTCAGCGCGACGGTCGGGCGCCGCGCCTTGTGGCCGCCGGGGGCGGGCCGGACCATCTTGGGGTGGGTCCCCGCCCTGGTCATCGGTCTCGGGGCTCTGTTCCTCCTGGTGACTCCCTTCGCCGGTGTGGACTGGCCGGCCCTGGTGGGAGCCGGTTCCGGACCCCGGCCGGCAGAGGTGGCTGTCGACCTCGGGGACCTCCGCCGGCTCACCGGAGACGACGACACCCGGCTGGCCTCCCTGGCCGCCGAGCTTGCCTCGGTCGGGGTGACCTCGGTGGGCCTCGCCGAGACCACGCTGGGCGACCTCGTCCGCTGGTCGGCGGACGGGAGCCTTGAGGTGCGGGATGGCCGGGAGCTGGCCGCCCGGGTCCGCCTGGGCCTGGCCGGGACGCTGGAGGCGATCGTCGCCGGCCACCCGGAGTTCGAGGCCGCCGGAAGCTATGTCTTCCTGGCCGCCGGTCCCCGAGTCGAGGATATCGCCGCCCGTCTCGCCTTGAGTTCGAACGGGCGGATCACTCTCCACGCCAGGGTGGGCGGAACCCTCGTTCTCCGGACGCTGTACCCCCGGGAGGCCTTGGAACGGGCCAGCCTCGGGTTCTACGGACCCGAGGTTGTCTGGCGGGCCGGTCCTGTGGCCGGGAGCGGGCTTCTAGTCGCCCCGAGGCCCCAGAACCCGCCCGGAGGGGATCCTGAGCGTCTCGCGTCCAGCCTGGACGAACTCCGGGCGTCACTGGATCGGCTGGGCCTCGACTGGTCCACGGCCGTCCCGGCTGGCGGGGAGTTCCCCGGGTACCCACAGGCTCTATCCAGCGCGGCGGCCGTTCTGACCGGCCGCGGGCTCGCCGCCGGGGTCCTCCTGCACCCGGACCGCCCCGGCTACCTGGGCCAGCTTGGGGCGACCGAGGTCGCCCCGGTCCTCGCCTACGCTTACGCGCGGGTCCTCCCGGTCGCCGTCGCCGGTCCCAAGGTAGAGGCGGTGCCGCGGGCTGCGTCTCGCGGCGCCGATCTCCTCTACGTGCGGCTCAGCGGGCCGCAGGACCCCGAGACGGTGGTCGAGTTCGCGCGTGACCTCTCCCTGTCCCTCGCCGGGCATGGCCGGCCGACCGGTCCGTCCCGGCCGCTCCGGCCGGCCGTAGTCCTCCCCGGACCCCTGGCCGCGTCTCCCGGCCGGGACTCCGCCCTCTTCTTCGCTCTGGTCCTCGTGCCGCTGGCCGGAGCGGCTCTGGCCGGCCGGGCCCTGCGCTCCGGGCTTCGCGGAGCGGCCCTGGCCGCGATCCTTGCCGCGGCCGGCATCGGCGGTCTGGGCGGGCGGGTGCTCCTCGCCGACGCCCGGGCGGTCCTCGAGCTTTCCCCGGCCGCCGTCTCGCCGCTCCTGCCCTTGGCGGCTCCGGCCCTGGCGGGGGTCCTCCTCTGGCCCCGGCCGCGTGGTACACCGGGGATCGTCCCGGGGTGGTGGTGGACGCCGCTGACGCCGGGCCTCGGGGGTCTCCTCGTCGCCGTCGGTCTCGTCGCCCTCGGTCTGGTGGTCGTGGCCGGCGGTCTGGGGGCCGTCGGCGGGTCGGTCGCCGCCCTGGCGCTCATCCGGGCCGGGGTCGGGCCCGGCGGACAAGCCGGTCGGCAGGGAGCCACCGCGGCGGCCGCGGCCTTCGGGGGGGCCGGAGCGGCTTTCTCCGTGGCAACTTCGGGGGCGGCCGGACCGGCGCTGGTGGCGGCCGCGGCTCTTCTCGTGGGTGCCGCGGGCGCGGCGTGGCTCGGCGCGAGGCGGCGGTCCTAGGCCGGGACCCCGTTCCGGCCGCCCGGCGCGGGACCTTTCACCGGCCCGTCAGGAGCTCGGCTGCGAGCTGGTTGTTCAGGCGGGCCCTCTCGCGGAGCTCACGGACCACGCTCCCGAGCCGGGCGACGCGGTTCTCGTAGTCCGCCTCGATCTCGGTTATGCCGAGCAGGATGTCCTCGAGGGTGACCCGCTCGACCGGTCCGACGGAAACCTGTTCAGCCTGTGAGAGGAACTCCTCGACCTTGGGGTCGTAGACGAGACCGAGGGCCGGCACGCCGCCGACGGCGGCGAAGATGAGCGGGTGGAGGCGCATGCTCAGGATCCACCTCAGCCGCCCGAGGAGGGCGACCGTCTCCCGGGCCGAGTAGAGGTCGCGAAGAATGTGACTCCCCCCGCGCATCGCCGCCCGGATGCGTTCCACGACCGGGAGGTCGGCGTCCCGATGGACCGGCAGGAAAAGGACCCCGTAGCCGAGCCGGTCCTGGATGTAGTCGGCGGCCCGGGCCATCGCGGCCTCGAGGGCCCGCGTGCCGCGCCACGGTCGGACGACGACGCCGACGAACGGCCGGGTGGTCGGATCGGTCAGGTCCGGCAGACTCTCGGCCCCGCAAATCTCGGCCACCCGCTCGACCGGAGCCGGTTCGATGGCGAAGGCGCTGTCGGCTGTCTCGACGATCCGCGGTCGTGTCACCCCGAGTTCCTCAAGGAACCGGCGCGAGGTTGGACCCCGGACGGTGATGAGAGAAACGCGGTCGAGGACGAGGCGGGTGGCCAGCCGGTTCCAGGGGCGGCTGATGGGCCCCACTCCGTTCGCGTAGAGCATGACCTTCTTGCCCTGCCGTTCGGCGGCGAGGATTATGGAGAGGTAGTACCAGAGGGACCGGCTGCTCGTGACGTCCTGCAGGAGACTGCCGCCGCCGCTGACAAGCATGTCGGTCCGCCGGAGCTCGCGCAGCACGGCGCGCGGGTCGGTCCGGCTGACGGCCCGCAGGCCGTAGCGCGCGGCCGTCTTCTCCGGGTTGCTCGAGAGGACGGTTATCTCCACCCCGGGGACGGCTGCGGCTAGCCCGGCGGCGGCCGTCTCGAGGACGGCCTCGTCGCCCCAGTTATCGAAGCCGTAATAGCCGGAGATAAGCACGCTGGTCACGGCCCGGGCGTCCCTCCCGTCGCCGGCCCGCCGACGAGGTTCCCGGGGACCGTCCGTAGGCCGCGGTCACCGGCCGTGCCGCCCGCGGGCGCGGTCGCCGAACGGGCCGCAGCGGCCAGGCCGAGGACGGCCCAGGCGATGAGGATGGGACGGGGCAGGTAGAAGACCGGCTCGCCGACTCCGAAGGCCAGGCTGCCGAGGATGGCGGCCGCGGTCGCGGTGAGGACGACGCCCGGCGCGGTCAGGCGGGCCGGGCGGGCCAGGCGCACAGCCCAGCCGATGGGCCTCACCATGAGCCAGTGCAGGGCGATGAACCCGACAACCCCGAGCTCGATGAGGGTCTCAAGGTAGTGGTTGTGGGCGTGGAAGGCGAAGCGCCCTCCGATGGAGTACTGGGGGTAGATGGCTGTGAACGCGCGCCAGCTCAGCCCGAGACCGGCGTACCAGAAATCGGCCGCCATCCGGGCCGAGGCCTCCCAGACCCGGATGCGGTGGACGGCCGTGGGGTCGTCCAGGCGGAGAAGGGTGGCCGCGCGCCAGGAGACCACCTCCGGAGCGAGGAGGGCGGCCGCCGCGGCGGCGAGGAGGCCGACGACCAGGATGCGGCGGTCCCGAAGTAGGCCGAGGAAGAGCACGGCGACCCCCAGGGCGAACCAACCGCCGCGCGACAAGGTCAGGACGAGGGCCAGTCCGGCCAAGAGGACGGCCAGGCCGACCCCGGCCCGGGCCGGCCGCGTGCCCGCCGTCCAGAGGGAGGCGGCGAGAAGAGGACCGGTCAGAACGAGATGCAGGGCGAAGACGTTCGGGTTCCCCCAGAAGGAGAAGACCCTCGTCCCCTCCCGCGGGAAGAGGGCCGAATCTATCCACGCCGCCTGGACGGGCACGCCGACGGCCAACTGGTAGAGGGCGTACAGGGCGGCGAGCACCGCCGTCAGGCCGAGAGTTGCCGCCACCCGGACGAGAGCCGTGCCGTCTCCCCGTCCGGCCAGGCCGGCCACCGCCCAGTAGAGCCCGAGGGCGAGCCCCCAGATGGCGAGATATCGCAGGCTTCCGGCCGGGGCGACGGACGTGACCGTAGCCACGACCAGCAGAGCGGCAAAAAGGAGGACCGGACGGTCGAGCCGCGACAGGAGGTCGCCGGCCACCGCCCGCACCGCGGCCGCCGGCTGCCGGAGGACCCGCCCGGCGTCCCCGGAGCGCCGCAGGAGGGTGGAGAGGAGAAGGACGGCGGTGAGGACCAGGGCGGCCCAGTCGGGCACGAACGGAAGGACGACCAGAACGGCGTAGAGGCCGGCGACGGGGTCGGCGGCCGCGACCCCCAGGCTCACGACCAGAGCTGTCGCGCGGGCCAGACCCCCGCCCGAGAGGTGGAAGGCCCAGGCGCTGAAAGCCGCCAGCGCACCGAGGCCGACGAGGGCCAGACCTTCCCCCGGGCGGGTCGTTCGGGCGCCGGGCGACCAGACGACCCGGGCCAGCGAACCCGGCCAACTCTCGTCCCAGACCCTGAGAAGCCTGGCTGCCGCCGACGTCAATCAGGGACCTCCTCGATGCCGACGATGGTCGCCTTGAAGCTGAACAGGCGGCCGCTCAGGGGCAGCTGGATGCCTATCTTCGTCTCCCGTCCGGCCACGGTTACGGCCCGTGGTCCGGCGACGGCCTGAGCCCGCACGACGATGAAGAGGTCGAAGCGGTCGGGGACCTCGGCCATGACGATGCGTCCGTCGGCCGTGGCCACCGGCTCGCGGTGCGGCTCGGCTCGCTTCTCGACCACCTGGCCGAGATGAAGCTGTGACTCGAACCCGGCCACGTCCTCTCCGACCTTGACGGCGTCGACCGACGGCTGCCGCACCCCCGTGACCTCGAAGGTGATGAGGACGGTCCTGGTCTCGACGAGTCCCTGCTCCTCGACGGCCAGGAGCTTGAAGACCCCGGCTCCCGCCGCGGCCAGGACGATGAGGACCAGAACGACGTTGATGACGTTCAGCCGCCCGAACAGGCGGCCCCTCTCGTCAATCACCGGCATCGGACGAATCCCTCCCCGGCTTTCCCCCGTTCAGAAGCTCGCTATAGACCTCAAGGCACGTCCGGGCCATGACGGCCGGCGTGAAGTTCCGCCGCCCGTGCTCCCGGAGGTTGTCTCCCAGCTTGCGCCGGAGGTCGGGGTCGGCGACGAGCTCGTCCAGGCGGCGGGTGAAGCCGGCGAGGTCCCCGGGCTCGAAGAGATAGCCGGTCTGCCCGTCGATGATGAGCTCCGGGATGCCTCCGACCCGCGAGCTTATGGTCGCCACGCCCCAGCGAGCTCCCTCGAGAAGGGCGTAGGGCTGGGTCTCGCTGAACGAGGTCAGAGTGTTTATGTCAAGTATCGAGAAGACGTGGTCGGGGTCGACGACGTGGCCGAGGAACCGGACCCGGTCGGCGATACCCAGCCGTCCAGCCAGGTTTTCCAGGGTCCCCCGGATGCGGCCGTCACCCACGACGAGAAAGCGGGCCTGGGGGTGGCGGCGGGCGACGGCCGCCGCGCCGGCCAGGAAGATCTCGTGACATTTCACCGGATGAAGTCTGGCCACTATGCCGACGATTACCGCCCCGTCGGGCTCCCTGAGGCCGAGCTCGGCCAGCACGGCGTCTCGAGGCGGCACGAGCGGGAGGGTGAAATCAAGGCCGTTCTTGAGCGGCCGGATGACGGCCGGGGGGACGCCGAGCTGGAGCACGGACTCCTCCACCCCGAGCCCGACCAGGTAGCGGTCGAAATGCCGCAGAGCCCACCCGTTGAGCCGGCTGAAAACAATGTTCTTCAAGAAATCTCCAGCGAAGTCCCGCCGGTAATCGCTGTGGACGGTGGTCACCAGAGGCCGTCCGAGCCGCCGCCGGGCCAGGACCGCGAGCACGTTCGGCCGTGGTCCGTGGCAGTGGACGAGGTCGATGCCCCGACTCCGGACAAGGGTCACCAGTCGGCCGATGGCGCCGAGGTCGTAGCGGGTGACCTGCCCCAGGCTGTGGACGTCAAGGCCGAGGCTGCGGGCCTCCTCGAGGAACGGCCCGCCGGAGAAGCAGCCCAGAGTAACCTCGATGTGCTTGGATAGCTCGGACAGGAGGGTGAAGATGTGTGTTCTTGCTCCCCCGTAGTCCGTCCCGCTCGCCAGGTGGAGGACTCTCAAGACCAGCCGTCCCTTCTTCGAGCGGCCTGCCTGGAGCCGGCGGAGGGGCCGCGGGCCGCCGGAGCGCCGACCGTAATCATTACCGCGCCCCCTCGCGAACCCCTCCAGATAACTGCTGGATTCTAAAGGTCAGGGCAGGATTCGAGGATTCGGTCATGGAACGTCAGCCTCATCAGCTGACTTCCGGCGGCTGACTTTGAGGTTGCCCCCGGTTACACACGGCTGAACAGGAGGCTTCCTTCCTTGCCAAGGGCCACCATTACACCTACACTCAGGAATATTCTTCTCGCTGTGGTCGCTACCATTCTCCTCGTCACTACGAGCTTCCTGGCGGGCCGGGCCGCGGCCTCGCTGGCCGCCGCGCCGGGCACCGAGGGCGACCCGCTCGTGGCCAAGAGTTATGTGGACAGCCTCTTCCGGTGGCGCCTCGTCGTCGTGCCGGCCGGCCGGGACCTTATCGGGTCGGAGGGGACCGAGATCATCCTCCGAGCCGGTCAGGCCAGGGTCATCGCCTCCCAGGCCGGCGGCCTGGCCGACGTCACGGCCGGTGTTGACAGAAAGGAACAGGAAGCGGTTCGGGCCAACCATCTCCTGGTGGTCCCCCGGAGCGACGGGCGGGGATTGCGGGCCGTCACCGAGGTCATTCTCTTGGTGCGCGGGGAGTACGAGATTCGCTAGCCTATGGGGAGTGGAGATTCGCTGACGGGAGTCCCGGGCGGCGCGGCCCATCCACCGCTGTGGCCGCCACCTGTGCGCTCAGTCCTGCGTGTCCTGCTCGCTCTGGCCGGCCTGGCCGCCCTGCTGGCCGTGGGACCCCGGATCGCCCATGACCGGGCCCAGGGCTGGACGGTCGAGCTGGCGGCCGAGCTCGGCGCCGTCGTCCAGGTGGCTGACCGGGAGGGGCGGCCCGTGGCCGAAGTCCTCGAAAGCTTCGCCCGCGCCGGACTGACTTCGGTCATCGCCGACCCGGCCTTCGCCGCGAGCCTGGAGGCCGAGCGCGGTCCAGCTCTCGGCCGGCCGGGTGGGCCCCGGTACGCTCCCCTCCTCCGGGGACGGGCCGGCCAGACGGAAGCGGAGGTTGAGGCTCTCCTCGACGGGATCGGCTCCTTCGTCGCCCGAGGCGTCGTCGCCGGAATCGTCGTCTTCGACGGCGAGGCCATCCCCGGCTACCCGGCGGCTCTCGGGCGGACTGTCGCCGGCCTGAAGGAGCTCGGCCTCGAGGTCGGTCTCGTGGAGGACCCGAGCCAGCTGAGCTATGTCCCCCTCGCCGGGACCGAGCGGCTGGCGGCCCTTCTCGATTACGCGTTCGTCCGGATCTATCACCCTCCGGCCGTCGGCGCGCACTCGCCCGAACGGGTGGCGGCGAAGATAGCCCGTTCGGTCAAGGAGCGCAGCCTTCGGGCTGTCTGGCTCGACCTCTACGGCTTTCCCACCGAGCCTCCGGCCTGGTGGACGACCCGCCCGGGGGCCGGGGGTGAGACCGGACTCCTGGCGGCGAACCTGCGTTATGTTGAGGAAGTCCGGCGGGCCCTCGAACGGGGCGGCTTCCAGGTCGGCCCGGCGCGGCCCGCGTCCGGGGCCTTTACCGCGCCGCCGGCGCTACTCGTCGTCCTCGTCCTGGGGCCTTGGGCGGCGACCCTCCTTACCCTCGATCTCCTGTCTCTGGGGCGCCTCGGCCGGTGGAGGAGGGCTCCGAAGGTAGGAGCCGCGCTGACGGCCGCCCTCGTCGGGCTGACGGCGGTCACCCTCCTGGGGGGGTGGGGCGGAGGAGTCGAGCCTTCGGTGCGGAAACTCGGCGCCCTTTGGGCCGCTCTCGTCTACCCGACCCTGGCCGGGCTGTGGGTGGCCGCACGGTGGTTCGAGCCCACCGGCGAAGGGATTCGGGAGCGGCCGCATCCGTGGCTGGCCGGCCTGCGACACGTCGGCGCGGCCGTCGGTGTGGCCGTCCTGGGCGGGCTGGTCGTGGCCGGGTTCATGGCCGAGGCCAGTTTCGCCATGGAGATCCAGTACTTCCGCGGGGTGAAGCTATCTTATGTCGTCCCGCCCGTCGCCGTCCTTGGAGGCGCGGCCTGGCTCGCGTCGGGCTCCTCGGATGGGCCCGGCGCGCGTCTCCGGTCCCTGGGGCGTCAGCTCCGCTCCCTCGCCGGGAGGCCCCTGGAGGTCGGCCATGTTTTCCTGGCCTTGGCTGTGGGCCTGGCGGCGGTGGTCTACGTCGGCCGGTCGGGCGACCAGCCGTGGCTTCCGGTGACGTCGGCCGAGGTGGCCGTGAGGACCTGGCTCGATCGAGCCCTCTACGCCCAACCCCGCCTGAAGGAGTTCCTCGTCGGCCATCCCGCTCTCATCCTGGGGACCTACCTCGCCTGGACGGGTCGGAGGCGGTGGCTCCCGGCCTGGGCGGCGGTCGGGGCCGTCGGCCTGGTCTCCGTTGTCAACTCTTTCGAGCACGTCCGGACTCCGCTGGCCCTCACCTTCGCCCGCACAGCGAACGGCGCCCTCCTGGGCCTGGCTCTGGGCTTGGCTGCAGTCTGGGTCACGTCCGCGTTTCTCCCCCGGCAGCGGCCTAGCGGCGGCTCCGGCCTCCGGAGCGGACCGGACGGACCCGGGTCTCCGTCCGACACCTGGCCCAACGCCCGGCCCGCTGCCGTCGACATTCTCGGGGTGCGGATCCATCGGGTCAGCCTCGACGGAGCCGTGGCCCAGGTATCCGACCTCATCCGGGAGGCCGGACGGACCGGTGGGGCCCGCCTTGTCTTCACGCCGAACCCGGAGATGCTCTACCGGGCCAGCCGGGACGCCTCGTTCCGGGCCGTCCTCAACTCGGCCGACCTCCTGGTCCCGGACGGCGTCGGAGTCGTCCTGGCCTCCCGGGTCCTGAGCCGGCGACCTCTGGCCACCCGGGTCGCGGGGGTCGACCTCCTCACCGGGCTCTTCAAGCGTACCCGTGAGAGCGGGCCTCTACGGGTCTTCCTCCTCGGCTCCCGCCCGGGGGTCGCCGCACGAGCGGCGGCCGCGCTGGCGGCTCGCTATCCCGGCCTCCGGGTCGTCGGAACGGAACACGGCTACTTCACCGATGACGACGAGGTTGTCGAGGCCATCCGGGCGGCCGGGCCCGAACTCCTCGTGGCCGGCCTCGGCAGTCCCAAGCAAGAGCTCTGGCTCGCGGCGCGGCGAGGAGCCTTGGGCGGCGTGGTCGCCGTGGGAGCCGGCGGTTCTCTGGACGTCCTCTCCGGGGACACCCGGAGGGCGCCGGCGTGGGTCCGGCGGCTGAACCTTGAGTGGCTGTATCGCATCTTGTCGAGCCCCCGGGCCCGTCTCAGGCGGGTGCCGGCTCTCGCCGGCTTCGTCCTCGCGGTTCTGGGAGCCGCCTTCGGGCGGGCGCCCCGATCCAGGATGACGAGCCCCGGGTCCGGGTCGGAGAGTGGCGGTGAAGAACGTTGAGCGGAACGACGAGTCTGACCGGGCCCCGGGCCGGTCCGGAGGAGCTCCGGCAGGTCGCCGCCCGGGTGCGGCGCCACATCATCGGGATGATCGGCCTGGCCGGGTCGGGCCACCCGGGAGGGTCGCTGTCCGCGGCCGACCTCTTGACAGCCCTGTATTTCCGCGTGCTGAGGCTCAACCCCGCGGATCCGGCCTGGCCGGAGCGGGACCGCTTCGTGCTCTCCAAGGGACACGCCGCTCCGGCCCTCTACGCCGTCCTCGCCGAGCGCGGCTTCTTCCCGGTCGAGGAGCTCCGAGGTCTCAGGCGTCTCGGCTCCATCCTCCAGGGACATCCGGACATGAAGAGCACCCCGGGCGTCGAGGCGTCGACCGGCTCTCTCGGCCAGGGGCTCTCCTTCGGGGTCGGTCTGGCCGCGGCTGCGAAGCTCGACCGGGCCGCCTGGCGGGTTTACGTAATGCTCGGCGACGGGGAGCTCCAGGAGGGGCAGGTCTGGGAGGCGGCCATGTCCGCCGTCCACTTTAAGCTGGACAACCTTACGGCCATTGTCGACTGCAACGGCCTTCAGATCGACGGCCCGGTGGAGGAGGTTATGTCAATCTCGCCGCTGGTCGACAAGTGGCGAGCCTTCGGCTGGAACGTCCTCTCCATCGACGGGCACGACATGGTCCAGATTCTTGACGCCCTGGAGACGGCCGACCGCCAGCCCGGCCGCCCTACGGTCATCCTCGCCCGGACGGTCAAAGGGCGGGGGGTCGGCTTCATGGAGAACCGGGCCGAGTGGCACGGGAAGGCCCCATCCGGAGAGCAGCTGGAGGAGGCCCTGCGGGCTCTCGGGGCTTCGGGAGGCCCGGAGAGCCCTGGAACGGCCGGGGCCGCTCCGGGTGGTCCGGGCCCAGGGCGGGACGGCAGGAGCGGGACCAGGAAAGGCAAGGGAGGGGGGCGGGGCTGATGGCCGCCGAGACCAGGCGTATGGCGACCCGTGACGCCTACGGGGAGGAACTCGTCGAAATCGGGCGGGAGAATCCGGACATCGTCGTTCTCGACGCGGACCTCTCGGGCTCGACAAAGACAAGCCTCTTCGCCCGGGTTTTCCCCGAGCGGTTCTTCAACACCGGGATAGCCGAGGCCAACATGATCGGCATCGCCGCTGGCCTGGCGGCGGCCGGAAAGATACCGTTCGCCAGCACCTTTGCCGTCTTCGCCCCGGGTCGGGTCTACGACCAGATCCGGATGTCCGTCGCCTACCCCGCCCTCGGAGTGAAGATCGCCGCGACCCACGCGGGGCTGACCGTGGGCGAAGACGGGGCCAGCCACCAGGCGCTCGAGGACCTGGCCCTTGCCCGCGTTCTGCCGAACCTGACCGTCATCGTCCCGGCGGACGGTCCCGAGACCAGGGCCGCGGTCCGGGCGGCCGTCGCCCACCCGGGACCCGTCTACCTCCGGCTGGGGCGGGCGCCGGTCCCGGTGATCTACCCGGACGGCCGGTCGTTCACCATCGGCCGCTACGACGTCCTGAAGGAAGGGCGGGACGTGGCCCTGGTCGCCTCGGGCATAATGGTCGACATCTGTCTCCAGGCCGCTCTGTCCCTAGCCGCCGACGGGGTCCTCGCCGCCGTGGTCAACGCCTCGACCCTGAAGCCTCTCGACGAGGAGACCCTGCTCGCCGTGGCCGCCCGCACCGGGGCCGTGGTCACGGCCGAGGAGCACAGCGTCATCGGTGGTCTGGGGGGCGCGGTCGCCGAGTTCCTCTCCGGGACCCTGCCGGTGCCCGTGGTCCGGGTCGGGGTTGCCGACCGCTTCGGCCGGTCGGGCCGGCCCGATGAACTCCTCGAGGCTTACGGCCTGACGCCCCGGGCCGTCGCCGATGCGGCGAGGAAGGCGGTGAGCCTGAAGAGGGCCTAGCGGCTTAGCATTTCCTGACGTTTCCCCGCGAACCTTGCCCCCCATTTGAAGGATATCGGGGGGTCCTGTCGAATTCTCCAGGACCACACATAAGAGCCGCGTTTTACATAACCACTGAAGCGGCCTTCTTCGGATATCGCTGCGCATTGGGGAGCACCTCGTTTTAGCTGTCTTCTGTTTTCTCTTCGGGCCCGCCCGGCCTTTGTCCGGGTCCGGGCCGGGGGCCTCGGCGTCCGGGGCCCCGCCGCCCTATGCCGGCAGCGGAGGAGGGGCCGCCCCGTGATCGAGTTCTACGACGTCTCCAAGAGCTACCCGAACGGCACGGCAGCCCTTCACGGCATCACGGCGACCATACCCAAGGGCGAGTTCGCCTTCGTCGTGGGACCGAGCGGGGCCGGCAAATCCACGCTGGTCCGCCTGGTCTACCGGGAGACTCTTCCCACGAGCGGCTACGTCTTCGTGAACGGAGTCAACGTCTCCAAGCTCCGGCCGGCGGCCGTGCCCTACCTCAGGCGGAACATCGGCGTGGTGTTCCAGGACTTCAAGCTCCTCCCGCGCAAGACGGCCTACGAGAACGTCGCCTTCGCCATGCGGGTCGTCGGGGCGAGCCCAAAGGAGATAGCCCGGCGCGTTCCGGCGACGTTGGAGCTCGTCGGCCTGGTCGACAAGGGCGAAGCCTACCCGGCCGAGCTCTCCGGCGGCGAGCAGCAGCGGGCCGCTCTGGCCCGGGCCATCGTCAACCACCCCCTGGTCCTGCTGGCTGACGAGCCCACCGGCAACCTGGACCCCGCAACCTCGTGGGAGATAGTCCAGTTGCTGCTGGAGATAAACCGGCGCGGAACGACGGTCCTCATGGCTACCCACGCCAAGGCTATCGTCGACGCCGCCCGCCGGCGCGTCATCACCCTGGACCACGGCCGTCTTGTCCGGGACCGCCAGCGCGGGGACTACAGCCAGTAGAGAGGGGAGGGGGAGGGGCGTGGGCGTCCGGATGATCCTCGGCGAGGCGCTGGTGAGCGTCAGGCGCAACGCCCTGATGAGCCTGGCCTCGACCACGACGGTCGCCGTCTCCCTCTTCATCCTCGCCGTCTTTCTTCTGGCGGCCGTGAACGTGGACCACATGGTCAAGACCATCGAGGGTGAGCTCGAGGTCAGGCTCTACCTGAGCGCCGGCCTCGACGAGGCCGCTCTCGAGGATCTCCGGGCCCTGGTCGAGGCCCTCGAGGGCGTCACCGAGGTCATCTACGTCTCCAAGGAGGAGGCCCTGGCCACCCTGAGACAGCAGCTCGGCCCGCGGGCCGATCTTCTGGAGGGCATCGACGAGATGAACCCCCTCCGCGACTCGTTCCGGGTCTTCACCCAGGGTCCGGCCTGGATAGAGCATGTCGCCGCGGCCGCCGCCGGTCTCGGTGGGGTGGAGGACGTCGGCTACCAGCGTGAGCTCATCCAGCGGCTTCTTCCCCTGACCTCGGCCATCCACTTCGGCGGTCTCGTCCTCGTCGGTCTGATGGTCATCGCCACCCTCTTCGTCATCTCCAACACGGTGCGCCTGACCATCCTCGCCCGGAGCGAGGAGATTTCCATAATGAAGCTCGTCGGCGCGACCGACTGGTTCATCCGCTGGCCGCTACTCCTCGAGGGCATGCTCCTCGGTCTTCTCGGGGCGGCCATCGCCGCTATCGGGGCCTGGCAGGCCTACGCCTGGGCTGTCAACGGCGTCTACCGGGCCGTCTCGTTCATCCCCGTCGTCCCGGTCCTGCCGCTGGCCTGGCGACTCGGGCTCCTCCTCTGTGGTCTCGGCGCCGTCATCGGCGGGTTGGGCAGCGTGCTGTCCCTGAGGAGGTTCCTACGGACATGAGACCCCTCGCCTATCCCAAGAGGACCGGCCGGCTGCTCGGAGTCCTGTGTCTTCTGGCCTTCGTCGTGGCCCTCGCCCCCCAGGGACTCCTGCTTCCGGGGCCGGTCGGGTCCGGCCTGGCCGAGGCCGGCGATCTCGAGGACGCCTGGCGGGAAATGGAACGCCTCCAGCGGCAGATGGAGCTCAAACAGGCCGAGTTCGACCGACTCGTCTCGCGCGAGCGGTCCCTCGTCGCTGACATAAACCGCATCCAGCAGCAGCTCGACGTCCTGCACGGGCAGCTGCAGGCCTTGGAGACCCGGCTCGCCCAGACCGAGCAGGCCATTGCGGTCACCGAGGCTGAAATAGCCGACGCCGAGGTCCGGCTGGAGAAGCGGACCAACCTCATGCTCACCCGGATACGGGCGATGAGCGAGGTTGGTTATGTCCACTACCTCGAGGCCCTCCTCGGAGCGAGAACCTTTTCCGATCTCCTCTCCCGCCTGGAACTCCTCCGGCAGATCGTCGTCAGTGACATCGCCCTGTTCAATGAGGTCTCCGAGGAGAAGCGCCAGCTCGAGAGCAAGAAGCTTTATCTGGAAGAGCAGCGGGCGGAGCTTATCCGGCTCCGGAACGACACCTCGGCCCGGCGGGCCGAGGTCGCCCGGCACAAGCGGGCCCAGGACGAGCTGCTCGCCCGGCTGAGGAACGATAAGGCCGAGGTCCGGCGGGCCCTGGACGAGCTCGAGATGGTTTCCAAGGAGCTCGAGCGCTACATCGCTGAACTCGGGACGTCGGAAGGTACCAAGCCGACTTTCAAGTGGCCACTCCAGGGCTGGATAAGCTCGGAGTTCGGCATGCGCTACCACCCTATCCTGAAGGAGTGGCGGCTCCACACAGGAATCGACATCGCCGCCCCGCGCGGCCGGGAGGTCAGGGCCTCGGCGGCGGGGAAGGTCATCCTGGCCACCTGGGCCGGTGGCTACGGCAAGTGCATCGTCATCAGTCACAGCGCCAACTGGTCCACGCTCTACGCCCACCTCGACAGCTACAACGTCCGGCTGGGCGAGATAGTCAACCAGGGCCAGGTCATCGGTCAGGTCGGCTCCACCGGCTACAGCACAGGACCTCACCTCCACTTCGAGATCCGCTTCAAGGGTGAGCCGGTGAACCCGCTCGACCACCTCGAGAAGCGCTAGCCCGCCCGCGTCGGACCCCGACGGTCTGCCGGTCTACAGGGGCCGCCCACTCCGCGCCAGTCCAGGGCCTGTCTCCCGGCCCAGGGGGCGTCTCCCCCGATTGGTCGCATTCGTCGGCGCTTCCCGGCATGACATCCGCGATTTGCGTCGAAGAGAATGCTGCGCCCGCGTCACCTGACACTTGACACTTGCTGCCGGACTTATGAAGGGCGCCGTCCGGGCCATATCCTTGGACCAAGAGGGGAGCGGCTCTTTTGAAGCGCAACCGCACCATCCTGACGGTCATCGTCATCATCCTGGTCACGAATCTCGTGACCTACAGTCTGGCCACAGGAGCCATTCCGTGGATCGGCTATTACTGGGGCGTGGGGCTGGCCGGGACCGGCGAGCTCTCGCGCCTGACCAACCAGTACCGCCTCATCCTGACGAAGTACATCGATGAGGTCGACCCCGCGGTGCTTGTTGAGGGGGCGCTGGCCGGAATGGCCGACGCCCTCGGGGATCCCTACACCTACTACATGGACCCCCGGGAGTACGAGGACTTCGACATATCCTTGACCGGGGAATACGTCGGGGTCGGTATGGTCGTCGAGAAGATCGGCGATTACGTGTGCGTCGTCTCCCCGATGCGCGGGAGCCCGGCCGAGCGCGCGGGGCTCCGGGCCCGGGACCGGATCGTCGGCGTTGACGGCCGGAACGTCGTCGGTCTCTCGAGCGACATTGTCGCCGGGCTCATCCGGGGCAAGGAGGGCACGCCGGTCACCCTGACCATCGCCCGGGGCACCCCGGGGGAGACCGAGGAGACCTTCGACGTCACCCTCGTCCGCGAGAGAATAATCATCACGAGTGCCTTCGGGGACATGCTCTATCCCGCCGAGGGGCTCGGCTACATCCAGATAACCGAGTTCAGCGCGAAGACCCCCGAGCAGTTCGGCGCGGCTCTGGCCGACCTTAAGTCGAAGGGGCTGCGGGCCCTCGTTCTGGACCTGCGAAACAACGGCGGCGGACTTCTCCAGGAGTGCATCACCATCGCCAGGCTCTTCGTCGCCGAGGGGACCATCGTCCAACGCGTCGGGCGCGGCGGGCGGGTCGCCGTCGTCTCCGGGACGGGGAGCGCCGCGGTAGACGTGCCCCTGGTCGTCCTCATCAACGAGGGCACGGCCAGCGCCGCGGAGATTCTGGCCGGGGCCATCAAGGACAACGGCGTCGGTATCCTGGTGGGCGTGACCACCTTCGGCAAGGGCAGCATCCAGACCCCCTACGAGCTGGGAGGCGGCTCGGTCCTGCGGCTGACGACAGAGAAATGGCTTACCCCGGAGGGGGAGCACATCTCGGGTCAGGGCATTGAGCCCCACGTCAGGCTGGCTCTACCGGAGGTTGACGGCGAAGGGCGGCCCATCGACTGGGACGGCTTCACCTGGAGTGACCCGGAGGACCCGCGCGACACCCAGCTGAGGTACGCCGTGGATATCCTCAGGCAGGCGCTGGAGCAGGAGAACGGGGGCTAGGTCTCGTTGCCCTTCCCCTTTCGCGATATCGGGCTGAGCGTCCTCGAGACGGCTCCCCAGGTCGTCTACAATCCGGCCCTGGGTGTGCGCTTCCTGTTCTACTGGACGATGGTTGCCTTCGTGTCCAGCCAGTACGCGAGGACCCTTCGCCTCCAGGGCTTCCTCTACGGGCGGGAGTACGGCGACCCGGTCCGGCTGACGGCGGTGGCCATGCTCGAGGGCCTCGTTGTCGGGCTGGCCGGGAGCTACGTCATGACCTTCTTCGGTATCTCCCTCCTTCCCGACGGCGGCGGCATGATCTGGGTTCTCGGAACCGCGCTGGCTCTCATGCTCCTGAATGTCAGGTTCATGTGCTTCGCCTACGCCGGTGGACTGGTTTCCCTATGCTCCCTGCTTTTCGGCTTCCCCCAGGTGAGCATCCCGAGCCTCATGGGCCTCGTGGCCGTCCTCCACCTCATGGAGAGCCTGCTCATCTTTCTGAACGGCGCGGCCGGTGCGACTCCCGTGCCCGTCGAGAGACAGGGCCGCCCCATCGGCGCCTTCCAGCTCCAGCGCTACTGGCCGGTGCCCATCTGCCTTCTCATCCTGGCGGTCATCTCGCCGGTCGAGGCCGCCCAGGGCGGGATAGCCATGCCGGACTGGTGGCCCCTGTTCCGGACGACTCCGGAGATACTGGCCCACCCCGGGGCGGTTTTCTTCCTGCACGCCCTGCCGGCCACCCTGGGCTACGGCGACCTCGCCGTGACCGGCCCGCCCGTCCTCAAGGCCAGGCGGACGGCAGGCCGCCTGGCGCTCTACAGCCTCGTCCTCCTGGGGTTCAGCGTGCTCGCCACCCGCTGGGAGCCACTGGTCTGGGCGGCGGCTCTCTTCGCGCCTCTCGGTCACGAGGCTGTGGTCAGGATCGGAAACCGGCTCGAGTCGGCCGGGACGCCCTACTTCGTCCCGCCGGCCGCGGGTACGATGGTCCTCGACGCTCCACCGGGAACTCTGGCCAGAGAACTCGGCCTCGGGCCGGGCTGGGTCGTCACCGCGGTCAACGGCCGGCCGGTCACCGGGCGAGCCCAGCTCGAGGAAAGCCTGCGGGCGGCCGCCGACGAGGGGCGTCTGGTCCTGGACGTCATCCCGCCCGACTTCCACCGGCGGCGGAGGAGCCTGCGGCCCGGACCGCGGCGCCTTGAAGCGCCTTTCCACCAGGGCGGCGCCCTGGGGGTCGTCACGGTTCCCGAGCCGGGCGACCAGACCTACGTCGAGGTTGCGCCCGTGAGCCTCGGGGCGAGGCTACTCCGGCGGCTGCTGCCGTCCGGGGAGCGTCCCGGACCGTCCGGCTCGAGGAGGTAGTGTCGTGAGGGCGTTCTTCACCCCGGCAGGCTGCGCTATCATCGGCGCGTCGCGCGATCCGTCCAAGCCCGGCCACCAGATCGTTCGGAGCATGCTCGACGCGGGGTTCCCCCCCGAGCGCCTCCATCCGGTCAACCCGAGAGAGACCGAGATAGCCGGCCTCCCGGTCCACCCCGATCTCGTCTCCGTTCCCGCTCCGGTCGAGCTGGCCGTGGTGGTGGTCCCTGGGCGGGCCCTCGACGAGGTCCTCGGCCACATCGAGGCGAGGGCGAAGACCAGGGGGGACCTGAAGGCCGTCATCGTCACCTCCGGAGGCTACGCCGAGCTCGGAACGGCGGAAGGGCGGGCCCGCCAGAAGCGTCTCGTCCGGGCCGCCCGGGCCGCGGGGGTCAGGGTCATGGGACCCAACTGCATCGGGGTTATCGATACTCACTCCCGCATCGACACGACCTTTCTCCACGGGGTCGTCCCGCGGCCTGGAGGGATCAGTTTCGTCTCGCAGAGCGGAGCCGTCGGGGCCTGGTTCACCCAGATGCTCTCTTCTGAGCTCGAACCGGCCGGCTTCGCGAAGTTCATAAGCCTGGGCAACATGGCCGACCTGACCATGGCCGACGCCCTCGACTTCCTCCGGAGCGACCAGGCCACGCAGGCCGTCGGCCTCTACCTCGAAGGGACGGCCGAGCCGCGCCCTCTCCTCCGGGCTCTGGCCGCTCTGGCCGCGGACAAGCCGGTGGTCGTCCTCAAGACGGGGCGTTCCGAGGCCGGCCGGGAGGCCGCGACCTCGCACACGGGCGCCCTGGCCGGGGTCGACCGCGTGTGGGACGGGGCCCTGCGGCAGGCGGGCGTCCTGCGGGTCGACGGGATGGAGGAGTTCGTGGACACTCTCCGGGTCCTCGCCGCCCGGCCCGGGGAGGGTCCCGCCGCTGTGCGGACCCGGCGAGGGCGTGGGCCGCTCCGGGTCTTCGTGGTCACCCACGCCGGTGGGCCGGGGGTCTACACCATGGACCTGGTCGCCTCGCGCCCGGGCCTTCTCGAGCCGGCCGTTGTGTCGTCGGAGACCCGGCGGGCCCTGGAGGAGGCCGTGCCGCCCTTCTCCTCGGTCTGCCGTCCCGAGGGTCACGTCGACATGACGGCCTCGGCAACCCCGGAGCAGCACGCGGAGGTCGCCGGCCTCCTCCTCCGCGACCAGGCGGTCGACGCGGTGATAACCCTTGACTTGGCGACCCGCTTCCTGACCGACACGGACGTCGCCGAGGCCCTGGCCCAGGCCTGGCGGAGCCGCCTCGCCGGGGCGGGGCCGGGCGGGCTCCTTCCGGTCTTCCTGCCCGTCATCATGCACGGCTCGTGGGGCGCCAGGGGCCGGGCCGTCCTCGAGCGGGCCGGCCTGCCGGCCCTGGACCGCCCGGAGCGGGCCGTGGCCGTCCTGGCCAACCTGGCCCGGGCCCTCCAGCTCGCGCCGCCGGGGGAGGTTCCCGGCGGGCCCGCCTCGGCCCCGCTCCCGGCTCCGAGCCCCGGGTCAGAGCGCGGGGATTCCACTCCGGGCCCCGCCGCGCCACCTCCGGCGCCGGCCGGGCCGGGGACGACGCTCAACGAGGCCGAGTCGGCCGCCCTGCTCGCCACGACCGGCGTTCGGCTGACCCCCTCGGTGCTTGTGTCCACGGCCGACGAGGCTCTCCAGGCGGCGAAGACGCTCGGCTACCCGCTCGTCCTCAAGGTCTGTTCCCGCCGTCTCCCCCACAAGGCGGCGGCCGGGGCGGTCAGGACCGGCCTCGGCGGGCCGGAGGACCTCCTCCGGGCCTTCGAGACCCTGCGGGAGACAGCCACCCGTCTCTTCGGGCCGGAGGGGCCGGAGGGCTTCCTGGTCCAGCGGCAGGCCGAACCGGGGCTGGAGGTCATCGTCGGCGGCCTGCGCGACCCCCTTTTCGGCCCGGTGGTGGCCGTCGGCCGCGGGGGAACGCGAGTCGGGCTCGACAGCCCCCTCTTGTTCCGGCTGGCCCCGCTCGACCCGGCCGCGGCCGGGCGGCTGGCCCTTGAGGCCGTCGAGGGAGCCGCGGGTCCGGTCGACGTTGATACCGAAGCCCTCGCGGAGGTAGTACTCGGGATGTCCCGTCTCCTCACCTCCCGGCCGGATGTGGCTGAGGCCGACCTCAACCCCGTCATCCTCTACGCCAGGGGACGGGGGTGCGTGGCGGTCGACGCCCTCGTCAGGCTCGGGCCGCCGGGCGGCCCGGGGAGCGGCGGGGACCGCGAGAGGGACCACGGCGGGGACCCCGAGAGGGACCACAACGACCACTGAGGCCCCCGTCCCGGAGCGGGTGGAAGGAGAGGGTTCACACGGTGGCCGGGTTCAAGCTGACGACCGACCTCAAGCCGAAGGGCGACCAGCCGAAAGCCATCGAAGAGACCGTCGAGGCCTTCGAGGCCGGGGCCGGGCACGTCGTCCTTCTCGGAGCGACCGGGACGGGGAAGACCCTGACCGCCGCCCACGTCATCGCCCGGCTCGGGCGGCCGACCCTCGTCATCTCTCACAACAAGACGCTTGCCGCCCAGCTGGCCGGGGAGTTCAAGGAGTTCTTCCCCGAGAACGCCGTCGAGTACTTCGTCAGCTACTATGACTACTACCAGCCCGAAGCCTACCTGCCGCAGTCCGACACCTACATCGAGAAGGACACCCTCCTCAACGAGGAGATCGACAAGCTGCGTCACTCGGCGACGAGTGCCCTCTTCGAGCGGCGGGACGTCATCGTCGTGGCCAGCGTCTCGTGCATCTACGGCCTGGGCTCGCCGAAGGACTACAGCGAGCTCGTCGTTTCCCTCCGGCGGGGTGCCCCGCGGGACCGGGACGAGGTCCTCCGTAAGCTCGTCGAGATCCAATACGAGCGGAACGACATCAATTTCACCCGCGGGACCTTCCGGGTGCGCGGCGACACTCTCGACATCTACCCGGCCTCGTACACGGAGAAGGCTCTGAGAGTCGAGTTCTTCGGGGACGAGATAGAGCGCCTCTCGGAGATCGACGTCCTCACCGGACGGGTGGTGGCCGAGCGCGACCATGCTCTCGTCTTTCCGGCCAGCCACTACGTCACCCAGCGGGAGACGGTACGGCGGGCGGCCGCGACCATCGAGGCCGAGCTGGAGGAGAGGTTGGCCGAGCTCAGGGCCCGCGACCGCCTGGTGGAGGCCCAGCGGCTCGAACAGAGGACGCGCTACGACGTCGAGATGCTCCGGGAGGTCGGCTACTGCCCCGGAGTCGAGAACTACGCCCGTCACCTGACCGGCCGGGCTCCCGGGGAGCCGCCCTACACTCTCATGGACTTCTTTCCAGAGGACTATCTGGTCATCATCGACGAGTCCCACCAGACCATCCCGCAGATTAGGGCGATGTACGCCGGGGACCGGAGCCGGAAGCTGACCCTTGTCGAGTACGGCTTCCGCCTGCCCTCGGCCCTCGACAACCGGCCCCTGACCTTTGAGGAGTTCGAGGAGCGGGCCCGGAGGGTTCTCTACACTACGGCTACGCCCGGACCGTACGAGCTGGAGCGGGCCGACCGTGTCGTCGAGCAGATCGTCCGTCCGACGGGTCTGCTCGACCCGGTCATCGACGTCCGGCCGACCCGCAACCAGGTCGACGACCTCGTGGCCGAGGCCCGCGAGAGCATCGAGAGGGGCGAGCGGGTCCTCGTCACCACCCTCACCAAGAAGATGGCCGAGGATCTCACCGATTACCTGCGGGAGATCGGCCTGAAGGCCCGCTACCTTCACTCCGAGGTCGATACTCTGGAGCGGATGGCCATCATCCGCGATCTCAGGCTCGGGGTCTTCGATATCCTCGTCGGCATCAACCTCCTCCGCGAGGGCCTCGACCTCCCCGAGGTCTCCCTGGTCGCCATTCTCGACGCGGACAAGGAAGGCTACCTGCGCTCGGAGACGGCCCTGATCCAGACGGTAGGGCGGGCCGCCCGCAACCTGAACGGCCGCGTGGTCATGTACGCCGATACGGTCACCGGGTCGATGCGCCGGGCCATCGACGAAACCGCCCGGCGGCGGGAGATCCAAGCGGCCTTCAACGAGAAGCACGGGATAACCCCGGAGACCGTGAAGAAAGCGGTCCGGGACGTTCTCGCCGCCACCCGGCCGGTGGTCGAGGAGGCCGCTGTCCTGCCGGACAGGCCGGAGTCGCTCTCCCGGAAGGAGCTTGACGCCTGGATAGCGAGGATCCAGAAAGAGATGACCCAGGCGGCCCGGAACCTCGAGTTCGAGAGGGCGGCAGAGCTCCGGGACATCCTCTTCGAGCTCCGTCGGGCGGCTTCGGAGCGCGAGCGGGCCCGGGCCCCGGCCCCATGACCCCCCGCCTCGCGGCGAACCTCTCGCACGAGCTTCTCGACCTCCTCGCCGAAGGTCTGGTAGTCGTCGACGCCGTCAAGGTCCCGACCAGCGGCTCGGGGCCGGCCGCTCGGGACGCCGACATCGCTCTCGCCCGGAGCTCGGGGCTCCCCGTTATCCTCCACCATTGGGGCCAGCCCCTCACGGCCGGCAGCGCAGACCTTATGGACCGCCTCGACCTCGAGGACCTCAGGGGGGCCGTCCACGCCAGCCGGGCCGCCGAACTCCAGGTGCATCTCTATCTCCTGCCGTCCGACGCCCCGGACCTGACCTCTCCCGACCGTCAGAGCCAGGCCGAGCGCCGGGCCATTCTCGACCGCGTCCGGCGGAATATCGAGGGCCTCCAGGCCTGGTCGGGGCTTCCCGTGCTCGTCGAGAACGGCGTCCACTGGGGGACCCGGGTGCGGCCGGGAAGGCCCGGCTCGGTGAGGTGCGTGGTTGAGCCCGACTTCATCCGCGAGCTGGTCGAGACGACCGGCTGCGGGCTCCTACTGGACGTCGCCCACGCCCAGATATCAGCCCTCTACCTCGGCCTGTCCTTCGAGGAATACCTCGTAGGGCTGCCCCTCGCGGCCGTCCGGGAACTCCACGCCAACCGTCCCCTCTGGGTGGATGGGGTCCTGCGCGACCGGCACGGGGCCGTCGAGGAGGAGGACGCCGACCGGCTGGCCCGCGTCCTATCGGTGACGACGCCCGGGACAGTCACCCTCGAGTACGGGACGGTCGACCCGGTCCACCGGCCCACCGGCTCCGGCCGCGATGAGCTCCTGCGAGGTCTCAAGATGCTCGCCGGTCTCCTCGGGCGGGGGTGACCGGCCGACCCGGTGAACCGCCCCTCGGCCGCGTGGCCGATCGAGGGGGTCACTACCAGATGGATACTGAATACACAACCTTTTGTACCTTGGAATAGGAGGAATCTTCTGCATGATGTTCAACCTTGACTTTGACAGCCAGAAGCCCTTCCGACTGCCACGCGGAGAGAAAGGCGCAGCTAGACGGCCTACGCGGGTTCCGAAACGCCGAGAGTGTTGTGCCACGTGGGACGAGGTTAGGTATTGTCGTTCTACTCATTGTGGT
>DYFB01000069.1 GCA_020725405.1 Symbiobacterium sp. | reverse complement strand
GCTCCTTCATCCGCGGGTCGCGGGTGAGAAGCCCGGCCTTCTTCAGGATGGGACGGAAGCTGTCGTCCACGCCGAGGAGGGCCCGGGCTATGCCGTGGCGTATCGCGCCGGCCTGGCTCGACAGACCGCCGCCGGCCACCCGGACCACGACGTCGTACCTGTCAGCCACGTGGGTGAGGCGGAGGGGAAGACCGACGCTCGCCCGGACCATCGGCGAGGGGAAGTACTCCTCGAGGGGCTTTCCGTTGACGATGACCTGACCCTGGCCGGGCAGGAGACGGACGCGCGCTACGGATGTCTTCCGCCGTCCGGTGCCCTGGTGGTCTACAATCCGTTGCGTGAGGCTTCTAGCCATCTACCACCGGCACCTCCTTCACAGCTCGAGCTTGACCGGCTTCTGCGCCTCGTGCGGGTGCACCGGCCCTGCGTAAACTTTCAGCTTCTTGAACATGGCCCGACCGAGACGGTTCCGCGGCAGCATGCCGCGCACGGCCAACTCGACCGCTCTCTCCGGCCTAGTCTGCATCATCTTGCGGAAGCTCGTTACCTTGAGGCCCCCCGGGTAGCCGGAGTGCCGGTAGTAGAGCTTCCTCTCTTCCTTCCGCCCGGTGACAGCTATCTTGTCCGCGTTTATGACGATCACGTGGTCCCCCGTGTCCAGGAACGGGGTGAACGTCGGCTTGTTCTTCCCGCGCAAGATGTGGGCGACGCAGCTGGCGAGACGGCCGAGAGTCTGACCACGGGCATCGACAAGATACCACTTGCGTTCGATTTCCGCAGGTCTGGCTACGTACGTGTCCATCTGGTTTCCTCCCCAAGAGCCACAGAGCAATTCTATTACAGCCGTTTCAGGAGTGTCAAGGAAGGTTAAGACCCCGTGGAGCGCCTGGCCGAGTCCTACCACCGCCTGCACACGCTCACGACGACCACCGCCGAGGAGCGTCTGGCCGACGCCCTGGTCCGACTGGCGGGGGCCCACCTCGCCGAGCCCCGGTCGGCGGAACGGGGCGAGGGTGAGGGCCCGGGCGGCCCGGTCACCCTCGACATCGCCCGCCAGCAGCCCGCCGACATCCTCGGCGTGGCCAAGGAGACGGCCGTCAGGGCCCTCGGCTCACTCGTAGCCCGAAAGGGCAGGCATGTAGGTGATAGAGCTGGTCCAGATGCCCTTGCCCGACGGGACGTCGACCGGGTCCATGCTGCTGAAATAGGGGAAATGAACCGACCACGGCAGACACCGGCACTTCTCGGTTTGCCCCGCTCGGCCGCGGGAATCAACGCTTCCCGGGAACGGCCGGGGGGGCCGTCCAGGCCGCGTCGCCGGCGTCGGCGTAAGAGACTCTCTCGAGCCAGAGGCCGTGCGGCGGCGCGGTCGGACCGAGGAGGCCCCGGTCGCCGGTCTCGAGGGCGGCGGCGACGACCCCGGGCGACAGGCGCCCGAGCCCGACCTCGATCAGGGTGCCGGCGATGATCCGGACCATGTGGTAGAGAAAGCCGTCGCCCTCTATCCAGAGGGACAAGAGCTCCCCGCCGGGCGGGTGCCTCGCCGGCAGCGGGCCGGCTTCGAGGGCCGCGCCGCGCACGGTCCGGACCGTCGTTCTCGCCGAGCTACCCGCGTCACGGAAGGCGGCGAAGTCGTGGCGTCCCGTCAGGCCGGCGAGGGCGGCCCGGCAGGCCGCCAGGTCGAGCTCGACCGGCACGTGCAGCGCCCAGTTGCGCCAGAAGGGAGACGGCAGGCTCGACCGCCAGATGCGATAGCAGTAGAGCTTCCACCGGGCCTCCCGCCGCGGGTCGAAGTCGGGCCTGGTCCGTTCGGCCCCGAGAACGACGATATCCGGGGGGAGCAGGCTGTTCAGGGCGAGGGGCAGGCGCTCCACGGGCACGGTCATCAGGCTCGAGAACGCGCAGACCTGGCCCCGGGCGTGGACCCCGGCGTCGGTTCTCGAGGCCCCGGTCACGACGACGCGTTCGCCCCGCCGACCTTCCGGGCAGAGGTGCCCGAGGGCCGCTTCCAACCGTCCCGAGACGGTGTCCATCTCCGGGCTCTGCAGCTGGAAGCCGTGATAGGCCGTCCCGTCGTAGGCGACAAGAAGACGGTAGCGAGGCGGCCGGAGGTCGGCGTCCTGGCTCACCACGGCGGCCACCACCGCAGCGCGACGACAACGGCGGCCAGAGCCGCGAGGACGACGACAGCGACCGCGTCGAGCCTGGTCGCCCGGAGCCGGTTCAGACGCGTCCGGTGCACTCCACCCCTGTAGCAGCGCGATTCCATGGCCGTCGCCAGCTCGTCGGCCCGGCGGAAGGCCGAGACGAAGAGCGGGACCAGAAGGGGGACCATGCTCCGGGCCCGCCGGAAGATGTTGCCGCTCTCGAAGTCCGCTCCCCGCGCCATCTGGGCTTTCATTATCTTGTCCGCTTCCTCCATGAGGGTCGGGATGAAGCGGAGAGCGATGGTCATCATCATGGCCAGCTCGTGGGCTGGAAGACCGATGAGACGGAAGGGCGCGAGGATGTGCTCGAGCCCGTCGGTCAAAGCGACCGGTGACGTGGTCAGGGTGAGGAGCGAGGCCATCACCAGGAGCAGGAGCAGGCGCGTGACCATGAAGAGCCCGAACCGGAGACCCTCCCAGGTCGCGACGAGCGGCCCGATGACGAAGAGGGGCGTTCCCTTGGTCAGGAAGAGCTGTAGGACAAAGGTCAGGACGAGGAGGAAGAGGATCGGCCGGAGACCCCTTGTGAGCATCTTCGGGGGCACCTGAGCCAGGGCTACGACCGCGACCGTGAAGGCGATAAGGGTGAGATAGGCGGCGGCGCTGATCGCGGTGAAGAGGATGACCATAAAGACCCCGACGAAGGTTATCTTCGTCCTCGGATCCAACCGGTGGACCACCGAGTCGCCCGCCAGGTACTGGCCTATGGTGATGTCCCGGAACATGGACACGACCTACCTCCCCTCCGTCCGCGGGTCGGCTCTGGAGGCAAGCCACCGGGAGATCTCCTCGGCCGCCTCCGCGGCGTCGAGGAGGCCGGTCCTGACCGGCGCTCCCCGGCCGGCGAGAGCCTGCATCAGGGACACGACGGGCGGGACGTCGAGCCCGAGGGCCCGCAGTCGCTCGGTCTGGCTGAAGACCTCCCGCACCCCGTCGTCCTCGACGACCCGGCCTCGGTCGAGGACCACGACCCTGTCGACCAGGCGGGCAAGGTCCTCCATGTTGTGGGAGACGACCACCAGGGTCAGCCCCGTCTCGCGGTGGAGCCGCGTCAAGGCGTCCAGGAGGCCGACCCGCCCCCGCGGGTCGAGACCGGCGGTCGGCTCGTCGAGGACGAGCGTGGCTGGCCGCATGGCCAGAACCCCGGCGACGGCCACCCGCCGCATCTGCCCCCCGGAAAGAGTGAACGGCGACCGCTGGCCTAGAGCCTTGGCCTCCTCAGGGTCAAACCCGACCGCCGCCAGGGCCCCGGCAACCCGTTCCCTGACCTCGCTCTCGTCCAGGCCGAGGTTCCGCGGGCCGAAGGCAACGTCGTCGAAGACGGTCTCCTCGAATAGCTGGTGTTCGGCGAACTGGAAGACAAGCCCGACCTTCTGCCGGATCGACCGCAGCTCGCTTCGCCGGCCCCGGCCTCGCCGGCCGCGAGCCGGGTCGTCGCGGTCCGTCTCCCAGAGGTCGAGGCCGTCGACCAGGACGCGGCCTGACGTCGGCCGCAGGAGGCCGTTGAAGTGCTGGACCAGCGTGGACTTCCCCGAGCCGGTCGGCCCGATAATACCCACGCTCTCTCTGTCGCCGATGCGGAGGCTGACTTCATCCACGGCGACGACGGCCCTGGAAGTTCCGGCCATGTAGGTATGGGTGAGGGCAATGGTCTCTATGGACATAGGAAGGAAACGAGATCCTCCACGGTCAGGATGTCGGGGGGGACCTGATGGCCGGCCCGGCGGAGCCGCCGGCAGACGTCGACCACCTGAGGTACGGCCAGCCCGATATGCTCGAGGAGGTCGGCGCGAGCGAACACCTCGGCCGGGGGGCCCTCGGCGGCTATGGCTCCCCGGTCCATGACCACCACCCGGTCGGCCCCCACGGCTTCCTCCATGAAGTGGGTGATGTGGATGACGGTCAGCCCCTCGTCCCGGTTCAGGCGCCCCACCGTCCGGAGAACCTCCCGGCGGCCTTGAGGGTCCAGCATCGCCGTGGCTTCATCCAGGACGAGGCAAGCCGGCCGCATGGCCAGGGCGCCGGCGATGGCCACTCTCTGCTTCTGCCCGCCGGACAGGAGGTGCGGGGCGTGACGGGAGAAGCGGTCCATCCCGACAAGAGCCAGGCTCTGGTCGACTCTCGCCCTGATCTCCGGGGAAGGAACGCCGAGGTTCTCGGGACCGAAGGCCACGTCCTCCTCGACGACGGTAGCCACGATCTGGTTGTCCGGGTTCTGGAAGACCATCCCCACTGTCTGGCGGATGGGCCAGAGATTCGCCGGGTCCCGGGTGTCGAGGCCGTCGATGAGCACCCGACCCTCGGTGGGCAGGAGCAGAGCGTTGAGATGGCGCGCGAGAGTGGACTTCCCCGAGCCGTTTGGTCCGATGACCACGAGAAACTCGCCGCGTCCCACCGTGAGGTCGACCCGGTCGAGGGCTTTGATCTCATGGTCTGTCCCGGCCCCGTAGGTGTGGGTCAGGCCGGAGACGATGATAAGGTTGGATGCGGGCATGCGCGGCGGCCCTCCCCCACGGAATCGCGCTCGCCGCAAGAGAAGCAGGCGACCGGGACAAGAGGTCCGTCCCCCGGTCGCCCGCTCACCTGGGCCAGAAGGCTAGCGCACGAGCTCCAGCAGGACCATAGGGGCGGCGTCCCCCCGGCGGGTGCCTAACCTGACCACCCGGGTGTAACCGCCGGCCCGGTCGCCATAGCGGGGCCCGATGACGTCGAAAAGCTTCTTGAGAACGTCCTCGTCGGTCAGGTAGGAGGCCGCCTGCCGGCGCGCGTGAAGATCGCCCCGTTTGGCCAGGGTGACGAGCTTGTCGGCTATGGGCTGAAGCTCCTTGGCCTTGGCCTCGGTGGTCTCGATGCGTTCACTCTTGAAGAGGGACGTGACCATGTTCCGGAAGAGGGCCCGGCGGTGACTGGTCGTCCGCCCGAGCTTGGCTTGTCCCATCGGTCGTCAAACCCCCCAGTTCAATGCTGACATAGGCCCGGCCGCGGCCGCCGCGGCCCGGATAGACCGCGAGCGCCGGCCGGGCCCCCGCTCCCCTACTCCTCAGGCTCCGCCAAGGACAGGTCGAGCTCGGCCAGTTTGGCCTTCACTTCTTCAAGCGACTTCTTTCCGAGATTCCTGACCTTCATCATCTCGGCCTCCGTCTTGGAGACCAGCTCGCCGACGTAGTTGATGCCCGCTCGCTTGAGGCAGTTGAAGGACCGTACCGAGAGCTCGAGCTCCTCGACAGGCATGTCGAGGATGCGGTCGCGCTCGTCCTCCCGCGCGTCGGAGAGGAGCTCCACGCCGTGCCCCTCCTCCGTCAGGGCGGCAAAGAGGAAGAGGTGCTCGGTGAGGATGCGGGCGCCGAGGCTCACCGCCTCCTCGGGGCCCATGGTGCCGTCGGTCCAGACCTCCAAGGTCAGCTTGTCGTAGTCGGTGATCTGTCCCACCCGCGTATCCTCGACGCTGAAGTTCACCCTGCGGACCGGGGTGAAGATGGAGTCGACCGGGATGACCCCGATGGGCTGCTCGGGCCACTTGTTGCGCTCGGCTGGAGCGTAGCCCCGCCCGCGCTCGACCGTCATCTCCATGTAGAGGCGCCCGTCCTTGGCCAGCGTCGCCAGGTGCAGGTCCGGGTTGAGGATTTCGATGTCCGGCCCGACGATGATGTCCCCGGCCTTGACTTCCCGTTCGCCCTCGGCCTCCACCCGGATAACCCGCAGGTCGTCCTGGCCGTGCATCTTTATGCACAGCTTCTTCAGGGCCAGGATGATATCGGTGGTGTCCTCGCGGACCCCGGGGATGTCGGAGAACTCGTGCAGGACCCCGTCAATCTTCACGGTCGTGACGGCGACACCCGGCAGGGAGGACAAGAGGACCCGCCTCAGCGAGTTACCCAGCGTCGTGCCGTACCCCCGCTCCAGCGGCTCGACCTCGAACCGGGCGTAGGTGTTGTCCGCGGAGCGGTTGACACACTGGATCCTGGGTTTCTCGATAGTCAGCATCGGACCGCCTCCTTGAGCACAAGGAAACACGCAGGACGCGGGAATCGGGCGGGACCTTGCTCCGGTCCCGCCGCTTGCCCGGGTCCTGCTCTCCTACCTACCTCGAGTAGAGCTCGATAATCAGGTGCTCCTGAACCGGAACGTCGATCTCCTCCCGGCGGGGCAGCCTGAGCACGCGTCCCTTCATCTCCTCGTGGTTGACTTCGAGCCATTCCGGCACCCCGCGCTGGGCGGCGAGGCCGGCGAGTTCCTTGAGGCGCGGCACGTCTCGGCTGGCCGGGTGGACGGCGACGACGTCCCCGTCCCGAACCTGGAAAGACGGGATGTTGACCCGGCGGTCGTTCACCGTGAAGTGACCGTGACGCACAAGCTGTCTTGCCTCGGAGCGCGAGGACCCGAAGCCCATCCGGAAGACGACGTTGTCGAGCCGCCGCTCCAGGAGCTGAAGGAGCACCTCTCCGGTTATCCCGCGGGCGCGGCTGGCGCGCCGGTAGTAGTTGCGGAACTGGCGCTCCAGTATCCCGTAGATGCGGCGGGCCTTCTGCTTCTCCCTGAGCTGCGTCCCATACTCGGTCGGCTTCCTCCGGAACCGTGAACGCTGGCCGGGGGTGTCCGGACGGTGTTCGAAGACGCACTTGGGGCTGTAGCACTTCTCCCCCTTGAGATAGAGCTTACCGCCCTCTCTCCGGCAGAGCCGGCAGACCGGGCCGGTGTATCTGGCCATTAGTAGTTAGACACCTCCGTTCACACCCTACGGCGCTTGGGCGGGCGGCACCCGTTGTGCGGGATGGGGGTGACGTCGCGAATGGCGTTCACTTCGAGCCCCGCCGCCTGGAGCGACCGGATGGCCGCCTCGCGTCCCGAACCGGGTCCCTTGACGCAGACGTCGACTTCCTTTAGACCGTGGTTCATGGCTTCCCTTGCCGCCGTCTCGGCGGCCAGACCGGCCGCGAAGGGGGTGCCCTTCTTGGACCCCTTGAACCCCTGAGTCCCGGCGGACGCCCATGAGAGCGTGTTCCCCGCCCTGTCGGTTATGGTCACAATGGTGTTGTTGAAGGTCGACCGGATGTGAGCCACACCTCGCTCGACGAACTTCCTCTCCTTCTTACGTGTCGCGGGCCCTCGGCCCTTACGCGGAGGCAATCCCGCCCACCGCCTTTCCCTTCATAGGCTCGTACTGTCGTTCTCGCGTCTCACTTCTTCCGACGGACCCCCACCGTCTTCCGGGGACCTTTGCGGGTCCTGGCGTTGGTCCGGGTCCGCTGACCCCGGACAGGCAGCCCCCGGCGGTGCCGCAGACCGCGGTAGGTTCCGAGGTCAATGAGACGCTTGATGTTCATCTGGACCTCGCGCTGGAGATCACCCTCGACCTTATAGTTGCGCTCGATCGTCTCGCGGAGCCTCGCCACCTCTTCCTCCGTGAGATTCCGGATGCGGGTGTCGGGACTCAGCCCCGTGTCCTGGACGATCCGCCGCGCCGTCGTCGGGCCGATGCCGTAGATATAGGTCAGGGCGACCTCGACCCGCTTGTCTCTCGGCAGGTCTACTCCGGCGATACGCGCCATAGTGGTAACACCTCCCCGCCAGGGTTCTTACCCCTGCTTCTGCTTGTGCTTCGGGTTCTCGCAGATGACGACAACCCGGCCCTTTCTTCTGACAATCTTGCACTTCTCGCAGATCCGCTTCACCGACGGCCTGACCTTCACGACGAGAACCCCCTACTCACCAGTCACAGAAAACGAAGAAACCGGGGCTCGGGACCGGAGGCGCCCCGGACCCGTCCCGCGCCCGCGGGGCCGGGGCGAGCAAACGGCGCCCGATCCGGAGAACCTTCATCTATTTGTAGCGGTAGAGAATGCGCCCCCGCGTGAGGTCGTAGGGAGAGAGCTCGACCAGGACCCGGTCGCCGGGCAGGATGCGGATGAAGTGCATCCTGATCTTCCCCGACACATGGGCCAGAATCTTGTGGCCGTTATCCAGCTCCACCCGGAACATGGCGTTCGGCAGCGGTTCGACTACCTTACCCTCGACCTCGATCGCGTCATTCTTAGGCATAGACCCTGACGTCCTCCTCCGGCGTGTCCCCTCCTCCGGCCGGCCCGCTCCCGGACTCGTCTCCAGCGGCCTCAGGGGGCGCCGCCGACCGGGCGAGCCCGGCCAGGAGTTCTTCTATCGCCTGAGCCACAATGCCGTCCGTCACGACGCTCTGGGCGGCGAAACGGACTTCGGCTTCCTTAATTCTGGCCGGCAAGACCTCAAGATGCTTGATGTTCTTCTTCTTGGGGCGCGCAACCCGGCGAAGGCGCCCGTCGGCCACCATCACCTCGCCCTGCCCCTTCACCCCGACTACGAGAAAGTACCTGCCGGCATCCCGCCCGGCTCTCGACCGGACAAGCTGACCGACCCGTAAGCCCTCCTCGTTCATCCGGTCCCTCTCCCGTGGAGCCGAATACCAGTTTTCTCCAGCAAAAACTCGCTCTTTAGTATATCATCAGCCCTGCTTCCCATTCAATTGGTCCCCTCGGGGTCCCAGGCGGTAAGAATCTCCGGGCCGTCCTCGGTGATGGCCACCGTGTGCTCGAAGTGGACGGACGGCTTCCGGTCGCGGGTGACCACCGTCCAGCCGTCCTCGAGACACTCGACCTCGAACGTGCCCGCGTTGACCATCGGCTCGATGGCCAGCACCATCCCGGGCTTCAGGATGGGGCCCTGGCCCGGCGGGCCGTAGTTCGGGACCTGAGGCTCCTCGTGCATGGCCTGTCCTATCCCGTGGCCCGCGTAGTCCCGGACGACCGAAAACCCCCTGGCCTCAGCGAACCTCTGCACGGCGTGGCCGATGTCCGAGAGCCGCCCACCCGGCAAAGCCCGAGCGATCCCGCAGGCCAACGCGCCTCGGCCCGTCTCGAGGAGCGCCGCCGCCAGTCCGGCGGGCGGCCCGCCGACCGCGACGGTCAGAGCCGTATCCCCGTGGTACCCCTTCAGGAAGACCCCGACGTCCAGGCTGAGGAGGTCTCCCTCCCTGAGCCGCCGAAGGCCGGGAATCCCGTGCACGACCTCCTCGTTCAAGGACGCGCAGATGCACGCGGGGAAGCCCCGGTAGCCCTTGAACGAGGGCAGGGCTCCACCCTCGCGGATGAGTCGCTCGGCCAACCGGTCGAGTTCTCCGGTCGTCACCCCCGGGCGGGCGGCCCGCTCGAGAGCCCGGAGCACGCCGGCAGCCAGGCGCCCGGCGGCTCTCATCGTCTCTATCTCCTCGCGCGTCTTGAGGATGATCATCCGTCGAGCCCGAGAGCCGAGGCGAGCCGCTCGGTGACCTCCCCGACACTGCCCCGCCCGTCCACGTCGCGCAGGAGACCCTTCTCCGCGTAATAGGTCACGAGGGGCTCCGTCTCGCGCCGGTAAACCTCGAGCCTGGCCCGGGCCGTGGCCTCGGTGTCGTCGCTCCTCTGATAGAGGGGACCGCCGCAGCGGTCGCAGGTGTCCGGTGAGTCGGGCGGCTTGTAGACGAGATGGTAGTTCGCCCCGCACTTCCGGCAGACCCGGCGGCCGGTCAGGCGCGCCACGGCCTCGTCTTCGGGAAGGCAGAGGTTGAGGACTGCGTCGAGCCCCCCAGCCTTTTCAAGCAGACCGGTGAGGGCCTCGGCCTGCCGCAGGGTCCGCGGGAAGCCGTCCAGGACGACCCCGGGCGCCCGGTGCGCGACCGCCTCCCGGAGGCGGGACCCGATGAGCTCGATGATGAGGTCGTCGGGAACCAACCGGCCCGCGTCCATGTACTCCTTGGCCCGCCGTCCGAGAGCCGTGTCCTCCTTGACCGCCTGCCTCAGGAGATCGCCCGGAGCCAGGTGGACGAGACCGAAGCGCTCGGCCAGGAGTCCGGCCTGGGTGCCCTTGCCCGCCCCGGGCGGGCCCATCATGACGACGTTCAAACCCGCGTCCCCTCCCCCCTGCGCCGCAGGAGCGCGGCGTTCTAGTTCTATTTGAGGAAGCCCTGGTAGTGCCGCATGACGAGATGCGTCTCAATCTGCTTCATGGTCTCCAGGGCCACGCCGACCACGATGATGAGGGCCGTGCCTCCGAAGTAGACCGCGACACCCGTGACCGCCTGGAAGGCCGAGGGCATGATAGCGGCGATGAAGGCCAGGAACAGGCCCCCGACAATCGTGATCCTCAGCAGGATGCGGTTGATGTAGTCCGCCGTGGGCCGCCCCGGGCGGATGCCGGGGACGAACCCTCCCCACTTCTTGAGATCGTTGGCCACGTTGACCGGGTTAAACTGTATCGACGTGTAGAAGAAGGTGAAGAAGATGATGAGCAGGGCGTTGGAGACCATGTAGGCTATCCCGCTGAAGTCGAACCAGCCGGCTATGGTCTGGGCGACCGGGTGGTCGATGAACTGGGCGATGGTAACCGGGAAGGCCAGGAGCGAGGTTGAGAAAATGACCGGAATGACACCGGCTGTGTTCACCCTGATGGGAAGGTGCGTCGACTGCCCCCCGTAGTAGCGGCGACCCTTGACCCGTTTCGCGTACTGGACCGGTATCCTCCTCTGACCCTCCTGCACCCAGACGACGGCGGCGATGATGACGAGCCCCGCCACGGCAAGAAGGACGACGTTCAGGATGTTGATGGTCCCGGCCGTCAGATAGGTCCAGACGCTGGCCGCGCCCTGCGGGAGCCTCGAAACGATACCGGCGAAGATGATGAGCGATATCCCGTTTCCGATGCCCTTCTCGGTGATAAGCTCACCAAGCCACATGAGGAAGGCCGTCCCGGCCGTCAGAGTCAGGGCTATCAGGGTCACGTTCCAGAAGGTGAAGGTTATGACCGCGTCCCTGAGCCCGTAGGCCATTCCGTAGGCCTGGATGAGAGCCAGCACGACAGTTCCGTACCGGACGTACTGCGTCAGCTTCTTCCGCCCCTCGACCCCTTCCCTGGCCAGCCGCTCGAAGTGAGGGATGACCACCTGAAGGAGCTGCATGATGATCGAGGCGTTGATGTACGGGGTGATGCTCATGGCGAAGACCGAGAAGGCCTTAAAGGCCCCTCCTGAGAACAGGTCAAGGAGGCCGAAGAGGCTGCCGCTCTCGAAGAGCCGGGCAATCTGGTCGGCGTCGATGCCCGGCACCGGGATATGCGTCCCGATGCGGAAGATGAGGAACATCCAGAGGGTGAAGATTATCCTCCTCCGGAGGTCCGATATCCGCATCGCGCTCCGCAGCGTCTGGAGCACCTAGATCACCTCGGCCTTTCCGCCGGCGGCCTCTATCTTCTCGGCCGCCTGCCGGGAAAAACGGTGCGCGCGGACAGTCAGGGCCTTGTCCAGATCGCCGTTGGCCAGGACCTTGACCCCGTCGAGCGGCTTGCGGATGACGCGCTTTTCGAGCAGGAGCTCCGGGGTCACGACCGTTCCGGCGGGGAAGCGCGCGAGGTCGCCAAGGTTCACCAGAGCGTAGACCTTGCGAAACGGGTTCTTGAAGCCCCGCTTGGGTAGGCGCATCGTCAGCGGGAGCTGGCCGCCCTCGAACCGCGGCCCCTTGCCGTGACCTGACCGGGCCTTCTGACCCTTGTGGCCTTTGCCGGCGGTCTTGCCGTGGCCGGACCCTGTCCCGCGGCCGACCCGCTTGCGGGCCTTCCGCGCTCCGGGAGCCGGCCCCAACTCATGGACTCGCATACCGGCGCACCTCCTCTCTCAGTGGTGGGAGCTACTCAGCTGGCGGCCCGGGCGGGCCCGCCGCCGGACCTCACTTCTTCTTCTCGGCGCTGTCCTTGGTTGAACCGGGCTTGGCCGGAGCCTTTTCCTTGGCTCCGCTCTTCGCCGCGGGCTTGTCGGCCTTGGCCGCCTTCGGCGCGGCCTTCTTGGCCGCCGCTTTCTTCGGAGCCTCGGCCTTCTTGGCCGCCGCCTTCTTCGGGGGCTCGGTCTTCTTCGCCGCGGTCTTCTTCGGGGCCGTTTCCTTGGCGGCGGGTGTCTTCTTGGGCGCCGCACCCTTCTTGGCGGCTCCGGCCGCCTTCTCGGCCTTCACGGCCGGCTCGGCCTTCTTCTTGCCCGCTTCGTCCGTGGCTGCCGCCGCGGCGGCCTTGCCCGACCTGGCCTGGACCGCGGCCAGGCGCTCCCGGGCCTCGTCAGGCGTCTCTTCCCGCTCCCGGACCTCGACGAGATGGCCGACCACCCGGAGCATGCCTCGGACGGACGATATATCGCGGTGGACCACCGTCTCCCCGATGTTCCTGAGCCCCAGCGCTCTAACTGTCCGCTCCTGGCGCTTCGGGCGGCCTATCGTGCTCTTGACGAGCGTGATCTCCAGTCTCTGAGCCAATGGTCTCTCCTCCGCTCTCGGCCCCGCCCGGTCACGGGCGGGGTTCGGGGGGTCAGGCCAGGAGCTCGCTAACCGACTTACCCCTGAGCCTGGCGACGTCCTCCGCGCTCTTCAGGGACTTCAGGGCTTCGAGGGTGGCGTAGACCACGTTAGCGTGGTTGGCCGACCCGAGCGACTTGGTGAGAATGTCGGTGATGCCGGCAAGCTCCATGACAGCCCGAACGGCCCCTCCGGCGATGACGCCTGTGCCTTTGGCCGCCGGCTTGAGCAGGACCTTGCCGGCGCCGAAGACCCCGGTGACCTCGTGAGGGATTGTGGTGCCGACCCGCGGGACGGCGATCATGTTCTTCTTCGCATCCTGAACGCCTTTGGTTATAGCCTCGGATATCTCCGTGGCCTTGCCCAGCCCGGCTCCCACGTGCCCGTCGCCGTCTCCGACGACGACCAGGGCGCTGAAGCTGAAGCGGCGGCCGCCTTTGACCACCTTGGCCACCCGCTTGATGGTCACCACTTTTTCCGAGAGTTCACCCAGCTCGTCCGCGTTGATCCTGGCCAAAACCTTTCACTTCCCCCCTCAGAAATCCAAGCCGGCCTCCCGGGCCGCGTCGGCCAAGGCCTTGACCCGGCCGTGATAGAGGTAGCCGCCGCGGTCGAAGACCACCCGGGTCACGCCCTGGGCGGTGGCCCGCCGGCCGAGAAGGCCTCCGACCAGCCGGGCCGCCTCGACGTTCCCCCCGTTCACGAGCCCGAGCTCCGGGTCTAGCGACGAGGCCGAAAGCAGGGTACGGCCGTTGACGTCATCGATGACCTGTGCGTAAATGTGCTGGGAGCTCCGGAATACGTTAAGGCGCGGCCGCTCCGGAGTACCCACAACCTTGTGCCTGACACGGCGGTGCCGTCTCCGCCTGGCTTCTTCCTTGGTCAACCTTCCCACGCTGTCCAACCTCCCGGCCCGTTCCCGGCCGGCGCTCTCTCCGGCCCTACGGCTAAGGCGCGCCTCCTTTGGGAGGCCCGCTACTTCGCGGTCTTGCCCGCCTTCTGTCTGACCCGCTCGTCAGCGTAACGGATGCCCTTCCCGTGGTACGGCTCGGGCGGCTTGACCTTCCGGATGTTGGCGGCCACCTGGCCCACGGTCTCCTTGTCGGAGCCCTTGACGACCACTGATGTGGGAGTCGGGGTCTCGATGGTCACGCCTTCCGGCGGGGTTATCTCCACTTGATGAGAAAAGCCGACGTTCAGGACCAGCCGGCCGTCGGTGACGGCGGCTCGGTAGCCCGTGCCGACGATGGTCAGGCGCTTCTCGAACCCGCGGGTGACCCCTTCGACCATGTTGGCGATGACGCTCCGCGTCACCCCGTGGAGCGAGCGGTGAAGAGGGTTGTTGGTCGGCCGCTCCACCGTCACCGCGCCCGACCCTATCTCCACCTTCATGTCGGGGTGGACGCTCCTCTCGAGCGTGCCGCGGGGCCCCTTGACGGTGACCCGGTCGCCGTCTTTCACGACCTCGACCCCGGTCGGTATCTCTATCGGCTTCCTACCTACTCTCGACACCTTCCGCTTACCCCCGTTCCCCGCCCGCGGGCGTGGCTCGCCGGTCCGCCGCCGGCCCGGCCTCCGGCCTCACCAGATGTAGCAGATGACCTCGCCGCCGGCACCCTTGGCCCTGGCCTCCCGGTCGGTCACAATGCCCTCCGGGGTGGACAGGATGGCGATGCCCAGGCCCCCGAGCACCCTGGGGATGTTCTCCTTCTTGACGTAGACCCTGAGTCCGGGCTTGGATATCCGCTTCAGCCCGTTGATGACCGACTCCTTGGCCGGACCGTACTTCAGGTAGGCTCGGATGACGCCCTGGCGCCCGTCGTCGATCCAGGCGTAGTCGCGGATGTAGCCCTCGCGCTTCATGATCTCGATGATGCTTCTCTTGACCTTCGAGCCGGGAATGTCCACCCGGTCCTGGCGGGCCCGGTTGGCGTTCCTGATTCGGGTCAGCATATCGGCAATGGGATCGGTCGTTGACACGCCCAATACCCCCTTCGTGCGCCGGAACCCCAGCGGGGTCCTACAAGCTGCTACCAACTGGCTTTCCTGATGCCCGGGACGAGACCGCGGTGAGCCCTCTCGCGGAAGCACATCCGGCACATCCCGAAGCGACCCATGTAGGCCCGGGGCCGCCCGCACACCCGGCAGCGGTTGTAGGCTCTCGTCTTATGCTTGGGTTCGCGTTGCCATTTCTCCATCAGCGCCTTACGGGTCAATCCAAAGCCTCCTCTCTACTCCCTGAAGGGCATACCCATAAGCTCCAGGAGGCCGCGGGCTTCTTCGTCGGTCCTGGCGCTGGTCACGATAGTCACGTTCATGCCCCGGATCTTCTCGACCTTGTCGTAGTCGATCTCCGGGAAGATCAGCTGCTCCTTGATCCCCAGGCTGAAGTTCCCCCGGCCGTCGAAAGACCTCGTCGGTACGCCGCGGAAGTCGCGGACCCGCGGCAGGGCCACGTTGAACAACCGGTCGAGGAAGTCGTACATCCGGTCGCCTCTCAATGTGACGCTCGTCCCTATCGGCACGCCCTTCCGGAGCTTGAACGCGGAGATCGAGCGCTTCGCCCGGTTCACGACCGGCTTCTGACCCGATATCGTCCGGAGGTCGGTGACGGCGCCGTCCAGGGCTTTCGGGTCCTGGGTCGCCTCACCGACGCCCATGTTCACCACGACCTTCTCGATCTTCGGCACCTGCATGGTGCTCCTGTAGCCGAAGCGCTCCCGGAGGGCCGGGACGACGTTCTCGAGGTAGTGTCGCTTGAGTCTCGCCATCTAGCTCGTCCCTCCTGCCTACCGGTCGACGACTTCGCCGCACCTGCGGCACATCCGGACCAGGCGGCCGTCTTCCATTCTCGTGCGCCCGACCCGCGAGGGCTTCCCGCACCGCGGGCACACCAGCATGACCTTGGACCGGACGACCGGGGCTTCCTGGTCGATGATGCCGCCCTGCATGACCTTGCCCCTCGGCTTCATGTGCTTCTTGGCGACGTTGACCCCCTCGATCACGACCCGCCCCTTGTCCGGTTCTACACGGATGACCTTGCCTCGCCGGCCCTTGTCCTTACCGGACAGGACCAGGACGGTGTCACCCTTCCGAACGTTCATCTTCGTCGCTTTGGGTTCCTGATCTGCCTTCCTGGGCATCCGGCCCACCTCACTTCCGGCGTCCCGGGCTCTCTTGAGCCTCCTCTTGTCAGAGGACTTCGGGAGCCAGAGACACGATCTTCATGTACTCCTTCTCACGCAGTTCCCGGGCTACCGGGCCGAAAATCCGCGTCCCCTTCGGCTCCTTACCGTCGCCCAAGAGGACGCCGGCGTTGTCGTCGAACCTGATGTGCGTTCCGTCCGGGCGTCTGAGGCCGCGCTTGGTGCGAACCACGACGGCCTTGACGACGTCGCCCTTCTTGACGACACCCCCGGGCGCGGCCTCCTTGACCGAGGCCACGATGACATCCCCGATATTGGCGTACCTGCGCCTCGAGCCGCCGAGGACCTTGATGCACATGATCTCCTTGGCTCCGGTGTTGTCGGCGACAACCAGTCTGGTCTGGGTCTGGATCACCGGGTCCACCTCTCTCGAACCGTCCCGGGAGGGCCCTATTTGGCTCTCTCGAGGACCTCGACTACCATCCAGTGTTTGTCCTTGCTGAGAGGACGCGTCTCGACGACGCGGACGCGGTCACCGACGCGGCACTCGTTCTTCTCGTCGTGGGCCTTCAGCTTCTTCGTCCGCTTGAGCCGTCGTCCGTAGAGGGAGTGGGGCTCCACCCTCTCGACGGCCACGACGACCGTCTTGTCCATGGCGTCGGACGTGACCCGCCCGACCCTGGTCTTCCTGGTCCCCCTGATCTCCACGCTCGAAACCCTCCTACCGGGACTGGGCGCCCCTGAGCCGGGCGAGCTCCCGCTCGTGCTGGATGGTCTTCACCCTGGCGATGTTCTTACGCACCTGCCGCAGTCTCATCGGGTTGTCGAGCTGCCCCGTCGCCATCTGGAACCTGAGGTTGAAGAGCTCCTCTTTGAACTCCTTGAGCTTGGCGGCGAGCTCGGCGTCATCGAGCTGCCTGATCTGGTCAACCTTCAAGTCCCTCACCACCCACTGCCTCTCGGCTGATGATCCTCGTCTTCAGGGGCAGCTTGTGAGCTGCAAGACGCATGGCTTCCCTGGCGACGTCCGCCGGGACACCGGCCACCTCGAAGAGTATCCGCCCCGGCTTGACCACGGCCACCCAGTACTCGGGCGACCCCTTGCCGCTCCCCATCCGGGTCTCGGCCGGTTTGGCCGTCACGGACTTGTCCGGGAAAATCCTTATCCAGACCTTGCCGCCGCGCTTGGTGTGCCGGGTCAGAGCGACGCGGGCCGCCTCTATCTGACGGTCCGAAACCCAGGCGGGCTCGAGCGCCTGCAGCGCGTGCTCGCCGTAGAAGATCTCGGCGCCGCGTGCGGCCTTGCCCTTGCGGCGGCCGCGGTGCACCTTGCGGAACTTGACCCTTTTCGGCATCAGCACGGGTTATTCGCCTGCCTCTCCGTCCGGAGCGACCTCGGCAGCCGCAACGGGAGCCTTCTTCTTCGGGAGAACCTCACCCTTATAGATCCAGACCTTGACTCCGATCTTGCCGTAGGTCGTGTTGGCGTCGGCGGCCCCGTAGTCGATGTTGGCTCTCAGCGTGTGCAGCGGTACCGTGCCTTCCCAGGCCCGCTCACGACGGGCTATCTCGGCCCCGCCAATGCGGCCCCCGACCGTGACGCGCACGCCCTTCGCGCCGGCCTTCATCGCCCGGGCGATAGCCTGCTTCATGGCCCGCCGGTGCGAGATGCGCTTCTCGAGCGCCGCGGCGATGTTCTCGGCCACCAGCCTCGCGTCGGTCTCGGGGTGCTTTATCTCCACGATGTTCACCGCGACCTGCTTACCGGTGATGTCCTCGAGCTCGCGGCGCAGCTCCTCGACCCCGGCACCCTGGCGCCCGATGACCATGCCGGGCTTGGCCGTGTGCAGGGTGACCTTGACCCGGTTGGCCGCCCGCTCTATCTCGACCCGGGAAACCCCGGCCGCCTTCATCTTGCCGTAAATGTGCTTCCGAACCTTGTCGTCCTCGAGGAGGAGGTCGGCGTACTGCCCCTTACCCGCGAACCACTTGGCGTCCCAATCCTCGATGATTCCGATCCGGAGCCCCTTCGGGTGGACTTTGTGTCCCACTTGATCCCCTCCTCTCGCCGGACCTCCGGCCTAGTCCCGTTCACGGACGACAACCGTGATGTGGCTCGTCCGCTGCTTTATCTCGAAGGCTCGACCCCTCTGGCGCGCCTGCCACCGCTTCATGGTCGGACCGCCGTCGGCGAAGGCCTCGGCGACGACCAGGTTCTCTCGCTTGAGATCGAAGTTCTGTTCCGCGTTGGCCGCGGCCGACTTGACCGCCTTGGCCACGGCGGCCGACGCCCGCTTGGGCGTGAACTTGAGGACCGTCAGGGCCTCGTCCACTCCCTTACCACGGATGAGGTCGAGGACCACGCGGACCTTCCGGGGGGCGATCCAGAGATACCTGACCACCGCCCTGGCCTCGTCTGGCTTGAACTTGCTGGTCCTTGCCATGACTTTACCTCCCGCCCGAGGCGCGCCCCGAGGGCCGCCGGCTACTTCAGGGCCGTCGAGCGCTCCGTGTGCGCCCCGTGCCCGCGGAAGAGGCGCGTCGGGGCGAACTCGCCGAGCCGGTGCCCGATCATCTCCTCCGTGATGTAGATCGGCACGTGGCGCCGCCCGTCGTGTACGGCGATGGTGTGACCGACCATCTCCGGGACGATGGTGGAGGCCCGGGCCCAGGTCTTCACGACACGCTTGTCGTTCCTGGCGTTGAGCTCGCTTATCTTCTTCATGAGGTTCGCGTCGACGTACGGCCCTTTCTTCGTTGACCTACCCATTCACGCTGCGCCTCCCTTCCCGTCGCGGGTCATCCACCCCGACGCTTGACGATGAAGCGGTCGGACTTCTTCCGCTTCCGGCGCGTCCGTTGACCCAGGGCCGGCCGGCCCCAAGGGGTCGTCGGGTGCTTCCGCCCGACCGGCGAGCGCCCTTCGCCCCCGCCGTGCGGGTGGTCGATAGTGTTCATGGCCACGCCCCTGACCGCGGGGCGCCGGCCGAGCCAGCGGCTCCGGCCGGCCTTGCCGACCGTGATGTTCTCGTGCTCCACGTTCCCCGTCTGACCGATGGTCGCCCGGCAGTTGACGCTGACCAGGCGGACCTCACCCGACGGCAGGCGCAGGTGGGCAAACGGCCCTTCCTTGGCCATAAGCTGGGCCGAAGCGCCAGCCGCGCGGCACATCTGCCCGCCTTTCCCGGGGATGAGCTCGATGTTGTGGACGACGGTGCCGCTGGGAATCCGGGCGAGCGGCATGGTGTTGCCGACCCGTATATCGGCCTCGGGCCCGGAGACGACCGTACTCCCGACGGTGAGGCCGAGAGGGGCGATGATGTAGCGCTTCTCACCGTCGGCGTAGTGAAGCAGGGCCAGGCGCGCCGACCGGTTGGGGTCGTACTCGATGGCCGCCACGCGGGCGGGCACGCCGTCCTTGTCCCGCTTGAAATCAACGACCCTCAGGGCCCTCCGGTGACCGCCTCCCCGATGCCGGACGGTCAACTTGCCCTGGGCGTTCCGGCCGGCCCGCTCGACGCGGCGCTCGACCAGAGCTTTCTCCGGCCGGTCCCTGGTAATCTCCTTGAAATCCGCCACCGTCATCTGCCGGCGACCGGGAGATGTCGGCTTGAACTTCTTGATGGGCACGCTGTTTCACCCCTTCCACGGCCGCAAGGCGCCCGCGCTAGACTTCCTCGAACACCTTGATCTTCTGGCCTTCCTCGAGGGTGACGATGGCTTTCTT
>DYFB01000068.1 GCA_020725405.1 Symbiobacterium sp. | reverse complement strand
TACAACGCCGACTTCGACGGCGACCAGATGGCGGTGCACGTGCCGCTGTCGGCGGAGGCCCAGGCGGAGGCGCGGCTTTTGATGCTTTCCGCCTACAACATCCTGTCGCCGGCACACGGGCGGCCGATCGCCACGCCGACCCAGGACATGGTCATCGGGTGCTACTACCTCACAATGGAGATCCCCGGCGCCAAGGGCGAGGGGAAGTGCTTCCGCAACTACGACGAGGTCGAGATGGCCTACGACGAAAAGGCCGTGGATCTGCACGCCAAGGTCTGGTACGGCACAGGCAAGGAGCGCCGCCAGGCGACGGTGGGGCAGATCATCTTCAGCCACGCCATCGAGGAGGTGCTCTCCAAGGATCCGGACGACGCCCGGAAGCGCCCGGAGGACCTGAAGTTCGTCGACCGGCTGGTGGATCGGAGAGAACTGGGGCGAATCGTCGACAAGGTCTACCGGAACTACGGAAACGCCCGGACAGCGGAGTTGCTCGACGCCATCAAGCGGACCGGGTTCCACTTCGCCACCGTCTCCGGCACGACGATCAGCGTCACGGACATCTCGATCCCGGCGGAAAAACAGACGATCATCGACCAGGCCGAACAGCAGATCGCCCAGGTGGAGCAGCAGCACCGCCGCGGCCTGATCACGGCCGAGGAGCGGTATCGGCGGATCTGCGACATCTGGACGCAGGCGAAAGAAGACATAACCGAGGCGATGCTCAGGAACCTCCGGGAGAACAACCCGCTCAACTCGGTCTACATGATGGCCATCTCCGGCGCCCGGGGCAACGTCTCGCAGCTCTCCCAGCTCGCCGGCATGCGGGGCCTGATGGCCGACCCTTCCGGGCGGATCATCGAGATCCCGATCAAGGCCAACTTCCGGGAAGGCTTGACGGTGTTGGAGTACTTCACCTCGACCCACGGCACCCGGAAGGGCCTGGCGGACACGGCTCTCCGGACGGCCGACTCGGGCTACCTCACGCGGCGTCTCGTCGACGTCTCCCAGGACGTCATCGTCCGGGAAGAGGACTGCGGGACGACGGAGTCTATCACCGTGGGGGCCATCAAGGAGGGTAACGAGGTCATCGAGCCGTTGCGGGACCGGATCGTGGGGCGGTTCTCCGCCGCGGAGGTGACCGACCCGGCCACCGGTGAGGTTCTGGTCCGGCGGGACGAAATGATCACCGAGGGCGTCGCCGCCGCCATCGAAAAGGCGGGGATCAACCAGGTGGCCATCAGGTCGGTCCTGACCTGCCACTCCCGCTACGGGGTCTGCATCAAGTGCTACGGCCGGAACCTGGCCACAGGGCGCACGGTCGAGGTCGGCGAGGCGGTCGGCATCATCGCCGCCCAGTCTATCGGCGAACCCGGCACGCAGTTGACAATGCGCACCTTCCACACCGGCGGCGTGGCGGGCGAGGACATCACCCAGGGCCTGCCGCGGGTGGAGGAGTTGTTCGAGGCCCGGCGGCCGAAGGGTCAGGGGGTTATCAGCGAGATCGCTGGAACGGTGAAGGTCTCCGAGGTCAAAGGGATTCGGCGGATCACCGTGGTGAGCCCGGGCGGCGAGGAGCGCTCCTACCAGATCCCGGGAGCCCGCCTCAAGGTCCGGGACGGCCAGACGGTGGAGGCCGGGGACCAGTTGACGGAAGGGCCGCTCAACCCGCACGACATCCTGCGCATCCGGGGGGTGCGGGACGTCCAGACGTACCTCGTCAAAGAGGTGCAGGAAGTCTACCGGTCGCAGGGCGTGGACATCAACGACAAGCAC
>DYFB01000067.1 GCA_020725405.1 Symbiobacterium sp. | reverse complement strand
TGACGAACCGCCCGGTGCGGACCCGCACGCCGGGTGGTGTGGGAGGTCGGGAGCGTGACGCTCCCTCCTACCCGATGCTCAGCCATTGGACGCAGGTCCAGAACGAGGCTTCCCCAGGGTCCATGGCCGCCCTGTCCCCGTGGTACGTCGGCGGACGGTCTTCTCTCGGAGTATGCTCTAGAAGGCGACGGGCAGGGCCGCCCGGTCAGGGGTGGCCGGCGGGGTCGCCTGCCAGGGCTTGTTCTGCTAGACTGTGAGCCGAGGGGGACGAGCACGATGCGCAGCGCTTTCTGGGGCCTGGCCCTGCTCCTGGCCGGCCTTCTCCTGCTGGCGGCGAACCTGGGTCACATCCCGGAGTTCAACGTCTGGGGGCTCTGGCCCGTTCTCGTGATGTGGCCGGCCGCCAAGCTGGCTTTTGGGCGGCTGTTCGTTACCGTTCGGAGCCCTTCCCGGCCGCTGCGGGTGCGGATCGGCCGGAGCCTCGGTGTGCGTCTCGTCGCTCTCTGGGTTCTGGTCGGAGCCACGGCCCAGCTCCTCTTCAATCTCTCTCTAAGCTCCTACACCTGGGGCGACGTCTCCTACTGGACCCTGCCGCTCCTTCTCATCGGGTTGGGCGCCCTTCTTCTCTTCCGGCCCCGTCGTCGAGTCTGGCGGTGGTCGGAGTGGGTCGAGAACGGCCGGTCCGGCCGCGCCCGAACCTGGCCGTCCGCCGAGGAGCCCCCCGGTGAGCCCTCGAACGTCTCCAGCTTCGTCGGCGACCTCCGCTTCGGGTCGCGTCCGTGGGTCTTCAAGTCCCCGATGAACATCCAGCTCTGGGCCGGCGACATCGACCTCGATCTCACCACGGCCGAGTTCGCCCCGGGTGACAACTACCTTACCATCCGGGCCTGGGCCGGCGACCTCGACGTCCGGGCCCCCCGGGACATGGAGGTCATCGTCGAGGCGCACTGCGGCGCGGGCGACATGAGGATCTTCGATGAGCACCGGAGCGGGATGGACCTCAACATCCGGGTCCGGCGGAGGCCGGAGGGCCGGGCCGGGGACGACTCCACCCCCTCCGGCGACGCCGATTCCCGTGGCCGGCTCTTCATCGGCATCGACATGAGTTTTGGCGAAGTAAGGGTCGGCTGAGCTCCGCCGGCCCGGCCACGGTTCACGGAAGGTGCCGAAAGGTTCCGGCAGGAGCGGCCCGTCGGAGGCAATAAAGAGGGTCGCGACTACATCTCCCGGGGAGGGGCGAGATTGACCGAGAGGCCCGGGGACCAGCCTCGAGACCGGACCGCCGCTGGAGACGGGACCGCCGCTGAGCCCGGAGAGGACGCCGGCCGCGTTTCGTCCGAGCGCTTCTTCGGCGTCCAGTGGCGTCTCCTCCGCTCTCACGCCGAGGTGGCGGTGGTCGCGGCCGTCGCCGGCGCTCTCTTCGTCGGCCTGCCGCTCGCCGCCGGCCGCGGTCCGGGCCCGGCCGCGCTCCTCGGGCTCACGGCGGTTGCCCTCTCGGCCCTCGCCGGAGCCTACGCCGGTCTGCGCTACGCCCGGGGGGTCAAGCAGCGCCTGCGCGAAGCGGGACGCTTCGCCTCGGCTCTGGCCCGCGGCGACTACGGCTCCCGTCTCTCTCCAGGTCGCCCGGACGAGATCGGCCAGCTCGAGGAAGAGCTCAACTTCATGGCCGAGAGCCTGGAGGCGGCCGTCGCCGAGCTGCGGGCCCTGGCCGAGCGGAACCGGCTCTTGGCCGAGGAGGCCGGGAGCCTGGCTGCTCTCGAAGAACGGACCCGTCTGGCCCGGGACCTCCACGATACCGTGAACCAGCAGGTCTTTTCCCTGTCCATGCAGGCCGCGGCGGCCCGGCGCCGTCTGGAAGGCGTCGAGGGTGACCGCGCCTGCCTGGAGGAGATCAGGTCCGCCCTCTCCGGTATCGAGGAGCTCGCCCGCTCGGCCCACCGGCAGCTCAGAGACCTCATCCTCCAGCTCCGCCCGACGACCCTGGAAGAACAGGGTCTCGGTCCTGCCCTCGAGGAGTACGCCCGTACGTTCGCCGAGGCCCAGGGGCTGGCCTGTGAGTGCGACGTGCGTTTCGACGGGCGCCTGGACCGCCGCGCCGAGGAGGCCCTCTTCCGGATCGCCCAGGAGGCTCTGAACAACGTATCAAGGCACGCTCGGGCGAGGACGGTTCTCGTCCGCCTGGAGCTGACGGCCGGGCGTGAGGTCGCCCTCGTCGTGCAGGACGACGGGCGGGGGTTCAGCCCGGCCGCGCCGGTGCGCCCCACGGCCGTCGGGCTCAAGGGCCTTGCTGAGCGGGCGGCCGCCGTCGGGGGGCGGGTAAGGGTCGAGAGCGCCCCGGGCCGGGGGACCACGGTCACCGCCGCAGTTCCCGCCGGCGGCAGGCGGCTGGGGGGCGACGGAGAAGACCAGGGGGGTGACAGAGAGGTCCGGGCCGCGGCCCCGGCGGTCGCCGGGCCGGTCGGCCCGAGCCTTCGCCGAGGAGGGGTATCGGAGGCATGATCCGCATCCTGATTTGTGACGACCACGAGATTGTCCGACGGGGGCTCCGCAGCTACCTCGAGACCGAACCGGGCTTCGAGATCGTCGGAGAAGCCGCCGACGGCGAGGAGACCGTCCGGATGAGCGGCGAGCTTCGGCCGGACGTCATCCTGATGGACCTCGTCATGCCGCGCCTCGACGGGGTCGAGGCCACCCGGCGCATCCTGGCTGAGCGGCCGGACGCGTGTGTCATCGTCCTGACGAGCTACACCGACGACAACAAGGTCATCCCGGCCCTCAAGGCCGGGGCGAGAAGCTACATGCTCAAGGATGTGGCGGCCGAGGAGCTCGGGGAGACGGTCCGGCGCGCCTATAAGGGCGAATCCGTCCTTCACCCCGTGGCCGCGCAGCGGGTCCTCCGGGAGATGACGGCGCCAAAAGGGGAGGAGCCGACAGAGCGCGAGCTCGAGGTCCTCCTTCTCGTCGCCCAGGGCCTCTCCAACGCGGAGATAGGGGCGAGGCTCTTCATCACCGAGAGGACGGTGAAGGCCCACATCACGTCCCTCCTGGCCAAGCTGAACCTTTCCGACCGCACCCAGCTCGCCATCTACGCCCATACCCGCGGACTGGTGAAGTAGGGGTTGGGCGCCTGGCCCCCGAGACGCGCCAGCGGGCGGCCGCGCCGGCCGGCGCGGCAGTGGTAATCATCCCGCAAACACTAGAATGTGGGGAAGGGTCCGTCCGGAGAAGGAAACGGACATCTTTTTTTGAAATAAAATATCAGAAGATTCCTACCAGTTGTTCAACGTGAGCACAATCACAATCGCTGGTAGGAGTGGGCCAGGGCTGCGCGACGGGCCACCCTGAGAGGAGGTCCGGTGATGACCCGGGTTGAGAAGAGCGGAGATGGCGCCGGGAGACGGCGGCCTAAGGGCTCGGTGATGGTCCTCGGAGCGGGGATCGGCGGCATTCAGGCCGCCCTCGACTGCGCCGAGGCGGGCTTCCAGGTCCATCTTGTCACCGACGGGCCGTCCATCGGCGGGAAGATGGCCCAGTGGGACAAGACCTTCCCGACCAACGACTGCTCGATGTGCCTCCTGGGACCGAAGATGAGCGAGTGCGCCGGGCACCCGAACATCGATATCCACACTCTCTCGACCGTCGAGAAGTTCTCCGGGGAGGCGGGGGCCTACGAGATTGTCCTGCGGAAGAGGCCGCGCCACGTCGCCGCTGGCGAGTGCACCTCCTGCGGCTCGTGCGAGGAGGTCTGCCCCGTGGAGAGGCCCGATGAGTTCAACCTGGGCCTCGCCCGCCGGAAGGCCATCTACAAGCCGTTCCCGCAGGCCATCCCCAACGCCTACCTCATCGAGAAACGCGGGGTGTCACCGTGCCGGCTGGGCTGCCCGGCCGGCGTGCACACCCACGGCTACGTGACCCTGGTGGCCCAGGGGCGCTTCCGGGAGGCCTGGTCGCTCATCCGTCGGGACAACCCCTTCGTGAGTGTCTGCGGCACCGTGTGCCACAACCCCTGTGAGAAGGTCTGCCAGCGCGGCGAGTTCGACGACCCCATCGCCATCAAGAGCCTCAAAGCCTTTCTCGGTCACTACATCCTCGGCGAGGACCGCGAGTGGGCCCTTGCCCAGGCAGCCCCGGTCGAGCCCCGGCGGGAGGAGAAGGTCGCCGTCTTCGGCTCGGGCCCGGCCGGTCTCACCTGCGCCTATCACCTCGCCCGGCGCGGCTACCCGGTGACCGTCTTCGAGGCCCTCCCCGTGGCCGGCGGCCTCCTCCGCGTCGGCATCCCCGAGTACCGCCTGCCGCGGGACTTCATCGAGACCGAGATACACCTCATCGAGCGGCTCGGGGTCGAGATCCGGACCGGGGTGCCGGTCGGCCAGGCCGTGATGACCGAGGACGTCATGGACCAGGGCTACCGGGCCATCTTCGTCTCGGTCGGAGCCCAGCAGGCCGAACGGACGGCTCTTCCCGGCCAGGAGCTCCCCGGCGTCTGGCACGGAGTCTCTTTCCTGCGCCGGGTGAACCTCGGTGAGGACGTGGCCATCGGCGCCGCGCGGCGGGTGGCCGTCATCGGCGGCGGCTTCACCGCCGTCGACTGCGCCCGCACGGCCGTCAGGCTGGGGGCCGATTACGTCGAGGTCATCTTCAGGGACACCGAGAGGGAGCTCTACGCCCTACCCGAGGAGGTCACGGCCGCCCGCCGCGAGGGGGTCCGCTTCACGTTCCTGACCACGCCCGTCCGGGTCAGGGGCCAGACGGCGGCCGAGGGCCTCGAGCTCCTCAAGTGGCGGGTCCCCGGCGAGGGGCGCAAGCCGGTCCCGGTGCGCGGGTCCGAGCACCTCCAGCCCTTCGACACCGTTATCCTGGCCACGAGCGAGATACCCCTCGAGACCTTCTTCCGGCACGACGCCAGTCTCGAGTGGACCGGAGAGGGGACCATCGTCGTCGACCCGCTGACCCTGGCCACGAGCCGTCCCGGGGTCTTCGCCGGGGGCGAGGCCGTGACCGGTCCCGGGACGGTCATCGACGCCATCGCCTCGGGCAAGACGGCGGCCGAGTCCATCCACCGCTACCTCTCGGGACGCGACCTCGCGGAGGGACGGAGGCGCTGGCCGAAACCGGAGGAGGTCGTCCGGCTGGACCTGGACATCCAGGACCTTCCCCGGCGGCGGCGGGTGCGTCCGTACCTCGGCCCCGCCGACGCTCCCGAAGGAGCCCGCATCTTCGGCGGCTATACGGAGGACATGGCCCGGGAGGAGGCGTCCCGCTGTCTTGACTGCGGCATCTGCGCCGAGTGCATGCGCTGCGAGGAGGTCTGCGAGAAGGGGGCTGTCCGCCACGAGGAAGCCGATGAGACCGTCCGGCTGGAGGTCGGCTCGGTCATCCTCGCTCCGGGTTTCGACACGTTCGACCCCGCCCGCCGGAGCGAGCTCGGCTACGGGCGCTTCCCCAACGTCGTCACAGCCCCTGAGCTCGAACGCCTGCTCTCCTCGACCGGGCCGACGGCCGGGATTCTGAAGCGGCCGTCGGACGGGGCCCGGCCGCGCCGGATAGCCTTCCTCCAGTGCATCGGGTCCCGCGACACCCTCCGGGCCGGCCGGGAATGGGGCCGGGTGAGCGGTCCGGCCGGGCACCAGCCCGTGCCCTACTGCTCCGGAGTGTGCTGTATGTACGCGGTCAAGGAGGCCGTCCTCATCCGGGAGCGCGAGCCCGAGTCCGAGGTGACCATCTTCAACCTCGACCTCCGGGCCTACGGCAAGGACTTCCAGCGCTACGCCGACGCGGCCCGCGACCGCTACGGGGTCCGTCTGGTCAACGCCTTCGTCTCGGCCGTCCGGGAGGACCCGGCCACCGGGAATCTCAGGTTGGCCTACGCGGGGTCGCGGCCGTCCGCGGGCGGGGGGGCGGGGGCCACCCCCGGTCCCGACCGGGCGGCCTCGGGTCGCGAAGGGGCCGCCCCCGGCGCCCACCGGGCGGCTCCGGCCGAAGAGGAGTTCGAGCTCGTCGTCCTTTCGGTCGGCTTCCAGCCGCCCCGGGCGGCCGAGGACCTGGCGCAGAAGCTGGGCTTCCGGCTCGGTGAGACCGGCTTCGCCCTCACCGGGCCCCAGCGCCCGGTCGCCACGACCCGGGAGGGCGTCTTCGCCGCCGGCGGTTTCCTTGGCCCCAAGGACATCCCGGAGACCATCACGACGGCGAGCGCCGCCGCGGCCGGAGCCGGAGGTCTCCTGGCGCTCGCCCGGGGCGAGGTGTCGAGGGTGAGAACCTATCCGGAGGAGACCGACGTCCGAGGCCAGGAGCCGCGGGTGGGGGTCTTCGTCTGCCGCTGCGGCATCAATATCGCTTCGGTCGTCGACGTGGGGGCGGTCGTGGCCGGGGCGGCCCGCCTGCCCGGGGTGGTCCACGCCGAGGAGTTCCTCTACACCTGCTCCCAGGATAGCCTGGCCCGCATCCGCGACCTCATCGCCGAGAAGGGCCTGAACCGGGTGGTCGTCGCCGCCTGCACGGTGAGGACCCATCAGCCTCTCTTCCGCGACACCCTCCGCCAGGCCGGTCTCAACCAGTTCCTCTTCCAGATGGCCAACATCCGGGAGCAGTGCTCGTGGGTCCACAAGCACGACCGGGAGCAGGCGACGGCCAAGGCGGCCGATCTTGTCCGGATGGCCGTGGCCAAGGCCCGCCTTCTCGAACCTCTGAAGCTCTTCGATGTGCCGGTCACCTCGCGGGCCCTTGTCATCGGCGGCGGGCCGGCCGGGCTCCGGGCGGCTCTCAGCCTGGCCGAGCAGGGCTTCGCCTCCTGGATCATCGAGCGGGAGCCGGAGCTCGGCGGGAGCCTCAGGCGGCTCCGCTCGACGGCCGAGTACGCCGAGGTGAAGGCCCTCCTCGACGACCTCGTCCGGCGGGTCGACGCCTCCGGGCTCGTCGAAGTCCTCACCGGAGCGAGGCTGGAGAGTTTCGCTGGCCACGCCGGCAGCTTCACCTCGGTCGTCTCCCGGGAGCCCCGGGGTGAGGAACTGACCCTCGAGCACGGAGTGGTCATCGTCGCCACCGGTGTGGAGGAGGCCCCCCTGGAAGCCGCCGGCCTGGGCCCGGTTGCGGGCGGGCGGGTCATGGGTCGCCTCGCCTTCGAGGAGGAGCTCGGCGCCGGGCTTCCCCGGCTCGGCACGCCCTCGCCGGGAGTCGTCTTCCTCCTCTGCGCCGGGGCCCGCGGCCACGGCCCGGACCCCGTCCCTTACTGCAGCCGGACCTGCTGCACCCAGGCGGTGAAGGCCGCCCTGCAGGTGAAGGCCCTGCGTCCGGACGCCGAGGTCCACGTCCTCTACCGGGACATGGTGACCTACGGCTTCTTCGAGGACCTCTACCGCGAGGCCCGCGAGGCGGGCGTCCGCTTCGTCCGGTTCCCGGAGGGCGAGTACCCGCGGGTGAAGGACGACGCCGCTTCGGCGCTCGTCGAGGTGACCGACTCCTCGACAGGGGCGAGGCTCGTGCTTCGCCCGGACCTCGTCGTCCTCGGGACCGCGGCCGTGCCGGCCAGGGGCACGGTGGAGCTCGCCCGGCTGCTCAAAGTGGCCCTCACCCCGGACGGCTTTTTCAGCGAGGTCCACGCCAAGCTCGGGCCTCTCGACCTCCCGGCGGCCGGCCTGTTCGTGGCCGGCGGGGCCCACGGGCCGAAGCACCTCTCGGAGGCGCTTCTCCAGGCCGAAGGAGCGGCGGCCCGCGCGGCGACCATCCTGGCCAAGGCGACCCTGACCACCGGAGGCATCGTCGCCGAGGTGGACGCGGAGAAGTGCGCCGCCTGCCTCACCTGTGTCCGGGTCTGCCCCTATCAGGTGCCCTTCATCAACACCGACGCCGTGGCGGAGATAAACCCGGTCCAGTGCCGGGGCTGCGGGACGTGCGCCGGAGAGTGCCCGGCCAAGGCCATCCAGCTCCCCTACTACCGCGACAGCCAGCTGGCCGCGCTCGTCAGCGAGCTCTTCCGGGTCGCGACGTGAGGAGGAGCCCCTCGCGGCGCACGGCGTCCGCGAGAGCCAGGAGGGGCAGGGCGGGCAGGAGAATGAGGGCGCTCGTCCGGACCTTGAAGAGGAGCGGCGGGTCGGGAGTGAACGGGACGGCCCAGGCCGCCCAGAGGGCCCCGGCGTAGAAGAGGTCCGCCGAGGCCCAGAGGGCGATGGCCAGCCCGGCGACCCCCACGAGCAGTCGCCGCGGCTGCTCTCTCGCCGGGAGGCCGAAGTCCCGCCCGACCGCGACCCAGACGACCCAGAGGATCATGGCGGCGGCGAGGCCCCTCACGAGGACAGGCAGGAAACGCCCGGCGAAGGCGACCCAGGAGAAGACGGCCCAGGCCCGCAAGGTGCCGGGCTCAGCGAGCACCTGGACGAGCGTTCTCAGGAACTGGATGACCCCCCGCTCGAGGGCGACCGCGGCCAGGAAGACCAGCCCCATCCGTCGCACCTGGTCCAGCCCAGCCTCGGCGAAGACGGCGCGGGCGAACCAGACCGCCGCGTAGGCGAGGACCAGTCCTCCGAGGAGCCCGAAGAGGACGATGAGCCCCCCCGGCAGCCCGACCACCAGGGCGAAGGGGTTGCCGTAGACGATGTTGGGGTAAAGGCCCATCAGGCCGAAGGCGAGGGCGGCGACGGCCAGGGCGAGGTGGGTCCGCCGCTCCTCAAGACCGCTCTGGAGGACGTAGCCCCCGGCCACGAACAGGGTTATGCCCGTCAGGGTGAGGCCGAAGGCCCCGAACTGGAGCTGCCAGGTCCGGTGCTCCAGGATGAGCGGCAGGTTCGAGAGGAACTGGCCCGAGAAGAGGACGAGGAAGAGCCCGAACCAGAACTCGACCGGCGAAGTCCTCCTCCGGGCGAGGTCTCGGGGAACGGCCATCGCTCGGCATCCCTCCGAAAGGGTTCTCGGGGAGTAGGGTGCCCCGAACGCCGCGAAATTCCCCCTTCCCCTACCGGCTTCACCCCGCGGCGCCCCACCGAGCCGGCCAGCCTGGCCGGCAGGCGGGACCGGCTAGCGTGGCAGCGCGGCCCTGGTCGTCTTGCCCCTCTCCAGGAGCTCCCGGGCGACGGCCTGCATGTCGGCCCGGAGCGTCTCCACGTCACGCGGGAAGAGGCGGACCAGGAAGAGGAGCAGGACCCCGCAGGGGAGCCGGAAGAGGCTCGAGATGGTGAGGGCCGGTCCGACGGTCAGGAGCTGGGCGAGCCAGCCGCCGACGAATCTCCCCACCCCCGTGCCCAGGGAGTCGACCTGATGGGCGGCTGTCGCCGTTCCCCACAGGAAGGTCACGGCTCGATCCCTCCCGGGCCTTGGCTAGCCCTGCCGGTGGGCCCGGAGGAAGGCCGCGAGGGAGCGGTCGTAGGTCCTCTCGACCTCCGGGGGGAACAGGCATCCGGGCAGCTCCCTGTTCCTCCAGTGGTACTGGAGACACTCGCAGCACTTCCCCTTGCGTGAACAGGGCTCATAGGTGCAGGTGCACTTGGTCAGGTTCCTCTCGACCACACACTTCGGATCGACCATGGGCCCGCTCCCTTCCCGACTCGTTAGCTGCTACTTCGCGCGGCGTCGTCCGGTCCCTCCAATCCTGCCGGTCCTTCTGCCCCCGAGGCGTTTCGAGGACGCTTGACGACTCAGCGAGTGTGGCATATGCTAAGTAAGGTATATAGGAATATAAAACATCGGAGGTGCCTCATTTGGGTGATATGACGACCCTGGCGGCCGGTGTCTTCAAAGCTCTAGGACATCCAGTTCGGGTCGCCATGATCGAAGCTCTCAGATCCGGCCCCTTGTGTGTCTGCGAGTTCATGCCCCTCCTCGGAATCGAGCAGCCCACCGCCTCGAAGCACATCGCGGTCCTGAGACGCGAGGGCCTGATCGTGGCGGAGAAGGACGGGCAGCGGACGATGTGCCGCCTGGCGGACGATACGGTGGCGGCCATCTACGACCAGGTGCGTGGCTTCCTGCGGGAGCGCTGGCTGAGACAGAGCGCGCTGTGGGGCGACCTGCCCGCTGGCGCGGGTGGGCCGACCCGCGAAGAGCCGGGACGGGAAGAAGCCGAGTCGTGAAGGAATGGCAGAAGTTCACTGTGATCGCCGCGGTATTCCTAGCGGCCTACTTCGTGCCCCTGGACTCGCCCAGGATCCAGTCCTCCCTTCTCGAGGCTTTCCACATGCTCCAGGAGTACGCTCGGGAGCACGTGCTTCTCTGTCTGGTGCCGGCATTCTTCATCGCCGGGGCCATCGCTAACTTCATCTCGCAGGGCTCCGTCCTGCGGTACATGGGAGCGGGGGCGAACCGCATCCTGGCTTACTCGATCGCCTCGGTTTCAGGCACCATCCTGACTGTGTGCTCCTGCACGGTCCTCCCCCTCTTCTCGGGCATCTACCGGCGGGGCGCGGGCCTGGGGCCGGCGATCGCCTTCCTCTACTCCGGGCCGGCCATCAACGTCCTGGCCATCGTTCTGACGGCGCGGGTCCTGGGATGGCAGCTCGGTGCGGCCAGAGCTATCGGAGCGGTGCTCTTCGCCGCGGTCATCGGCCTGGTGACGGGCTACGTCTTCCGAGCGGAGGAGAGAGAGCGGTCCAATCCGGTGGCGATGGCGGTGGATATTCCCGAGCGCCGGACGCCGGGCCAGAGCCTCCTCTACTTCGCCACGCTGGTCGGCATCCTGATCTTCGCCACATGGGGGAGGCCGGCGGAGCCCATCGGGTTCTGGAACGCGGTTTTCACCGTCAAGTGGTACATAGTGGTCGGTCTCCTCGTCGCCCTCGGCTACATGGTGAGGGCCTGGTTCGGCGCTGACGAGAGGACGGCCTGGGTCGAGGGTACGTGGGGCTTCGCCAAGCAGATTCTCCCGCTGCTCTTCGCCGGGGTCCTTGTGGCCGGCTTCCTGATGGGCCGGCCCGGAACCGACGCGGGCCTCATCCCGGCCGGGTACGTCTCCCGGCTGGTCGGGGGTAACTCACTGGGGGCGAACCTGGTGGCTTCGGTCGTGGGAGCTTTCATGTACTTCGCCACCCTGACTGAAGTGCCCATCATCCAGGGGCTCCTGGGTTCCGGCATGGGGCAGGGACCGGCCCTCGCCCTGCTGCTGGCGGGACCGGCCCTGAGCCTGCCCAACATGCTGGTAATCCGGAGCGTGCTCGGAACCAAGAAGACGGCGGTTTTCGTTGCTCTCGTCGTAGTCATGGCCACGCTGACCGGTATGGTCTACGGCTGGCTGGTCGGACCGGGCCTTCAGCCCTTCTGACCACGTGCGGCGGGCCCTGCCGAGCAAAGCCCCTCAGGCCCAGCCGGCCTCTCATGAAGCCGCCCTTCTCGTGTGCTTCGGGGGGCTCTCGAATACCGGCTACACCACCGCCCTGGCAGCGATGGAGGCCGTTAAGAGGGTCGTCTGTTCCTGCGGCAGGCGCGAGCCGTTGAGCGGTGACCCTCCGGCTGGCATCCGGACCGGCCTCATCGTCCGGGTCATACATCCTGCCGGGCTGGGGAAACTGCCTGCGGCCCGGTTACGACTGCGCGGCCGTGTGGGCCGGGGACGTACGGGCGAGGTCGGCCCCTGGCCCTGCTCCCCGCCGGACCGGCCGTGAGCCAGCCGAATACTCTAGTCATCAGCAGCATCTCGGCCGGCTGGCCGGCTCCGGCCTCCGGCCGGTCTCGACGCCTGGGGGCTGGTCGGACCGGCGGAGCCCGGCCTGCCGGCCGGGCCCGGTCACCCGGGGCCCTCGAGGGGTGGTTCCGACCTGCGTTCCGTCTATCTAGACAACGCGGCGACCTCCTATCCGAAGCCGGAGGAGGTCTACCGGGCTGTCGAGGGCTTCATGCGCCGCAACGGGGCGAGCTCCGGGCGAGGCGGCTACGCCCGGGCGGCCGAGGCCGATGAGCTGGTCGCGGCGACCCGGAGGTCCCTGGCCAGGCTTTTCGGCTTCGGCGATCCCGGCCGCGTCGTCTTCACCCACAACGCCACCGAAGCCCTCAACCTGGCCATCGCTGGTCTCGTCGAGCCCGGAGACCGGGTCGTGACGACCTCGATGGAACACAACGCCGTCTGGAGGTGCCTGAGAGCCCTTGAGATGGACGGGGTCATCGAGGTGGAGGTGGTGCCGTGCTCGGGAGACGGAACCCTGCCTCTGGACCGCTTGGAGAAGGTTCTCGAGTCAGAGACGCGCCTCCTCGTTCTCGTCCACGCCTCGAATGTCACCGGGACCATCATGCCCGCCGCCGAGGCCGCCCGTCTGGCCGCCGAGCGCGGGGTGGTTTTCCTCCTGGACGCCGCCCAGACGGCCGGGTCGCTGCCCGTGGACGTCGAGCGCAGCGGGATAGACCTCCTGGCCTTCCCCGGCCACAAGGGGCTCCTCGGCCCGCCGGGGACCGGGGGGCTGTTCGTGCGGGAGGGTCTCCAGCTCAGGCCGCGCAAGTGGGGGGGGACCGGGCACGCCGCCCGGCCGGACACCATGCCCGAGTTCCTGCCTGACCGCCACGAGGCCGGGACGCTGAACGTGCCCGGTCTGGTCGGACTGGGGGCGGCCGTCGACTACCTCCTTGGGCGGGGGCTGGAGGCCATCCGGGCCCACGAGAAGGACCTGGGCGCCCGGGCCCTGGAGCTGCTCGGTC
>DYFB01000007.1 GCA_020725405.1 Symbiobacterium sp. | reverse complement strand
TGGCGATGACCGTCACCCGGACCTCGTCCTTCATCGACTCGTCGACGGCCGCGCCGAAGATGATCTTGGCCTCCTCGTCGGCCGCCTCCGTCGCAATCTCGGCGGCCTCGTTGACCTCGAAGAGGGTCAGGTCCTCCCCGCCGGTGATGTTGATGAGGAGGCCCTTGGCGCCGACAATGGACGTCTCGAGGAGGGAGCTCGAGATGGCGGCGCGCGCCGCGTCGGCGGCCCGCGTCTCGCCCGTCCCGACCCCCACGCCCATGAGGGCCGAGCCGGTGCTCGTCATGATCTCGCGCACATCGGCGAAGTCCAGGTTGATGAAGCCGGGCACGGCCACAAGGTCGGAGATGCTCTGGACTCCCTGCCTGAGGATGTCGTCGGCGATGCGGAAAGCCTCGAGCATGGAGGTCCGCCTCTCGACGATCTGGAGGAGCCGGTCGTTGGGGATGACGATCAGGGTGTCGACCTTCTCGCGGAGCCGGCTGACGCCCTCCTCGGCCTGGCGCATCCTGTGCTTGCCCTCGAAGGTGAAGGGCTTGGTCACGATGCCGACCGTCAGGGCCCCCGCCTCCCGGGCGCACTCGGCGATGATGGGGGCCGCCCCCGTGCCCGTCCCGCCGCCCATGCCGGCGGTGACGAAGACCATGTCCGCCCCTCTGACCACCCTGGTTATGGCCTCGCGGCTCTCCTCGCCCGCCTGGCGGCCGATTTCGGGGTTGCCTCCGGCCCCGAGACCCCGGGTCAGCTTCTCCCCGAGCTGGATCTTGATGGGGGCGGCGGACCGGTAGAGGGCCTGGACGTCGGTGTTCATGGCCACGAACTCCACGCCCTTCAGCCCGCTCGTGACCATCCGGTTGACGGCGTTGTTCCCGCCCCCGCCGACACCGATGACCTTTATCAGGGCGAAGTGCTCGACCTCGAGGTCGAGAGCGATGAGCCCGTCCACCACCGTCACACCTCCCGCCCCGGTCCGCAAGGAGCCGGGCCGCCTGGCTCAGTAGGACTGCTTGACCCAGTTTCTCACCCGGTCGAGCACGCCCGCGAGAAAGCCGGAAAGCCCGTCCTGGCTCCCGCCCGACTCTCCCCTCGCCGCCTGGTGCTCGGCGGCGAAGCGGATGAGACCGACGGCGCAGGCGCAGGCCGGGTTCCTGACGAGCTCGATGAGACCCCCCTGCCCCTCGGGGTAGCCTATGCGTACGGGCAGGCCGGTCTCGTCCTGCCCGACGTCGATGAGGCCGCGCAGCGAGGCCGTACCGCCCGTGACGACGACGCCTCCCGGAAGGACGCCCTCGCGGCCGGACTTCTTGACCTCCTTCATGATGAGCCCGAAGATCTCCTCGACCCTGGGCTGGATGATCTCGGCGACGGCCCGCTTGCCGATGCGCTGGACCCGGCTGCCGCCGACGTCCGGGACCTCGATGAACTCGTCGGCCGGGGCCGCCGCAGCCGAAGCCAGGCCCTCCTGGATCTTCACCTTCTCCGCCTGGGCGAGCGGGGTCCTGAGGCCGACGGCCAGGTCGTTGGTAATGTGGTCGCCGCCGACGGGAATCACCGCGGCGTGCCACAGCCCCCCGCGGTCGAAGATGGCCACGTCGGTCGTGCCTCCGCCGATGTCGGCGACGGCCACGCCGAGCTCCCTCTCGGCCGGATGAAGCACGGCTTCTCCGGAGGCCAGGCTCGAGAGCACCGTGTTCTCGACGTCGAGACCCGCCTTGCTCACGCACCTCACGACGTTCTCCACGGAGGTGATCGAGCCGGTGACGATGTTGGCCTCGACCTCGAGCCGGTTCCCGACCATCCCCACCGGGTCGCGTATCCCGTCGTAGCCGTCGACGATGAACTCCCTCGGTAGCACGTGGATGATCTCGCGGTCGGGAGGGATGGTGAGGACCCGAGCGGCCTCGAGGGCCCTCTCAACGTCCTCCTCGGTGAGCTCCTTGTCCTCGCGGTTGATGGCGATGACGCCCCGGTTGTTGAAGGACTGGACGTGGGTCCCGGCCACCCCGAGGGTCACCGACCGGATTCTGGTCCCGGCCATGTCCTCGGCCTTCTCCATGGCCTCGCGGATAGCCCTGACCGTGCCCTCGACGTCGACGACGACCCCGCGGCGCATACCGTGTGAAGGAGCGACTCCGTAGCCGATTATGTCTATCTCCGTGTCTTCGGAGAGCTGGGCGACCAGGGCGCAGACCTTGGTCGAGCCCACGTCGAGGGCGGCGATGACATCCTGTCTGGCGCGTGCGCCCGGCAAAGAGCCCTCCTCCTTCCCGGCGGGTAAGTTTCTCTGACCCGGCAGCTTTCACCTTCTCCGGGCCGGGACCGGCTCCGGGAGGGGGGAGGGGAGGCGGGCGAGGCTGGAGCCCTCCGGGAGGGGCGCGGGAGGCGGGCGGGGCTGGAGCCCTCCGGGAGGGGCGCGGGAGGCGGGTGGGGCTGGAGCCCTCCGGGAGGGGCGCGGGAGGCGGGTGGGGCTGGGAAGGCCGGCTACGGCCCTCCCAGGAGGACGGCGTCCGGGTCGGGCCACTCCTCCTGGCTGACCGCGGGGACCGCCGAGCCGAGGACCGGGTAGCGTGGGTAGCGGACGTCGATGTAGCTCACCTCCAGGCCCTCGAGGGCGATGTCCTTGAGAATCCCGGCCAGCACGCCGGCCTTGACCTCGAGACCGGTCGCCTCGCCGAAGTAGGCCGGGACGCCGGACCGGGTGTAGACCACAAGCTCTCCGCCAGCCGTGAGGTGGATCTCGGCCACAGCCGAGCGCCCCTCCCGGCCGAGAGCTGACGCGCAGAGGAGGGCCGTCAGGAGCCTCTCGTCGTCGAGGCGCAGCCCGAGGGTGACCCCGTCCACGTCAACCCCAGTTATCACCGGAAGTCCAAGGGCCCCGATGAACCGGTGCAGTTCGAGCGGCCGGCCGGTCGCGTCGAGCTCCGCATACCGCTCGTGGCAGGCGACGAGAGCCACCCCTTCCCTCTCGACGACCTGGATCAGGAGCCGGTTAGGGAACCGCCGCGAGACGGTGGCCTTCTCGACCCTGGGGTGGCCGAGAAGGCGGTCGCGGATGCGCAGAGTGGGTACCTTCAGTATGTTCGTGCCAAGGGGCACGTCGCACAGGCGGACGACCTCGTCCGACGTCAGGTGGGAGGAGCCGAGAAGGAGGACCTCCCTGACCCCGAAGACCGGCGAGGTCACGAAGAGGGTGAGCCCGATACCCGCGAGGAGAGCGATGGACAGGACGCCGAGAAGGCGCCGCAGGCCGGGAAGGTCGGCGAGGGCGCCGGAGGGAGCCCGCTCGGCCGGCGGGGCCTCACGGGCCGGCGTCGTGCGCCGGCCTCCGGGCCGGACGGGGGCCGGCCGTCCGGCGTCCCGCCGGGTCCGGCTCGAAGACGGCCCACTCCGGCGGCCCCTCTTGTCTCCCACGACCCACCCCTCCTCCTCCCGGTCGGCGACCGGACCGGCCTCGGACCGCTCCGGCCGGAGCGGGCTTGTCCGCCGGGCCGGCAAAGCGACGGGTCGGTTCCGACCGACCCTCTAGGTCCTCCTGAGCGATGCCGGCCTCCGGCTCACACGCTCATACTACTACCCGTTCACCTTGGTGATACTCGCCCCCACTGCCCGGAGCTTCTCCTCCATTCTCTCATACCCTCGCTCGATGTGGTAGCAGGGGTCGACCACCGTCGTCCCCTCGGCCCCGAGGCCCGCCAGGACGAGAGCCGCCCCGGCCCGGAGGTCGGTGGCCTTGACCCTGGCCCCGGTGAGCCTCCCGCCGCCCCTGACCACGGCCAGGCGGTTTCCGACCTCTATAGACGCTCCCATCCGCATGAGTTCGTCGGCATGGGCGAAGCGCTGGTCGAAGATGTTCTCGGTGATAAGGCTCGTCCCGTGAGCGAAGCAGGCCATGGCCATGGCCTGGGGTTGCATGTCGGTGGGGAAGCCCGGGTAGGGCAGGGTCTTGAAGTCCACGGCCCGGAGGCGGGTCCCGGGCCGGATGCGGATGTGGTCGCGCCCCACGTCCAGAACCGCCCCGGCCTCGCCGAGCTTGGCGGTCACCGCCTCGAGGTGCTCGGGGACCACGTTCTGCACGGTCACGTCGCCGCCGGTTATCGCCCCGGCGACGAGGTACGTGCCGACCTCGATGCGGTCGGGGATGACCGCGTGGTCCACCCCGCCCAGGGTCCGGGTCCCGACGATGCGGATGGTGTCCAGGCCGGCCCCGACGATCCGGGCGCCCATGGCGTTGAGGAAGTTCTGGAGATCGACTATCTCGGGCTCCTTAGCCGCGTTCTTGATGACGGTGGTCCCCTCGGCGAAAACGGCGGCCATCATCAGATTCTCGGTGGTGGTCACGCTTGGGAAGTCGAGGTGCATCTCGCGGCCGATGAGCCCCGTGGTCTCGGCGTCGATGTAGCCGTGCTCGGCCCGGATTCTCGCGCCGAGCATCTCGAACCCGCGCAGATGGAAGTTTATCGGCCGCGTCCCGATGGAGCACCCGCCCGGCCGGCAGACCCGGACCTTGCCGAGCCGCCCCAGCAGGGCTCCCATGAGGACGATGGACGACCTCATCTCGGCCATGAGTTCGGCCGGTATCTCGTAGGTGTTCAGCCCGTCCGGAAGGATTCGCAGGTACCTCTGTCCGCTCGCGGCGTCGGTCCCGACCCAGACCTTGGCACCCACACTGGTCAGGATGCGGGACATCGTGCCGACGTCGCGCAGGTCGGGGGTGTCTCGGATGATACACTCTCGCCGCGTCAGAAGGGAGGCGGCCATGATGGGCAGGATGGAGTTCTTGGCCCCGCTCGCCCGGATTTCCCCTTGGAGAACCCGGCCTCCGCGGATGACAAACGACGCCATTTCCCGAGGGCCCCCAGCTCGCGGACGGCGCCCCCCCACTCCGGCAACTGATGCCGGCAGGTGGGGGCCCAGTTCGGGCCGCAATGATTCCAGCCCCTCCGTCCGTGCGGACCATATTACGCGCGGCCCTGGTGGCCCGTTACGCCGGCGGCGGTCCGGCCGGCCGGCGCGGCTCGATGGGCGGAGCGTTGACCCGGCCGGGACCTATCCCGGACGGCGGTCCGGGCCCCGGCTCCGGCCCCGGCCGCGACGAGGCCGGCGCCCGGCGACCTCCACCACGAGGCGCGCCAGCTCCCCGGCTGCCCCGGGCCGACCGAGCCCGAGGCTCGCCCGGTGCATTCTCTCCCGGAGGTCGGGGCTTGCCAGGATCTCCTTGACCGCCAGCGCCAGAACCGGACCGGAAAGGTCGGTCTCCAGGATGACCCGGGCCGCGCCGGCCCTCTCGAAGACCCGGGCGTTCTTCTCCTGCTCGTTGTGGGCCACGTTCGGCGAGGGGACGATGACCGCCGGGACGCCCCGGCAGGCCACTTCGGCGAGGGTCGTGGCTCCGCCCCGGGTGACGACGACCTCCGCCGCGGCGAGGGCGGCGTCGGGCCGGTCGAGGTAGGGCAGGAGGATGAGGCGGTCGCCGCCGCGGTCGCCCTCGCGGTCGCCGCCGGGGTCGCCGTCGCCCCCCCCGGCCGGCCGGGGGGAGAGCCCCCGGCGCCGGAGGGACTCGAGAGTCTCCTCGTAGTACCGGCGCCCGCAGGCGAAGACGACCCAGACCTCCGGGAGGGCCAGCCAGTCTCCGACGGCGGCCGCGGTCGCCTCGTTGAGGACTCTCGCTCCCTGGCTCCCGCCGACAACGTATACGACCCGGGCACCCTCGGGCAGGCCGAGGACCCGTCGGCCCTCTTCCGGCGTGGTTTCCAGCACCACCCGGCGGACCGGGTTCCCGGTGACGACGAGACGGGCCCGCCGCGGGAAATGGGCCGCGGCCTCGTCGTGGGGGACGGCCACGGCCGCCGCCCAGCGCGAGGCCAGGCGGTTCGTGACCCCCGGGAAGACGTTCTGCTCCTGGACGACCAGGGGGATACCGGCCAGGCGGGCGGCCAGGGCCACCGGGCCGGAAACGTAGCCGCCCGTCCCGACGACGACGTCGGGGGCGAAGCGCCGGATCAGGCAGAGGGCGGCGCGCGTCCCGCGCAGGGCGGCAAGGGCCGAGCCCAGGACCCCGAGGGGCCCCCGTCCGAGCATCCCCCGGGAGGGGATGGCCTCGAAGGCGTAGCCCTCCCGCGGGACCACCGAGGCCTCGAGCCCCGTGGCCGTCCCGACGTAAAGGACCCTCGTCCCGGGCTCCTCCTCCACGACGGCCCGGGCTATGGCCAGGGCCGGGTAGACGTGACCCCCGGTCCCGCCGCCGCTCACCAGGAGACGCATCGGCTCACCTCTCCGAGCAGTACCGGGATATGTTGAGGAGCATCCCCACGCCGGCCAGGGTGAAAATGAGAGATGAGCCGCCGAAGCTGACCAGCGGCAGGGGAATACCGGTGATGGGCAGGACGCCGCAGACGACGCCGATGTTCACCGTGGCCTGAAAGACGATCATCGTCGTCACTCCGGCCGCGAGGAGAGAGGAGAAAGCGTCCGGAGCGGTCATGGCCGTCCGGTAACCCCTCCAGGCCAGGACGAGAAAGAGGCCGAGAACGAGGAGCCCCCCGACGAACCCGAGCTCCTCGCCGATGATGGCGAAAATGAAATCGGTGTGCTCGGCGGGCAGGTAGAGGTACTTCTGCCGGCTGTCCCCGAGGCCGACCCCGAAGAGCCGGCCCGAGCCGAGGGCGTAGAGAGCCTGGATGATGTGGAACCCGCTCCCCTGGGGGTCGGCGAAGGGGTCGAGAAAGGCCAGGAACCGCCGTCTCCGGTACTCCTCACCCCACATGGCCGCGAACACCAGCGGCACGGCGGCCGCCGCCAGCCCGGCCAGATGGCCGAGCCGCGCCCCGGCCAGGAAGATCATGACCATGACCGTCCCGCCGATGGCCACCGCCGTCCCGAGGTCGGGCTGCTTCAGGACGAGGGCGAAGACCACGCCCATGAGGAGGACGTAGGGGAGGACGCCCCGGACGAAGTCCTTGACCCGCCCCGGGACCCTCGTCAGGGCCCAGGACATGTAGACCACGATGGCAAGCTTCATGAGCTCGGACGGCTGAAAGCCAAGGGAACCGTACCCTATCCACCGCCGGGCCCCGCCGGCGGTCCGCCCGAGCCCGGGAATGAGGACGATGACGAGCAGGAGCAGGGCGACGAGGAAGAAGGGGCGGGCGTAGCGCCGGACGTCCCAGTAGTCGACCTTCATCATCACCAGCATCGTTCCGAGGCCGAGGATGACCCAGGCGAGCTGCCGCTTGAAGAAGTAGTAGCTGTCCCCGAACTCGACGTAGGCCCGAACCGAACTCGAGCTGAAGACCATGACCAGGCCGAGGAGGAGCAGGGTGAAGACGGAGACCATTACGGCGTAGTCGGGCGGCCGGCGGCTCATCGGACGACCAGACCCCACAGGCCGGCGGCGGCGAAGGCGAGCGAGACAAGCCAGAAGGTGAAGGTGACCCTGGCCTCCGACCAGCCGGAGACCTCGTAGTGGTGGTGGAGGGGAGCCATACGGAGGATGCGCCGTCCGGTGAGACGGAAGTGGGCGACCTGGACGATGACCGACAGCGTCTCGATCACGTAAAGCCCTCCGATGAGGACGAGCCACAGCTCGGTCCGCGTGAGGACGGCCATAGCCGCCAGGGCCCCGCCCAGGGCCAGCGACCCGGTGTCACCCATGATGACCCTGGCCGGGTGGTGGTTGTGGACCAGAAAGCCGAGGCAGGCCCCGGCGACGGCGAAGGCGAAGACGGCCATGGCCGGGAGCCCCCTCGACCAGGCGATGAGGCCGTAGGCCGCCGCGGTCGCCAGCATCGCCCCTGAGGCCAGCCCATCGAGGCCGTCGGTGAAGTTTACGCCGTTGGTCGCACCCAGGACCAGGAGTATGACGAAGGGTAGGTAAAAAGCCCCGAGTTCGACCGACAGGCCGGTGAAGGGGATGTCGACCGCGCTCCCCAGGCCGAGAAGCGACCTCGCGCCCCAGCCGAGGACCAGGGCCAGGGCTATCTGAGCCGCAAGCTTGTACCGGGCCCGGAGGCCGAGGGGGCGCCTCAGAGCCACCTTGAGGAAGTCGTCGGCCAGGCCGAGGAGCCCGTGCCCAAGGGTGAGGACCAAAGCCAGCCACACGTAGGGGCTCCACCCGCCGAGCACCAGGCTGACGGCGGCTATCACCGGCACGAAGAGGAGCCCGCCCATCGTCGGCGTCCCGCTCTTGGCGAGATGGGTGGACGGCCCGTCGCTCCGGACGGTCTGCCCGAAGCGCAGCCGGGCCAGGAGAGGCACCCCGGGGACGCCCAGGACGGCCACGCCGGAGAGCGCCGCGGCGAAGGCCCAGAAGAGCACTACCTCGGGCGGTCTCACGCCCCCCCCTCCTCCCTTCCGCCGGCTGCGGGCGCGCCGGAGAGGGCGGCGACAAGCCCCGCGACGACCTCCTCGAGTCTCATCCCCCGCGACCCCTTGACCAGCACGACGTCTCCCGGAACGAGCGCCCGGAGGGCGGCCGCCGCGGCGGCCCGTCGGTCGGCAAGATGCTCCACCTTCCCCGGGTCGAGCCCCTCCTCCACGGCGGCCTCGGCCAGAAGCGCCGCCTTCGGGCCGACGGCCACGAGGTGGTCCAGGCCGAGGCGGGCCGCCTGCCGGCCCACCTCCCGGTGGGCTTCGTCGGAGAGGCCGCCGAGCTCGAGCATGTCGCCCAGGACGGCCACGGCGCGCCCCCCTTCGGCCGACCGCATCTCGGCCAGGAGGTCGAGGGCCGCGGCCATGGAGGCCGGTCCGGCGTTGTAGGCGTCGTTGACGACCCGGACCCCGCCGACCTCGATTATCTCCTGCCGCATGGCCGAGAGCCCGGCCCGGTCGAGGCCGGAGCGCATCGCCTCGGGCCCGGCCCCGTAGAGGAGGCCGACGGCCACGGCGGCCAGGGCGTTCAGAACGCTGTGCCGGCCCAGGAGCGGGATGCGGAACTCGCCGAGGTCGGTGAGACCGGCCGACTCCCGCGCCGGGCCCGAGAGGGCGACCCGGAAGCGGACGCCCCCGGCGGCGGCCGGTCCGGCGACGGTGCCCGAGACATCGGCCGGCCGGTCCAGCCCGTAGGTCAGGACCCGGGCCAGCCGCGGACGGTGGGTGGCGGCGAGACCCGCGACGATCGGGTCATCGGCGTTGAGCACGGCCGAGCCGTCGGGGGGCAGGGCCCAGAGGAGCTCTTCCTTAGCCCGGGTGATGGCCTCGAGCGACCCGAGGGTCTCGAGATGCACCGGGCCGATGTTGGTGAGGACGCCCGTCCGCGGCCGGGCGATGGAGGCGAGCCTCGCTATCTCCCCGGGTCCGCGCATCGCCATCTCAAGGCAGACCAGCTCGTGCTCCGGGCCGAGACGGAAAACCGTCAGGGGCAGCCCGACGTCGGTGTTGAGGTTCCCGGGGTTGGCCAGGACGCGAAACGCCCGGCCGAGCGCGGCGGCGATGAGGTCCTTGGTCGTGGTCTTCCCGACGCTCCCGGTGACTCCGATGACCGGGACCTCGAAGCGGTCCCGGTAGCGCCGGGCGAGCCGGCCCAGAGCCTCCAGGACGTCGGGGACGACGAGGCGGGCCCGGCCCGCCGGCGGCGGATCCGTCCCGGGCCGGCTGACCAGAGCGGCGACGGCGCCCGCCCTGAAGGCCGCCTCCACGAACTCGTGCCCGTCCACCCGCTCCCCGGGCAGGGCGCAGAAGAGGTCGCCCGGGCGGATGTAGCGGGAGTCCGTTTCCACCCCGGTTATGACCGTTGCGCCGGCCGGGCTCCCGCCGGGGGCCGTCGCGCTGACCGGGCCGGGTGTCTCGAGCCGGCCGCCCGTCCAGCGCCGGGCTTCGGCCACCGTGAAGAGCGGCCGGGCCGGACCGGTCCTCAGTCTCTCGTCAGCCGCCAGCTCCCTCACCCCCCGGAGAGCCGGCGCGGTCGCCCGGACAAGCGGCGGGGCTGGCGGGCCCCCGCCCGGCGTTCCGGCCGATCGCCTCCCTCAAGACCTCGCGGTCGTCGAAGTGGACGGTCCGGTCAGCGAATACCTGGTAGGTCTCGTGCCCCTTGCCCGCGACGACGACGAAGTCGCCGGGCTCCGCCGAGCGGACGGCGAGCTCGATGGCCTTGGCGCGGTCCGGTTCGACCAGGTAGTCCCGGCCCTCACGCCGTCCCAGCCTCCGGAGTCCGGGCAGGATGTCCCCGATCACAGCCAGAGGGTCCTCGCTTCGGGGGTTGTCCGACGTCACGACGCACAGGTCGGACAGGCGGGCCGCGACCTCTCCCATGAGGGGTCGCTTGGTGCGGTCGCGGTCCCCCCCGCAGCCGAAGACGGTTATGAGCCGCCGTGGGCGGAGGGCCCGGGCGGCCTCGAGGACGTTCTCGAGCCCGTCCGGCGTATGGGCGTAGTCCACGACGGCCGCGAACTCCTGCCCGGCGTCCACCGTCTCGAACCGGCCCGGCGCTCCCTTCACGTCGGCCAGGGCGGCCACGGCCGCCGGGGTCGGCACACCTTCGATCAAGGCCACCGCCAGAGCGGCGAGGGCGTTCTCCAGGTTGTACCTCCCGGTCAGGGAGAGGATTGCCGGGACCTCGAAGGCCCCCACGCCCGGGAGGCCGATCCCCAGTCCGGCCTCAGCCTCCAGGATGAAGCTTGTCCGACCAGGAGCGAGCCGGATGTCTCGGGCCCGGAGCGCCGCGGCCGGGCTCTCGAGGCCGTAGGTCACCACCGGGACCGAGGTCAGCCCGGCCAGGCGCCCCGAGGCCGGGTCTCCGCTGTTGAGGACGGCGGCCTTCGCGCCCCCCTTCGCCCGGCCCCGGGAGGAGGTCCCGAGCTCCCGGAAGAGGCGGGCCTTGGCCTGGAAGTAGCTCTCGAAGTCGCCGTGGAAGTCCAGGTGGTCCTGGGTCAGGTTGGTGAAAACCCCGACGTCGAACCCGAAGCCCCGGACCCTTCCGAGGGCCAGGCCGTGCGAGGCGACCTCCATGACGAGATGGGTGTCCCCGGCCCTGAGCATCTCGTCGGCCAGCCGCTGGAGGTCGAAGGCCTCCGGGGTCGTCCGCCCGGCCGGAAGGGACCTGCCCCCCACCACGTTGTGGACCGTGCCGATGAGCCCGCAGGAGCGGCCGCCGGCCTTAACCAGGAGCTCCCGCACGAGATGGGTGGTCGTCGTCTTCCCGTTCGTTCCGGTCACACCGATCGTCCTCAGGCGCCGGGACGGGTGCCCGTAGAAGTTGGCCGCCGCCGGGCCCATGGCCGCCCGCACGTCCGGGACGACGACCACGACGGGGGCCGTCCCGGGGGCCGGGGCCCGCCCGTCGGACGCGGGTCCGAGACGGCTCCTCGCCGCCGCGAGACCCTCCAGGCCCTCGACGACCAGGGCCACGGCCCCGCGGCCCACGGCCTCGGGGATGAAATCGTGCCCGTCCAGCCTGAACCCCCGGACGCAGAAGAAGACTGCTCCGGGGCGGACGGACCGCGAATCGTAGCAGATATCGCTGACCGGGACGGTCGGGTCGCCCACGACCGGGCCGGTCTCAAGGCCCTCAAGAAGGTCACAGAGCCGGAACATCGCTCTCCCCCTGTCGCGCGCCGGAACGTGTCCGCTTCCCCCTGTCGCGCCGCGTCCGGTGCGGGGCTAGCTTTAGCCGTCTCTTGGCAGGACATTCCACCGGCCCGAGGCCCCGGTCAGGGGCTGGGCCGGGACCCCACGGCTCGGGCGGCTCAGGGCTTCGGCGGCTCGAACGTCACTCTCACGGTCGTCCCGGCCTGGACCGCCGTCCCGGCGGAAGGGCTCTGGGCGACGGCGAGCCCGCTGCCCTCCACCTCGAGGTGCAGACCCACCGACTCGAGGAGGAGCGCCGCCTGGGTGATGGTCCGGCCCCGGACGTTTGGTACGCTGACGAGGTTCCCGGACGGCCCTCCGGGGTCGGCCTCGATGAGGACCAGGGTCCCCAGGGGCACCCTCGCCTCCGGTCCGGGCGTCTGCCGGATCACGATGCCGCCCGCTCCCGAGGCCACCTCGGCCCGGAGACCTCCGGCGTGCAGGAGCGCCAGGGCCTCGCCCACCGCCCGACCGACCACGCTCGGGACTGTCACTTCGCTCTGGGCCGTCCCGTCCCTCTCCTTGATGGCCTTCTGCTCCTTCTCGTCGTAGACGAGAGGTATCTCCAGGTAGCGGTAGATGTCCCGCATCAAGCGGCCGAAGGCCGGGGCGGCCACCTGGGCCCCGTAGTAGGTCCCCTTCGGCTCGTCCACCACGACGAGGACGATGACCTGCGGGTCGTCGGCCGGCCCGAAGCCGCAGAACGAGCCGACGAAGACGCTCGACGAGACGACCCCGCCGATGGTCTTCTGGGAGGTCCCGGTCTTCCCGGCCAGCCGGTAGCCCGGCATGTAGGCCACCTTCCCGGTCCCGGCCTCGACGACCGCCTGCATGGCCCGGTTCATCTCGCGCGAGGTCTCGGCCGAGAGGACCTGGGGGCCGACCGGCCACTCCAGAACTTCGATGACCCGGCCTTCCTTGTCCCGGAACTCCTTGGCCACATGGGGGGTGACGAGGTAGCCGCCGTTACAGATGGCGGCCATGGCCCGGATGAGCTCGATGGGCGTGACGCTGAGCGTCTGCCCGAAGGACATGACGGCGAGGTCGACTCTCTTACACTGGTCCTCCGGGATGAACAGACTGACGGCCTCCCCGGGAAGGTCGATGCCTGTCGGACGGTCCAGGCCGAAAGCCCGCCAGTAGCGGTAGAAGCCCTCGACGCCCAGGCGGAAGCCTATCTGCATGAACCCCACGTTGCAGGAGTACTGGATGACCTCGGTGAGGTCGAGCGACCCATGGCCGGCCGAGTGGCAATGGATGGCCCGTCCGTCCACGACCAGCGCCCCCCTGCAGTCGAAGTGGTCCCCCCAAGAGACCACGCCCTCCTCGACCGCCGCGGCGGCCGTGACGGGTTTGAAGGTCGACCCGGGGTGGTAGGTGTCGCTGATGGCGAAATTGCGCCAGTAGGACTGCGGGTAGTCGGCGAAGCGGTTCGGGTCGAAGGTCGGGCGGACCCCGAGGGCGAGGATCTCACCCGTCTTCGGGTCCATGACGATGATCGTCGCGTTCTTGGGGCTGTGCTGGGCGACGATCTGATCAAGCTCCCGCTCGACGAGGCTCTGGATAACCTCGTCGATCGTCAGGACAAGGCTCTGCCCGTCCGCGGGCGGGATATAGCCGTGCATCGCGTAGGGGATCTGGTGGCCGATGGCGTCGTACTCGATGAGGATGTAGCCCTGAAGGCCTCGCAGGCGGGCGTCGTAACTGTACTCCACCCCGGCCAGGCCCTGGCTGTCGATCCCGGCGAAACCCAGGACGTGGGCGGCCAGGGTCTTCTTCGGGTAGACCCTCATGCTCTCCTGGGTGAACCCGATGCCCGGTAGCCCGAGGGCCTTCACCGCCTGCGACTGCTCATCGGAGACCTTCCGCCTCACCCAGACGAAGGACTCCTTCTGGGTGAGGCGCCCAAGGACCCAGTTCTGGTCGAGCCCCAGAACCTCGGCGAGCTTCCGCGCGGTCTCCGGCGCGTCCCTGACTTCGGCCGGCACGGCGAAGATGGAGTCGACGTTGACGCTCACGGCCAGCTCGCGGCCCATGCGGTCATAGATGACCCCGCGCCTGGCTTCGATGGCGACCTCCCGGGTCCGGACGTCCTCGGCCCGGGCCCTCAGCTCGGCCCCCCGCACGAACTGCAGGAAGGCGAGGCGCCCGGTAAGGACGAGGGTGAAGCTGACGAAGAAGACGAGGAGGACGAGGATGCGCCTCCGCAGGCCGATGCCGGGCTGTGTCGCCACGCCTGTTCCCCGCTTTCGAGACCGGCCCGGAGGAAGGTCGCCCCGTCCGGCTCAGTGCCAGCCGCGGGCCTCAGCCTGCGAGACGCCTGTCAGCCACTGGTAGAGCCGGTCCCAGAGCGAGCGCACGAGCCCCCGCTCGTCCGCCGGGATCCCGGCCATCTCCGCGGCCTGGGCCCGGGCGCTCCCCGCCGGGGTCAGCTGGATGATTCTGGCCGTGCTCCAGCCGGAATCCGGAGCGGACCCGACCGCATCGGTCTCCGCGTCCGTCGCCGTCGGGACGACCCGCACGTAGGACGGACGGACCATCCCCAGCCTGCGCGTCGCCTCCTGCTCTATGCGAGCCATCGACTGCAGACCGGCGAGCTCGTACCGGAGCTTCTCCTGATCCCGCTGTAGCGAGGCGATCTCCCGCTTGAGGTTCTCGATACGGTAGCCGAGACGGGCCGTGGTCGAGTAGCTCCACGAAAGGGCCACCGCCAGCACAAAAGCTATCGCCAGGTACAGGAGGTAGCTGCGGAAGCCGGCCCGGGCAGCCTCCTCCCCCGGGTTCGGCCGCGCGGGCCGCGCGAGGCGGGCCCCGGGTCCGCTCCGCACCACGAACTCCTCCCGGAGACCGGAACCTGTCCTCAGCCCGGCGCGGTCCGTCCTCAGCCCGGCGCGGTCCGTCCTCAGCCCCACGCGCTCCATCCTCAACCCCACGCGCTCCGTCCTCAGCCCGACTCGCGTGCGGCGTGGGAGATAGACGCCAGCGACCCTCGCCCTGGGCCTGTCCTGGTCAATCCACGATCTCGTTACCAGCAACAACCTATTCACCCCCCCCGGGGGGCTATAACCGTTCCGCCGCTCTCAGCTTCGCGCTCGACGCCCGCGGGTTCGCCGCCTTCTCCCGCTCACCAGGGGTCAGGGGGCGACGGGTCAGGACTCTCAGCGTCCTCTCTCCCCCGCACCGGCACTCGGGCAGGCCCGGCGGGCACCGGCAGCCCTTCTCGGCCTCCCGGAAGGCCCTCTTGACGATACGGTCCTCCAGCGAGTGGTAGGAGATGACCACCACCCGCCCCCCGGTGACCAGGACCGAAGGAACCTGAGCCAGAGCCCTCTCGAGCTCGCCCAGCTCATCGTTCACCGCAATCCGCAGGGCCTGGAACGTCCGGCGGGCCGGGTGAGGGCCGCGCCGCCTGGCCCGCGCCGGGACGGCCTGCTTGATGACCTCGACGAGGTCCCTGGCCGTCTCCAGGCGCGATCGCTGGCGAGATTTGACGATAAAGGCTGCAATTCGCGACGCCCAGGCTTCCTCTCCGTAATCCCGGAGGATGCGGGCCAGCTCGCTCTGGGGGAGATCCGCCAGGAGGTCAGCGGCCGTGGGTCCGCCGGAGGCCGGGTCCATCCTCATGTCAAGGGGCCCCTCGCCGTGGAAGCTGAAACCCCGGTCCACCTCATCGAGCTGGGCTGATGAGACGCCCAGGTCGAAGAGGACTCCGTTCACCCGCCCGAGACCCGTCTCGCGGACGACCGCCTCTAGCTCTGAGAACCTAGTCCGCACGAGGACGACCCTGTCGCCGAACTTCCGGAGGCGCTTCCCGGCCGCCTCGATGGCGGCCGGGTCGCGGTCCAGCCCGAGGACCCGTCCGGCCGGCCCGGCCAGTTCGGCCAGACGCTCGGCGTGGCCCCCGCCTCCGACGGTCGCGTCGACGTAGACCGAGCCGGGCCCACCGTCGATGAGGCGGGCGACCTCGTCCGCCATCACCGGCGTGTGCCCGTATGTCATGCCGTTCACCCTCCCGGGGAACAGCCTGCTCTAAAAGGGGCGTGGCCAGGGCAATACCCTCCGAGACTCCGGACGGTCCTCGCCACGCATCGGGGAGCAGCAACTTCGGCCCGGGGACGCCGCCGGCGGCGGCGCCGGAGCCGGTCCGGCTCCGGGAAGCCCCGGTCCGTAACGGTTTTCAGATGCCAAGGTCGATGAGCTTCTCGGCGGTGGCCTCGAACTCGTCGCTGGCCCGGTCGCTGAAGTCGTCGTAGGCCTGACGGTCCCAGACCTCCACCCGGCTCGAGACCCCGATGACAACGGTCTCACGCTCGAGACCCGCGTACTCCCGGAGGTTCTGTGGGATGAGGACCCGCCCGTGGCCGTCGACCTCAACGTCGGTCGACCCCGCCAGGAGGAACCGGGAGAACTCGCGGGCTTCCTTCCGCCCCAGGGGGAGCCCCTTGAGCCTCTCCACCAGGGCTTCGAACTCCTTCATGGGAAAGACGAAAAGGCACCGCTCGAGCCCCTTGGTGATGACCACCCGCTCGCCCAGCTCCAGCCGGAACTTGGCCGGCAGGCTCAGGCGGCCCTTATCGTCTATGGTGTGGCGGAACTCACCGAAGAACAAGGTCAGTGTCCCATCCTATCCCACTTCATCCCACCGACGGCCCTATTCTACTACCCCTGGCTTCCTCCTTCAAGAGAGGAAGGGGATTTTTCTGACGATTTATTGCGAATTCTGCGGCCCCCCCCCGCCCGCGCCGGGTCGGGAAACCGATGACTCTCGGATGAGACCCCCACTGTGAGGAGGAAAACCCGATTCCGCGGAGGATAGGCACCAGAGCAAACGGAGGCGAGGCGCCTCGCGACTCTCGAGCTCAACGCTCTCGTGACCGGGGTCTTGGAGGCCGGAGCAACCGAAGTGTGGGCCTGGGACGGCCACGGCAACTTCCCGGGAGGTCTTTCATGCCCCACATCCGCAACTTCTGGCTCAACGGCCGGCCTATGGGGGAAATAGGCATCAACGCCCTGACCGCCGGCCTTGCGGGCGTCCCGACGGCCTTCCTTGCCGGTGACAAGGCCGCGCCCCGGGAGATAGAGGATCTCGTCCCCGGGGTGGTGACGGCCGTCGCCAAGGAGGGGCTCGACCCGCCCTGCGTCAACCGGGTCGTTCAGGGAACCGGTCGCCGTTGTGGATGAGGACGGCCGACCAGTCAGGTGAGCGCGGCCCTTGTGACTGACGCTCGGTGGAGTTCCTGGCTCTGCCGCGGTCTCGGAAGCAGCCCCATGCGGGCCCTGCGCGAGGGAGACATCTGAGCGGGAAGCTCCGGCGGCAGGAGCCTGCTTGAGCCTGGACGAATGAACGGAGGCAAGCGTTCATACGGACCGCTGGGCTCTACCCTTCCGGGGGCTCCAATCGGCATGAATACGCCAGAACAGGGGAGGCTCTATGCCGTGAAAAGCCTGAACTTCTATTCCGCCGTCTACCACGCGAATCTCCTGAACCGCAAGAAGGTCTGCACCATCCGGCTGGGCGACAAGACCGACAAGTACCGTGACGGGGACGTGGTCCTGGTCACCTACGGGGACCGCTTCAAGCCCCGCCGGGAGCTCTTCCGGGCCGTCCTGGACCTCGTCGAGGTGAAGCGGCTCGCCGATCTCTCCGAGCGTGACATCCGGGGCGAGAACCCGGACATGCGGACGACCGAGGACGTGGTCTCCTTCCTCGAGAAGATCTACGAACGGACCATCCACCCGTCCGAGCCGGCGACTGTCATCTACTTCTCGGAGATAACCAAGTAGCCCGTGGCCGCCGGGGACCCCGCCCCTCCTGGAGGTCCGGTGGACAAGGCCGCGGCGAGGCGGGCCTTCCTCGCCCGCCGGCTCGCTCTCGGCCCGGCGGCGGCGGGAAGGCTCTCCGAGAGGGCCCAGCTCCGTCTCCTCGACCACGGAATCTTCGCCTGGACGGCCGTCCTTATGGTCTATCTCCCCTTCCGGGGCGAGGCGGACACTGGCCTCGTCGTCAGGGCGGGGCTTGACGCGGGGCGCGTGGTCTGCGCCCCGGCGACCGTCCGGGAGGGTAGGCGGCTCGTCCCCCTCCGGCTCTCGGGCCGCGCGGATGAGCTGCGGAAGGGTTGCTACGGCATCCTTGAGCCCGACCCGGCCCGCTGCCCCCCGGTCGACCCGGAGGACATCGACCTCGTCGTCGTCCCCGGGGTGGCCTTTGACGAGACCGGCGGCCGGCTCGGCTACGGCGGCGGCTACTACGACCGCTTCCTCGGCCTCGAGGCGCGGCGGGCCGTCCGCGCCGGCCTCGCCTTCGAGGCTCAGATATCGCCGACACCGTTCGCCCTCGACCCCCACGACGCGCGGATGGACTTCGTCTTCACCGAGGAGCGCATCATACGAGGCGTCAGAGAGCCGGCGGCCGGCCCGGGTCCGGGGCGGGGCACCCCGGAGGCCGGAGGAGACGGCCGGGAGACGAGGTGGAGCCATGAACGATAGCAAGCGCCTGGAGAACGTCATCGCCTACGTAAGGAAGAACCGGCCGAGGTTCATCGAGGAGCTCTCCTCCCTCTGCCGCCTCGAGAGCGTCTCGGCTCGCGGGCGCAGTCTCCGGCCGGTGGCCGAGGCCGTCGCCGGCCTCCTCGAGCGGGCCGGCCTGGAGGCGTCCCTGGTCGAGACGACCGGTCAACCGGTCGTCGTCGGACGGGCGTCGGGCCGATCGGAGAGGACCATCCTGTTCTACAACCACTACGACGTCCAGCCCCCCGAGCCGCTCGAGGCCTGGGCGACACCGCCCTTCGAGCCCACCGTGAGGGACGGGCGCCTCTACGCCCGGGGCGTGGCCGATAACAAGGGGAACCTCGTCGCCCGCATCCAGGCCGCGGAGGCCTGGAACCGCGCCGGCGGCGGGCTCCCGGTGTCGGTGGCCTTCGCCGTCGAAGGCGAGGAGGAGACCGGCAGCCCCAACCTTGGAGAGTTCGTCAAGGACAACGCCGAGTGGCTCGGCCGGGTCGACGGGGTCGTCTGGGAGGCGGGCTACCGCGACGCCGCCGGGCGGCCGACGCTCAGCCTCGGGGTGAAGGGCATCTGCTACCTCGAGCTCCGGGCCGCGGGAGCCCGGTCCGACCTTCACTCCTCCCTGGCCACGGTCGTCCCGAACCCCGCCTGGCGGCTGGTCTGGGCCCTTGCGACCGTCAAGGACCCGGATGAGCGTGTCCTCGTCGATGGCTTCTACGACGCGGTCCGTCCCCCGACCCGGGCCGACCTCGAGCTCCTGGCCGGTGTTCCGGACAGCTCGGACGAGCAGGCGCGACAGCTCGGGCTCCCCGGCCTCCTCCTCGGGCTCCGGGGCGAGGCCGCCGCCCGCCGGAACTTCTTCGAGCCCACGGCCACCATCTGCGGGCTGGTCTCCGGCTACACCGGGGAGGGCGAGAAAACCGTCCTCCCGGCCGAGGCGACGGCGAAGCTCGATTTCAGGCTCGTGCCGGACCAGGACCCCGCGGACATCGAGGCCAAGGTGCGGGCCCACCTTGAGCGCCGCGGCTTCGGCGATATCGAGGTCCGGGCCTACGCCGGCGAGCGGCCGGCCCGGACCGACCCGGCCAGCCCCTTCGTGGGCCTCGTCGTCGAGGCCATGCGCCGCGTTTACGGTCAGGAGCCGGTCGTCTACCCCACCATGACGGGGTCGGGCCCGATGGCCTACTTCGCCGCCGACCTGGGTCTGCCGGTGGCGGGCTTCGGCGTGGGCCACGCGGGGTCGGCCGTCCACGCCCCGAACGAGAACATCGCCCTTGACGACTACATCCTCGGGGTCGAGGTGGCGGCCACCCTCCTCGGCAAGGCCGCCGTCCGGGAGGACCGGTCGTGAGCGCTCGGCCCCCGGGCCGCAGGCTCCGGTCCCCGGCGGGGCGGACCCGGGGACCCGTAAAGGCCGTCACCTTCGACGTCGGCAACACACTCTTCCCGTTCCGCCGGCGGGAGATGGACGACCTCCTGGCCGGGTTCGCCTCCTTCGTCGTCCGCCGCGTCGGGCCGTGCGACCCGGAGCGGGTCATCGCCAGGTACAACGAGGTGCGGCAGGCACAGTACCGAGTGAACCTCCCCCACCTCCGGGAGAACGACCTCGTCGAGCGGGTTCGCCTCACCCTGGACGAGACCGGCCGGGAGGTCGGACCGGAACTCCTGGGGGAGGCCATGGAGGCCTACATCGCCTGCCTCGTGCGGGCCCTCCCCTTGCCGGAGAGCGTTCCCCCGGTCCTCCACCGCCTGAGCCGGGACTACACCCTGGGCGTCATCACCAACTACCCCTACTCACCGGGCACCCGCCGCCTTCTGGCTGGGTCCGGGCTCGACCGGTTCTTCCGGACCGTCGTCATCTCGGCCGATTGGGGGTTCGTCAAGCCCCACCCCCTCCTTTTCCGCGAGGCGGCCCGGGGTCTCGGCGTCGAGCCCGGCGCCCTCGTCCACGTCGGCGACGACTGGGAGGCGGACGTCATCGGGGCGGCCCGGGCCGGGGCCCGGTCGGTGTACTTCACCGGACTGAGGGATGAGCCTGATCCCCTGCGGGACAACCCCGAGGGCCGGCCGCTCGCAGTCGTCGACGACCTCGCCCGCCTGCCCGAGGTCCTGGCCGGGCTGGGGACGGGTCCACCGCTCCCTGAGCGTCAGGAGACCCGGGCCGTCACCGGGCGACCAGCCGCGTCCCGACGATGAGGAGGACCACCCCGGCCAGACGGACCCAGGAGACCGGGATGCGCGAGAGCTCGAACAGCCCGAAGTGGTCGAGGGCGATGGCCGTCGCCAGCTGGGCGGTGACGATGACCGAGACCCCCAGGCCGGCTCCTGTCACGGGGAAGGCGAAGGCCACCCCGGCGATGATGAGGACGCTGAGAACCCCCCCGAGGTAGGCGTAGAGAGGTAGACCGGCGAGATCGGCCCGCCCGGGCGGACTCCATCGGAAGATGAGGACCGCCCCCAGGATGATAAGCCCGGTGAGGGCCGCCCCGACGACGTGGACCACGGCGCTCGTCCCGAGAAGGGTCACCCTCTTGCCCAGGACGGCGTTGAAGGCCCCCTGGAACGACATCGCCGCCCCGCTCAGCGCGGCTGCGGCGAGAGCGGCGATCATCCTCCCAGTCAGCGGCCACCCACCTCCTCGGTTAGTCTTTCCCGGAGACTACCGCGCCTTGACAAGGCCTGGAGCCGTATGTAACCTTGCGATAGGAGGTGGCCTGATGCCCGACGGCAAAGTGCCCCGCTACTTCGGGGGGGTCGTCGACTCCGCCTGGGATGTCCCCGATTTCATCGAGTCCGTCCTGTCCTCGCGCTACGTCGTGAACTGGCTCAACGTTCAGGTTCCCTCTTTCAGCCAGCTCGAGGTCTTTCTCGCCGCGAACTGGTACGATGGGAGCATCCGCCGCCGCTACGGCGGCCTCGTCAAGACCTTGAGCGAGGTCAACAAGAACTGGCCCCCCTACTTCCGGGTGGAGTCCCTGTCACCCAAGAGCCTCGGGGTCGAGGACTGGGAAGAGGTCTTCCTCCGTCTTATGCAGCGGGGCTATCCCGCCGGCCTGGTCGGCCAGGTCTGCCGCATCATCTTCCCCTACATAACCGAGCTCCGGCGGGACGACGTCTTTCTCGGCGACGAGATAGAGATATACTTCATGATCCCCTATATCAGCCGCAACCACGAGCTCGCCCAGGAGCAGATAATTCGGGAGGCCCTCCGGTTCGGCGCCAACCGGCAGGAGCTCGAATACCACCTCCACCGGCGTAAGCCACCCAAGGCGCCCTACCGGGGGGCCATCGTCCTCACGTTTAAGAGCCCCGACCAGCCGGCGTTCACCTGGCGCTCCCGCCGGGTCACTTCCGGGTGGCTCAGGGTCCCTATCGGGCAGCCTCAGGTCAACATCACGACCAAGCTCGAGGTCTGGATCAACTACAACGTCGCCTTCCGGGGCTACTGGCTGGCCCAGATGTACCTGCTAGCCTCCGGTCTCCGGCCCAAGGGTCTCGAGGTGCCGGCCGAGATCGAGGCCGAGTGGGCCGACTTCCGGAGCCGCCTCGAGCAGCGCCAGGTGACCTAGCCGGTCGGCCCGCCCACCGACGCCTCCCATCACCGGTGACATCCTCTCTCAATTGCGGGCGACATCTCCCCACCGCATGTTCGTCCCTTCTGAGGAGAAAATAGGGGGAGCGGCTGACCTGGTCAGCCGCTCCCGATGGTCTCCGGCTCAGGTGCCGGCCGTCTCGGCCTTCCGGGCCTCAGCTCGGGACGTTGCCGGCCCTGAGTCCGGTCCCGCCGGCCAGACGGGCCTCAGCGTCGGCGATCATGCGGCGGACCATCTGGCCACCCATGGCGCCGCACTGCCGGGCGGGGTAGTCACCCCAGTAGCCGTCGGGCGGGGTCTGCAGGCCGATTTCACGGGCTATCTCGTACTTGAACTGGTCAAGCGCGTGCTCGGCTCCGCGGACCAGGATGCGGTTGCTCCTCTGTCCGGTTCCCATTCACTCTCACCTCCCTCACCCTGGCGTCCTCGGGTCCCCGGGGCCAATCCCTGAACAAACTCGTCCAAGAAGCCGCTATTTTGAAGATTTTCCTGCCAGGCTACCCTTCAATGACGGAGCGGCTGAACCACGGACAGCCGCTCCTTGTTGCCCTGATTCACTTGTCGAGATTGAAGCTACCGGGTGTAGCCGGGGCCGAAGCCACCGACGCCGACTCCGGCACCGATGTTCCCGGCCAGGAAGCCGCCCTGCGCCAGGCGCGCCTCAGCGTCGGCGATCATGCGGCGGACCATCTGACCTCCCATCGCTCCGCACTGGCGGGACGGGTAATCGCCCCAGTAGCCGTCCGGCGGGGTCTGGAGGCCGATCTCCCGCGCGATCTCGTACTTGAACTGATCGAGAGCCTGCTCGGCACCCCTGACCAGGATGCGGTTACTCCTCTGACCTGTTCCCACTACATTCACCTCCTCTTTCACCTGCATCATCACGCATCTAGGTTGTGTCCGGCCGCTCAGCGTCCATGCTAGTGATTTGCTGGAGAGTATGGGAGCCCGTTCGGAGACAAAAAACATGATTAGCTGGGTTTTAGCACCCCGGAAACCTCTCTCTTGTTCTGGTCCGGCCGGCCGCCGGCCCGAGGGAGCCGAACAGCCTAAGCTTCTTTTTTTGCTTTTTTGTTCTTGCGCTTTGACACCCGGGCCGCCGGCCGAGCTCTCATCGGGGCCGCTTGCCCGGGCCCGGCCCTACGGCCGGCGTCCGAGGGCTCGCGCCAGCTCCTCGAGGGCCTCGTCCTCGCTGAAGCCGAGGCGCCAGACGCCCACGCCCCGGAGCCCCTTCCGGCGGGCCAGGGCCGCCCTCTCGGCCAGGTGACGGGCGTCCTGCACCCAGACCCGGCGCTGCACTCCCCCCGCCCCGCGGTAGTCGAAATACGACTGCCCACTGGCCTCGTCCAGCCGGATCTCCGCGCCGGCGGAGACAGCCCGCTCAAGGGCCGCGTAGGTAGGGAGGTACTCGACGAGCCCCGCGGCCGGGTCGAGGGGCCAGTCGTAGGCGTGGGTCCCGATGTCGAGGATGACTTTCCGCGCCGGAACGTGGCGGAGAAGGCTGTCGATGGAGGCCTCGACCCACCCCAGCGGCGATATCGGACCCGGCGGCGTCAGGGTCCAGTGCCGGTCGAAGGCCCTGAGGATGACGAAATCGGCGGCCTCGCCGATGGCCCGGTAGTCGAAGGCCCCGCTCACCGAGGGCGGCAACTCCACGTCGGGGAAGACCAGAACGGACAGGGTCCGCCCGCGGGCGCGGAGGGCCCGCGACAGCTCCTGGACCAGGCGGGTGAAGTCGTCCCGCCCCTCCGGCGGCAGAAGTTCGAAGCTGAGACAGAGGCCGTCGAAGTCCCGGGCCACCACAAGGTCGGCCAGACCCTGGACGGCCCGTCGCCTGGCCTCCGGGTCGCGCACCGCGTCGAGGCTATTACCCTCGCCGGTCTTCAGGTTGTTGACCAGGGGCATCACCCGCAGACCCCGGGCCCGGGCCAGGCCCATGACCTCCTCCCGCAAGCCGTCTCCGGTGAGCGCTCCGTCGGGCCCGATCGCGTACCAGAAAGGGGCCACCGCGTCGAGGATTCCGCTCCAGGTGCCGAGGGCGGGAAGCGAGTCAACGAAAAGCCCGCCGGCGGGGTTCTCGAAGAAGCCGATGACCTGAAAGCCCGGAGCCGGACGGAAGTAGGGCGTCGTGGCCAGGGGGACGAGGATGCGGCCCCAGACGATGAACACCGACCAGGAGGCGACGACCAGGACGTAGAGGGCGAGTCTCCGGCGCGGATTCAGAAAGACCTCGCGAGCGAGCCGACGGGTGACGCGGGCGTAGGTGAGCCCGTGGTACTCCCCCCGGACCCCCTTCGCCCAGGCCCGGGCCGCGGCCCCGGACCGCTCGAGAAACCGCGTCCACCACCGCCGGAGCTCGTCGCGGGATGCTAGCCCGGTCACCCGCTTCGTCATGGGCCTAGTATGCCCCGCCGGGTGCGGTCGCCCCACCGCCCGGCCTGAACACCCCACCCGGCGGGCCTACCGGCCGCCCGGCCTACCCGAAAAGAGCCAGGAAGACCCCGGCGGCCACCGCCGACCCGATGACCCCGGCCACGTTGGGGCCCATGGCATGCATGAGGAGGAAATTCCCCGGGTTGGCCTCCTGCCCGAGGTGCTGGGAGACCCGGGCGGCCTCGGGCACGGCCGAGACGCCGGCCGCCCCGATGAGGGGGTTGATCTGCCAGCCCGTCAGGCGGCAGACGAGCTTGCCCAGGAGCACTCCCCCGGCCGTGCTGACGACGAAGGCGGCCAGGCCGAGGAAGAGGATGGCGAGAAAGCGGGGGGTGAAGAAGGTCTCCGCGCTGGCGCTCGCGCCTATCGTCAGGCCGAGGAAAATGGTGGTAATGTTGATGATCTCGTTCGACGAGGTCCGGGTGAAGCGCTCGACCACCCCCGACTCGCGGAAGAGGTTGCCGAGCATGAGCATCCCGACCAGCGGAAGAGATCCCGGAACGAGCAGACCTACGATGACGGTGACCACGATCGGGAACAGGATGCGCTCGGTCCTGGTCACCGTCCGCATCTGGGCCATGACCACGCTGCGCTCTTTATGGGTGGTGAGGGCCCGGATGATCGGCGGCTGGATGAGGGGCACGAGAGCGATGTAGGAGTAGGCCGCCACGGCTATGGGCCCGATGAGCTGCGGGGCCAGCCTGGAGGTGAGATAGATGGCCGTGGGCCCGTCCGCCCCGCCGATGATGCCGATGGCCGCGGCCTCCGGCGGTAGGAAGCCGAGGGCCAGAGCTCCGAGGTAGGAAGTGAAGATGCCGAGCTGCGCCGCGGCTCCCAGGACCAGGGTGCGGGGGTTGGCGATGAGCGGCCCGAAGTCGGTGAGGGCGCCGATGCCCAGGAAGATGAGGGGCGGGAAGATGGCCAGCCAGACCCCCTGGAAGAGGTAGTAGAGAAGCCCGCCGACGATACCGTCGGTCGGGGGGCGCATGAGGTTGGCCAGGGGGATGTTCCCGAGGATTATCCCAAAGCCGATAGGGATAAGCAGCAGGGGTTCGTACCGCTTGTGGATGCCGAGGTAGAGCAGGACGCCTCCGATGAAGAGCATCGCCGCCTGCCCCAGGGTGAGGTTGGCGAACCCGGTTATGGTGAGAAACCGCAGGACTTCCTCCACCAAACGCTCCGACCTCCCCCGGCCCTACTCGACGACGGCGAGAAGGTCGCCCAGGGCGACGGTGTCGCCCTTCTTGACCGTCACGGCCGCGACCTTTCCGCCCCTGGGGGAGACGATCTCGTTCTGCATCTTCATGGCCTCGAGGATGACGAGGACCTCCCCGGCCTTCACTTCCTGACCGGGGGCCACCCGCACGGCCACGACCGTCCCGGGAAGCGGAGCCTCCACCCTCTCCCCGGCCGGGACGGCCTCGGGCGCCCTCGCCGGCCTCTCCGCGGATCCGGCCCCCGGTCGGGCCGTCGTGGCCCGGGGACCGCCCGCTGGCCGGGCCGGTCCCCCGGCGCTGGCGGGGCCCGTGCGTGGCGCGGGGGCGGCGGACGGCACGGAGCCGCGAGCGACCGGGGGAGCCGGCGGAGGCGAGGGGGCCGCGGCCGGGGCCGTACTCAGGATCCCGAGCCCCTCTCCGGCGAGTTCCTCCACTTCGACCTCGAAGGTCTCTCCATCGACGGTGACGCGGAATTTGCGGGTTCTGGTCATCGTGGGAAACGTCCTCTCCTCTGCAGCTCCTGGCGCGTTGACATCAGGTCCATCCGGCCGGCGGCCACCCAGGCCGCGGGGCCGCGGGGTCTCGCGTCAGCCCCGCCCGCGGGCGGACTCCCCGCCCATCCGCTCGCGCCTCCAGCGCCGGCCTCGGCATCAAGATAGGCGGTTATGGCCGCGGCCACCGCGGCCGCCCGCAGCGCTTCTCGGCGGGCCTCACGGGAGCCGTCCGGGGGCGGCTGGGGCTGGTCCTCCCGGGGCCCGGCCCCCGGACCCTCCCCGAGGCCGCCCCCCGGGCGGGCACCTTCGCGTCGGGCCGCCACCCGCCCGAAGACGCCGATGACCTGAGCGAGGAGCAACAGGGTCACCAGGACCGTGCCCATCCCGAAGACCAGCACGGTCAGGCCCTCTCCCAGCCAGGTCGGCACGACCTCATCCCCTCTCCGCGCTTCGGGCCCGGCCGTCTCAGACCGGGATGTTCCCGTGCTTCTTGGCCGGCCGCGTCTCCCGCTTCGTGGTCAGGGCCGACAGGGCCCGGATGATCTCCGGACGGGTGTCGGCCGGGTCGATGACCGAATCGACCAGCCCGCGGGCCGCGGCCGCGTAGGGGTTGGAGAACCTGGCCTCGTAGTCGGCGATGAGCCGCCGCCGGGCCTCACCGGGGTCCTCCGCCCCCTTGATCTCCTCCCGGAAGATGACCTCGACCGCCCCGGCCGCTCCCATCACGGCTATCTCCGCCGCCGGCCAGGCGAAGACCATGTCGGCTCCGAGCGAGCGGGCGCACATGGCGAGGTACGACCCTCCGTAGGCCTTCCTCAGGATAAGCTGGATCTTGGGCACGGTGGCCTCGGAGTAGGCGTAGAGCATCTTGGCCCCGTGCCGGATTATGCCCCCGTACTCCTGGGCCGTGCCCGGCAGGTATCCCGGCGTGTCCACCAGGGTGAGGAGCGGGATGTTGAAGGCGTCGCAGAAGCGGACGAAGCGGGCGGCCTTGTCCGAGGCGTTGATGTCGATGGCCCCGGCCAGGGTTCTCGCCTGGTTGGCGATGACGCCCACGGTGCGGCCCGCCAGGCGGCCGAAGCCCGTGACCATGTTCTCGGCCCACCAGGCCTGGGTCTCCATGAAGTTCCCGCCGTCGAGGATGGACAGGATGATCTCCCGGACGTCGTAGGGCTTGTTGGCCTCGTCCGGGATGACGGTCCGCAGGGCGGGGTCCGTCCGCCCCGGGTTGTCCCCGGTTTCCACCACCGGCGGGTCTTCGAGGTTGTTCGAGGGGAGGAAGGATAGGAGCCGCCTCACCTGGGCCAGGCACTCCCGGTCGTCGGCGGCGAAGAAGTGGGCCACTCCGCTGACGCGGTTGTGGGTCGCCGCCCCCCCGAGCTCTTCCATGGTCACCTCTTCCCCGGTGACCGTCTTTATGACCTGGGGCCCGGTGATGAACATCTGGGCCGCCCCGTCGACCATGAAGATGAAGTCGGTGAGACCCGGGGAATAGACCGCCCCGCCCGCGCTCGGCCCCATAATGGCCGATATCTGCGGGATGACCCCGGAGGCCAGGGTGTTCCGGTAGAAGATGTTGCCGTAGCCGTTGAGGGCGTCGACACCCTCCTGGATGCGGGCCCCGCCGGAGTCGTTCAGCCCGACGAAGGGGCAGCCGCCCGCCAGGGCGAGGTCCATCACCCGGCAGATCTTGGCCGCGTGCATCTCGCCGAGCGCGCCGCCCATGACCGTGAAGTCCTGGGCGAAGGCGTAGACCGTCCGGCCGTCCACCCGCCCGTACCCGGTCACGACCCCTTCCCCGGGTATCTTCTCCTGGTCGAGACCGAACTCACGGCAGCGGTGGCTCACGAAAACCTGCAGTTCGACGAAGCTCCCGGGGTCGAAAAGAAGGTCCAGGCGCTCCCGGGCCGTCAGCTTGCCCCGGGCGTGCTGCTTCTCGATGCGCTCCGGCCCTCCGCCGGCCAGGACCTCCTCCCGCCGGCGCCGCAGCTCGGCCAATCTCTCGTCGCTCTTGGACAGACCCATCCCCCGCCTTCCCCGCCCGGGCGGCAGACCCGGCGGCGGCCCGACCCGGCCCGGCCCCGGCGCTCCGCCGCCCGGGCCGCCGCGCCCGGCCCTATCCGTGGTGCCCGGGCTGGCAGAACTCGATCAGCACCCCGTGGGTGCTCTTCGGGTGGACGAAGGCCACGAGGGCCCCGCCCGCGCCCGGCCGCGGCTTCTCGTCGATGAGGGTGTAGCCGGCCTCCCTGGCTCGGGCCAGGGACGCCTCGACGTCACTCACGGTGAAGGCCAGATGATGGAGACCCTCGCCGCGGGTCTCCAGGAACTTGGCCACGGCGCTCTCCGGCCCGGTCGGGCGCAGCAGCTCCACCTTGGTGTCTCCGACAGGGATGAAGGCTATCTCGAGGCTCCTCTCCGGCAGCGTCTCCCTTCCGGCCCCGGTGAGCCCCAGGACCTCGGTGTAGAACCGGAGCGCGGCCTCGAGGTCGCGCACGGCCACGCCGATATGGTCGAGCTTGGTCATGTCCCCTCTTCCCTACCTTTCCCCTGGTCGCCCGGCTCCACGACGTCGCGGTCGCGTCCGGCGACGGCCGCCCGGATGAACTCGACGATCTCCGAGGCCGTCGAGCCGGGACCGAAGACCGCCCTGACCCCGGCCGCCTTCAGGGCCTGGGTGTCGGCCGCCGGGATGATGCCCCCGCCGATGACGATGACCTCGTCAAGACCCCGCTTCCGGAGCTCTTCCACGACCCTCGGGAAGAGGAAGCGGTGGCCCCCCGAGAGCGAGCTCAGACCGACCACATCGACATCCTCGTCAAGCGCGGCCTCGGCTATCCGAGCCGGGGTCTGGCGGAGCCCCGTGTAGATGACCTCCATCCCGGCGTCCCGGAGGGCGCGGGCGACCACCTTGGCCCCCCGGTCATGCCCATCGAGGCCGGGCTTGGCCACGAGCACGCGGATGGCTCTCTTCCCCCCCGGAGTGGGTCCGGCTTCCCCCGGAGCCCCCTTGACTCCCGCCGGAGCCGGCCTTGGCACGGACACGCCCGACACCTCCTGACCAGGGCCCGGACCCCGCGCCGCTCGTTCGCGCGGCCCGCCCGGACCGGCAGATTCAGAGCCCGCCCGCGGGCTCGTACTCCCCGAAGACCTCTCGCAGCACGCCGCAGATCTCCCCGAGGGTGGCGTACTCCCGAACGGCGTCGAGGATGAGGGGCATGAGGGGCTCCCCCGGGGTCCGGGCGGCCTCGCGAAGGGCCTCCAGCCTCGCGGCCACGGCCCTGCGGTCGCGCCTGCGCTTCACCTCGGCGAGAGCCTCTCTCTGCCTCCGCCCGACCTCCGGGTCGACCTCGAGAAGGGGCGGGGTTCTCTCCTGGCGGGTCGTGAACTTGTTCACGCCGACCACGGTCCGCCGGCCGTCCTCGACCATGCGCTGGTAGCGGTAGGCGCTCTCCTCTATCTCCCTCTGCATGAAGCCCTTCTCGATGGCGGCCACGGCCCCGCCCAGGCGGTCTATCTCCTCGATGTACTTCCGGGCCTCGGCCTCGATGCGGTCGGTGAGGCTCTCGATGAGGTAGGACCCGCCGAGCGGGTCGACCGAATCGGCCACCCCGCTCTCATAGGCCAGGATCTGCTGGGTCCGCAGGGCGACCATGACCGACTCCTCGCTCGGGAGAGCGAGAGCCTCGTCGAAGGAGTTCGTATGCAGCGACTGCGTCCCGCCGAGCACGGCCGCCAGGGCCTCGAGCGTGGTTCGGACGACATTGTTGAGCGGCTGCTGAGCGGTCAGGCTCGACCCGGCCGTCTGGGTGTGGAACCGGAGCATCCACGAGCGCGGGTCCCGGGCCCCGAGCCGGTCGCGCATCAGCCGGGCCCAGAGGCGCCGTGCCGCGCGGAACTTGGCGACCTCCTCGAGGAAGTCGATATGGCTGCCCAAGAAGAAGGACAGCCGCGGGCCGAAGACGTCCACGTCGAGACCGGCCCGCACCGCCGCCTCGACGTAGGCCACACCGTTAGCCAGGGTGAAGGCGACCTCCTGGACCGCCGTGGCCCCGGCCTCCCGGATGTGGTAGCCGCTGATGCTGATGGAGTTCCAGGCCGGGAGCTCCCGAGCGCAGTAGGCGAAGAGGTCGGTCACCAGGCGCATCGAAGGCTCCGGCGGGAAGATGTAGGCGCCCCGGGCGACGTACTCCTTGAGGATGTCGTTCTGGACCGTCCCGGCGAGCTTGTCGAGCGGGGCCCCCTGCCTCTCGGCCAGGGCGACGTACATGGCCAGGAGCACCGCGGCGGGGGCGTTGATGGTCATCGAGGTCGAGACCTCGTCGAGCGGGATGCCGTCGAAGAGGGTCTCCATGTCGGCCAGGCTATCCACGGCGACCCCGACCCGCCCGACCTCGCCCTCGGCCATCGGGTCGTCGCTGTCGTAGCCCACCTGCGTCGGGAGGTCGAAGGCGACGGAGAGTCCGCTCTGTCCCTGCTCCAGGAGGTACTTGAACCGCCGGTTGGTCTCGGCCGCCGAGCCGAAGCCAGCGTACTGGCGCATCGTCCACAGGCGTCCCCGGTACATCGTCGGCTGGACACCGCGGGTGAAGGGGAACTCCCCGGGGAAGCCGAGGTCCCGGAGGTAGTCGTGGGCCTCGAGGTCCTCGGGCGTGTACAGCCGTCCGACCTCGAGCCCGGAGAGGCTCTCGAAGCGCTCCTCCCGCTCGGGGAACCGGCCGAGGACCCTCCCCAGGGTCTCGGCCTCCCACTTCCGGCGCTGCTCGGTGAGGGAGTCCGTCTTCCCCTTGTCCCGGCCTTCCGTCGGGCCCTTCTCCCGGCCCTTCTCCCGGCTCTCCGCCGGGCCCCGCCCGGCCTCGCCAACCATTCGGGGTCCACCTCCGTCGGCCGCCCGCGCCTCACGGCGGCGGACGGCGGGCCGCACAGCACATAGCCCTGCCAATTCGACGCGCACCGGCCGTCACCCTTGCGCCCGAACCAGAACTACCCTCCGTATGGCCACCCTTCCAGCGGCCGGGTTCCCGTCAGGAGCGCGAGCGGGGCTGCGGCCCTCCGGCCCCGGCCCCGCTCCCCGTCGTCTTCTCTCTTCGTCTCTTTACTCTTCTCTCGGTTCTCTCGGCCGTCCTCCGGTCTCTCGGCCTCTCGGCCGTCCTCGGGACAGAGGGCCGGCTAGTCGAGCCAGCCCCTGACCTTCATGGCCTCGGCCACCCGGCTGACGGCGACCATGAAGGCCGCGCGCCGCATGGTGACGTTCCTGGTCTTGTGCATGTCGTAGACCGCCGCGAAGGAGCGGCGCATCATGACGCCGAGCTTCTCGTTGACCTCTTCCTCCGACCAGTAGTAGTTCATGGTGTTCTGGACCCACTCGAAGTAGGAGACTGTCACCCCACCGGCGCTGGCGAGGATGTCCGGGATGACGAAGACGCCCCTCTTGTGGAGAATGGCGTCAGCCTCGAGGGTGGTCGGACCGTTGGCGGCCTCGCCGATGATGGCCGCCCGGACCCCGCCAGCCACTTTGGCCGTTATCTGGTTCTCGAGGGCGGCCGGGATGAGCACCTCGCACTCGAGCTGGAGAAGGTCTTCGTTCCCGATGGGCTGGGTCCCCGGGAATCCGGCGACCGAGCCCGTCTTCACCTTGTGCGCCAGCACGGCGTTCGGATCGAACCCGTCCGGGCTGTAGATGCCGCCGCTCGAGTCGTTGACCGCGATAATCTTCGCCCCGAGCTCGTGCATGAGGCGGGCGGCCACCGAGCCGGCGTTCCCGTAGCCCTCGACCACGACCCTGGCCTGGGTGACGTCGATACCGAGCCGCCGGCAGGCCTCCTGGACGGTGACCACGCAGCCGCGTCCCGTCGCCTCGCTCCGGCCGGCCGAGCCGCCGAGGATGAGGGGCTTACCGGTCATGAGACCGAAGGAGTTCCGCTCGCGCATCCGGCTGAACTCGTCGACCATCCAGGCCATGATCTGGGGGTTGGTGTAGACGTCGGGCGCCGGGATGTCCTTCTCCGGTCCGACGATCTGCGAGACGTTCCGGATGTAGCCCCGGCTCAGACGCTCGAGCTCGCGGGTGGAGAGCTCCTTGGGATTGCAGATGATGGCGCCCTTGCCCCCGCCGTACGGGAGCCCGAGAACGGCGCACTTGAAGGTCATCCACATCGAGAGAGCCTTGACCTCGTCCGCCGACACCTCGGTGAAAAAGCGGAGACCGCCCTTGGTCGGCCCCAGGGCGTCGTTGTGCTGGGACCGGAAGCCGGTGAAGACCCGGACGCGCCCGTCGTCCATGACGACCGGGATGCTGACCTCGAGGACCCTGAGGGGCTGTTTGAGGATCTCGTAGACCGCGTCGGGCAGCCCCAGCTCGGTCACAGCCCCCCGGATCTGCTCCTGGGCGATCAAGAACGGGTTGAGAGTCTCCTGAGCCAACCAACGTCCCTCCAATTAGTAGTACGATTTAGTGCTCACAAGAACTATTACGAACCAGACCGGCCGGATGTTTCGGCCAGTTCAAACCCTGCCTCCAGAGCCTTCAGGTTCAGGTCCAGTGTCCCCCCGGGCACCCGCGCCTTGACGGCGTCGCGAAGCGATTCGACCCCCACCACGCCGGTCAGGCCGACGAGAAGACCGGCCGCGACGGTCGAGGCGACGATCTCCCGCCCGAGCCGGTCCCGGGCGACCCCGCTTATGGGCCGCTCCACGACCCGGCCCTTGACGGCCGGAACGCTGTGCACGTAGGTCGTGTCAACCACAAGGAGGCCTTCTTCCTTCAGGGTTCCGGCGTAGCGGTCGACGGCCGCCTGGCTCATGACCAGGAGAACGTCGGGACGGACGACCTTGGGATAGCTGATGGGCCCCCGGCTGACGATGACCTCGGCCTTGCTGGCTCCGCCCCGGGACTCGGGACCGTAGACCTGGGTCTGAACGACGTTGAGCCCGTCGCGCAGGGCCGCCTCGGCGAGGAGTATCCCCGCCAGGATTATCCCCTGCCCTCCCCGGCCGCTGAGCCGGATGCCGATCCCCTCGTTCATGGACCAGCCTCAGCCCCTTTCTTTCCGGCCAGGGCGATGACGCCGTCGTAGGCTTCGGTGTACTCGGGCTCGTCCACGTCCCGGAAAACCCCCACCGTGAAGCGGCCCTCTCTCTCCTCGGGCGACAGGGACGCCGCCCGCTCGAGGGGCAGCGCCGCCTCCTTCTGCCACTTCAGGAGGTCGATGCCCCGGGCGAGCCGGTTCCGGCGGCCGAAGTAGGTCGGACACTGGCTCACGGCCTCGATAAAGGCGAAGCCGCGGTGGTCGAGACCTGAAGCGATGTAGCCGGTGAGCCGGGCCGGGTTGTAGGCCCCGCCTCGAGCCACGTACGTGGCGCCGCAGGCCGCAGCCAGCTCGCAGAGGTCGAACGGCTTCTCGATGTGCCCGTAAGGCGCGGTCGTGGCCCTGGCCGCCCGGGGGGTCATCGGGGAGTACTGGCCGCTGGTCATCCCGTAGATGGAGTTGTTGAAGCAGACGACAGTGAGACCGATGTTCCGCCGGGCCGCGTGGATGAAGTGATTCCCGCCGATGGCCGCGAGGTCCCCGTCGCCGGTGATGACGATGACCTTGAGCTCCGGCCGGGCGAGCTTGATGCCGGTGGCGAAGGCGATGGCCCGACCGTGGGTCGCGTGGACCCCGTCGAGTTTGAGGTAGCCGGCCGCGCGGGCGGCGCAGCCGATACCGGCGACGACCACCAGGCTCGCCGGGTCGAGGCGCCGGTCGACGATAGCCCTGACCAGAGCTCCGAGAACGATGCCGTGGCCGCAGCCGGCGCACCAGAGGTGCGGGAAGCGATCGACCCGGACGAGGGACAGGATGTCCTCGGAACCTGAGGGAGTGCCGGGCACTAGGCAGGCCTCCCTTCCCGCGTCATCTCTCTCGCTATCTCCATGGGGTTGATGAGCTCCCCGTCCACCCGGCCGTAGTGCCGGACGCGGGCCCGCCCGCCGACGGCGCGGGCGACTTCCCGGGAGACCTGACCCAGGTTCATCTCGACCACCAGTATCTCGCCGTCCGGGCCGGCCAGCCTCGCCGCCTCCAGGCAGGCCTCGTCCGGGAAGGGCCAGAGCCCCACCAGCCGGAGAAGGCCGACCTCTCGACCCTCGGCCGCAGCCAGGCGGCACGCCGCCTCGGCGCTCCTGGCCGTCGCCCCGTAGGCGACGACGATCGTCGCCGGTCCCGCCGCCGGGGCCCCTTCGGGCGGGTGCGGTCCCCGGTAGTCCCCCCTCACCCACTCTACGCGAGCGAGCTCCGAGCGGCGGCGCTCGACCTTCCGGACCAGGCGCTCGACGAGCTCTCCGGCCTTGGGCCCCTCGTGGATGGGGTAGCCGCGCTCATCGTGGTGAAGGCCGGTGACGTGGAAGCGGTAGCCGTCGCCGAACCGCGGGAGGGCCGGGACGTCGTCCGGACCGGGGCGGTAGGGAAGGAAGGACGGGTCTCCCGGCCCGACCGAGGGCCGCGACCGCTCGACCACGACCACCTCCTCGTCGTCCGGGAGGCGGATGTTCTCCCGCATGTGGGCCACGACCTCGTCCATGAGTAGGATGACCGGGATGCGGAGGACTTCCGACCAGTTGACGCACTCAATGGTCAGGTCGTAGACCTCGCGAACGGACGAGGGGCACATGACGAGGGCGGGGTGGTCACCGTGGGTCCCCCAGCGGGCCTGCATGACGTCCCCCTGGGCGGGGGACGTGGGGAGACCGGTGCTGGGACCGGCCCGCTGGACCTGGGCGATGAAGCACGGGACCTCGGCCATGGCCGCGTAGCCTATGTTCTCCTGCTTCAGCGAGAACCCGGGACCGGAGGTCGCCGTCATCGCCTTCACCCCGGCCAGGGAGGCCCCGATGACCGCCGCCATGCTGGCTATCTCGTCCTCCATCTGGATGAACTTCCCGC
>DYFB01000066.1 GCA_020725405.1 Symbiobacterium sp. | reverse complement strand
CTCTATCGGCATGACGTCCCCGCCGGCGTCGGTCACGGCCACGCCGGTGGCCACGCCCACCTGGTCCTTTGCCTCGGCCGTCCCGCACCGGAACCGGGGAGCTCCGAGGTAGTGGTGCAGGTTCTGGGCCGATATCTTGACCGGCGGCTTACGGCCCTCGACGATCTCCCGGGCCACCTTGCGGGCGATGGTCGATATCTCACGCTCGAGGTTCCGGACGCCGGCCTCGCGGGTGTACTGCTGGATGATGCGTCTCAGGCCGTTCTCCGAGAGGTCGATGTCGCCCGCCCCAAGGCCGTGCTCGGCGACGACCTTCTTCATGAGGTGGCCGCGGGCGATGTGGACCTTCTCCTCCTCGGTGTACCCCGAGAGATGGATGACCTCCATCCGGTCGAGCAGGGCGCGCTGGATGGTGTAGGTCGTGTTGGCCGTGGTGATGAAGAGTACCTTCGATAGGTCGAAGGGCAGCTCGAGATAGTGGTCGCTGAAGGCGTGGTTCTGCTCGGGGTCCAGCACTTCAAGCAGGGCCGCAGCCGGATCGCCCCGGAAGTCCGAGGTCAGCTTATCCACCTCGTCCATCAGGAACACGGGGTTCTTGGAGCCGGCCTGCCGCATGCCGTGGATTATCCGCCCCGGGAGGGCTCCGACGTAGGTCCGCCGGTGACCCCGGATCTCGGCCTCGTCCCGGACGCCGCCCAGGGAGATGCGGACGAAGTTGCGCTCGAGGGCTCTCGCCACCGATTTGGCCAGGGAGGTCTTGCCCGTGCCCGGCGGCCCCACGAGGCAGAGGATGGGCCCGCGCATGTTCTGCGCGAGCTTCCGTATCGCCAGGTACTCGAGGATGCGCTCCTTCGGCTTCTTCAACCCGTAGTGGTCCTCGTCGAGGACCTGCTCGGCGACGCTGATATCAATGCGGTCGGTGGTCTCGACCGACCAGGGCAGGGCCAGAATCCAGTCGAGGTAGGTCCGGACCACGACGGCCTCGGCGGCCATCGGAGGCATCTTCTCGAGGCGGTCGATCTCCTTTTCGGCCTTTTCCCGGACGGCGTCCGGGAGAGTAAGGGACTTCAGCTTCTCCCGGTACTCCTCGACCTCGGAGGCGCGGTCCTCCTTGTCCCCGAGTTCCTGGTGGATGGCCTTGAGCTGCTCGCGCAGGTAGTACTCCTTCTGGGTCTTCTCCATCTGCTTGCGGACGCGGAGGCCTATCTTGCGCTCCAGCTCGACAATCTCTATCTCCCGGCTCAGAAGCTCGCCGACCAGGATGAGCCGCTCCCGGACATCCTCCCTCTCGAGGATGGCCTGCTTGTCTTCCATCTTGAGCACCAGGTGGAGCTGGGCGGCCACCGTGTCGGTGAAGCGGCCGGGGTCGGGGATGTCCGAGACCGAGACCAGCGTCTCGGCCGGGAACCTCCGGCTGGTCTTGACAAACCGGTCGAACTGCTGGCTGACCGTGCGCATCAGGGCCTCTATCTCCGGGGTCGTCTCGTCGTCCTCGGGGAGCTCCTCGGCTCTCACCCGCAGGAATGGCTCGACCCGGAGATACTGCTGGATGCGGGAGCGCGCCACGCCGCCGACGAGGACGCGGTAGGTCCCGCTCGGCAGCTTGACGAGCTGCTTGACCTCGGCCAGAGTGCCCATCTCGTAGATGTCCTGAGGCTCCGGGTTCTCGACCGCCGTGTCCTTCTGGCCCGAGAGGAGGATGAGCCTGTCCCTGATCATGGCTTCGTTCACGGCGCAGAGCGACTTCTCCCGACCGACCTCAAGGTGGACGGTCATGTGCGGGAAGACCAGCATACCCCGAAGAGGCAGCAGCGGCAGCTCGCGGGTTACGGGGCTAAGCCCGGGACGCTTCATCTGGACCTCCCTCTCCAGGTCTGGCTTGCAGGGTCGGCGGGCTGAAGAGCAAATGTAGCGATCATCGAACATGGAAAAGACCAGTCAGGATGGCCTTTCAGGTCAGTGTATGTTATTCGTCCCGGAAAGGGCCAATTCCTTGGTCCACAGCTAGAGAGCCCTGCCGCCGGCGGGCGGTAATTCGTGGCTGGAGCACGGCCGCGGCCCCAGCACAGCCTCCGCCGGCCCGTTCGGCGTGTGGGTCCGGCGGCCGCGGGCCTCCGGGCGGCTGCGGGCGCCGGCGTTCAGCGGACCCGGGCGACAGGTGCGTCCGGCCGCCGCGGGCACGGACCCGAAGAGGAGGCGGACGACGTGGAGGGAGAAGGGAAGGATCGGAAAGCGGACTTCCTCGACCTGGCCAGAACCAGGCGGAGTATCCGCCGTTACCGGCCGGACCCCGTGGAGCGGGAGGTCATCCTCAACGTCCTCGAGGCCGCCCGCTGGGCCCCGAGCGCGGTCAACTCCCAGCCCTGGCACTTCATCGTGGTGACCGACCCGGCGACCCGCCAACGGCTGGCCGAGAAGGCCCGCGTTCTCTTCCTCCGCTGGAGACACCTGGCCTCGGCTCCCGTCGTCATCGCCGTCATCGGTGACCCACGGTGCAGCCGGTGGTTCACGGTGGACTGCTCTCTCGCCGGTGCGAACCTGATGCTCGCCGCCCACTCCCTCGGTCTCGGCACCTGCTGGGTGGGCGGGTTCAGTCAGGCTGATATACGGGAGGTCGTGGGCGTACCGGAACACCTGGAGATAGTCGGCCTCATCACCCTGGGCCACCCGGACGAGAGCCCCAAGCCGCCTCCGAGACTCCCGCTCGAGCGGCTGGTGTCGTGGGAGAGGTTCGAGCCTGGCTCGGCGGCCTCCCGGGGGGAACGCTTCAGGTTGAGCGGCCTGTACTCCCTGCGGAAGAGACTGGTCAGGCTCGTGAGGAGCAGACGCAAGGGCTGATACCGGTCCCGCGGAGTGCAGGCCCGAGCCGGGCAAGGGGGTCTCCTCCGCGGTCTGGCATCTAGCTCCGGGTGACGGGAGGCGAAGGCCGACCGCTCTGACCGCGCGGGAGGGTCGGCCCGCCGCCGGCGCCCGGACCGGCCGAGCCGGGCGGCCCGGCCAAGGTGGCGGCGGCCGCGGGTCGCTGGGCGGGCTCCTCCGCATCCCCTTCCCCGAGGTCGCGGTCGTCGCGCCGCCGCTCGCGAGCGGGCGCGTCGACGGTGGGCCCACCCGCCGGACGAGGCGCTACCGCGACCGGGCCCCCGAGGGCGGCCTCCTCGACCACTCCTCGCCCCGCCGCGTCGGTCAGGAGGGCCATGCGCAGAACCTCGCCGAGGTTCCGCACCGGGATGATGTGGGCCGACCCGTCCTCCTTCATCATCTCCTGCCAGTTCTCGTGGGGGATGAGGATGCGCTCGGCCCCGGCCCACCGGGCCGCCTCGATCTTGGCCACAATGCCCCCGACGGGCTTCACCTGGCCGCGGATGGAGAGCTCCCCGGTCATGGCGACCTTGTTGTCGACGGACACACCGGTTAGGGCCGAGTAGATGGCCGTGGCCACGGCCACTCCGGCCGACGGCCCGTCGACGGGCACTCCTCCGGGGAAGTTGACGTGGATGTCGTAGTCCCGGGGGTCGACGCCGAGGTAACGGCGGAGCACCGTTATCACGTTGTCGACCGACCCCTTGGCCATCGACTTCCGGCGGACCCGGTGGGCGTAGCCGCCCATCTCCTCCTCCTCGATAACGCCCGTGACGATGATCTGGCCCTTGCCGCGACCGACGCGGACCGTGGCCACCTCTATCTCGATGACCATGGCCTGGTTGGGGCCGAAGACGGCCAGGCCCGAGACGACCCCCACCTGAGGCCGCTCGGGCATGCGGCGCTCGGGGCGCGGGCTGTACTGGCCGCTCGAGACCACCCACTCGATGTCCTCGACGCTGATGCTCTGCCGGCGGTCGTTCTGGGCGATGCCGGCGGCGATCTGGATGATGTTCACCGCCTCCCGGCCGTTGGTCGCGTATTTCTTGATGACCTCGACGGCCCGCGGCTCGAGCTCAAAGGCTATCTTGCGGGCGGCGTTCTTGGCTATCAGTTCGACCTCCTCGGGAGTCAGGGCCCGGAAGAAGACCTCAACGCACCGTGAGCGGATGGCCGGGGGAATGTCCTGGGGCATCTTGGTCGTCGCTCCGACGAGACGGAAGTCGGCCGGAAGACCGTTCTGGAAGATGTCGTGGATGTGCCTCGGGACGTTGGTGTCCTCCGAGCTATAGTAGGCGCTCTCGAGGAAGACTTTCCGGTCCTCGAGGACCTTCAGGAGCTTGTTCATCTGGATGGGGTGGAGCTCCCCTATCTCGTCGATGAAGAGGATGCCCCCGTGAGCCTTGGTCACCGCTCCCGGCTTGGGCTGGGGTATCCCGGCCATACCGAGGGGGCCCGCGCCCTGGTAGATGGGATCATGGACCGAGCCGATGAGGGGATCGGCGATACCCCGTTCGTCGAACCTGGCCGTAGTGGCGTCGATTTCGACGAACTTCGCCTGCTCCTTGAAGGGCGAGATGGGGTTGGCCTTAGCCTCCTCCAGGATGAGCCGGGCGGCGGCCGTCTTGCCGACCCCCGGAGGTCCGTAGATGATAACGTGCTGGGGGTTGGAACCGCAGAGGGCGGCCCGCAGGGCCTTGAGTCCTTCTTTCTGGCCGACGATCTCTTCGAAAGACGTCGGCCTGGTCTTCTCCGCCAGGGGCTCGGTAAGCGAGAGGTCGCGCATTCGCTGGAGCTTCTCCATCTCCTTGCGCGATTCGCGTTCGACAGCGACCTTGTTCCCCTGCTGGTTGCGCAGGAGGTTCCAGAAGTAGAGGCCGATGATGACGGCGAAGAAGAACTGGATGAGGTAGAGAGCGTTGCCGAAGAACAAGGAGGAAAGCCCCCACTTTAGTTTGTCGCGGTCCACCGCCGGCGGCTCTCTTGCAGCACCCGTAGCTTCCCACGCAGGTGCGGAGACTATCCCCAGCGGGCCGGCGGCCAAGACGCGGGAGAGGTGGCGACCTGAGATGAAGAGTGACGGCGGTAACCGGCCTTCCGTCTACATCGCCGTGGTCGGGGGGGCCGTGGCCGGCGAGGACGAGCTCCGGCTGGCCGAGCGGGTCGGCGAGGAGATCGCCCGCCGGGGGGCTGTCCTTGTCTGCGGGGGGCGCACCGGGGTCATGGAGGCAGCCTCCCGCGGAGCCCGGCGTCTCGGGGGCACCGTTCTGGGCATCCTGCCCGGCGAGGACCGGTCCGAAGCCAACCCCTTCGTCTCCGTGGCCGTGGCCACCGGCATGGGCAACGCCCGGAACGCGGTCATCGTTAAGACGGCCGACGCCGTCGTGGCCGTTGGCGGCGGCTACGGGACCCTGTCCGAGATAGGCCTCGCCCTGAACTCCGGAAGGCCCGTCGTCGGTCTCTCGACCTGGCGTCTAGAGCGCCGGGGCAGGCCCGACCCGGGCGTCGTCGCGGCCGAGACCCCGGAGGAGGCGGTCGAACTCGCCGTGCGGCTCGCCGGACGGCCTGCCGGCCCCGCCGGCTGATTTTCGTCCGACTTCGCCCTCCCTCCAGCCCGCTGTCCCGGGCGATTCAACCCTCCCTCCAGCCCGCTGTCCCGGGGTCCGTCACCTATTGTCGGTAGGGGTGCGCTACACTCGGGGTATCTTCTGAAGGGTCCGACTAAGCGGGGTATGTTCTGAAGGGTCCGGACCAGGGCTCGAGGTCGGGCTCGGGTCGCGGCTCGAGGCAGGTGTCCTGAGGCGTGAGGTCACGGGGGTGTGGGCCGGAACGAGGCCTGCGCGCGAGCGGGAGGCCCGAACCTCCCCGCCGGGACGACCGGCGGCGGGGGGAGCCCGCCTTTCCGTCGGCCTTCCCCTTCGCCTATACCGGACCCGGCGGACGCCTCAGGCTCAGACGCCGCTTCGAGCTTATCGTCCCCGCCCAAGCGGTCCGCCGTCACGGTCTCGTGGACGGCGACCTCGTGGGGGTGACCCTCGGCCCGGACGGGTGCGTGCACCTGTCGGTCGTCCGGCGAGTCCCCCGAACCAAGCGCTTCGGACGCGTCCGGCCTGTCCGGGGGGACCGGGAGGCCTCTGGAGGCCGGATCATCGCCTGGGAGGTGCTCGAGGAGGGCGCCCCCGTCGGCTGGGTGAGCGACGAGGAAGCCCGGCACCGCTGCCTGGAGGAAGGCGACCCGATATCGGTGATCGGACCGTCCCTTGAGGCGAAGGAGCGCGTCTCTCTCTGGGTCCCGGCTCCGGGGCTCAGCCCGCTCCCGCGGGTGAGAGTGCTCGGCAGGTACGAGGCGGCCGGCTCCGATGACCATCCGTAGGAGGGACCGCCGGGTGACGGCCTAGGCCGTCTCCTCCTTGCCCTTCCCCTCGGCCTTCGCGGCGGCCGCGGGAACGAGGATGGGATCCCTCTGCTTCAGGACGACATCCCGGTTGACGATGCACTTCACGACGTCGCCCCGTGACGGCAGGTCGTACATCACCTCGAGCATGATGTCCTCCATTATGGCCCTCAACCCGCGGGCCCCCGTGTTGCGCTTCAGGGCCTGGTCGGCGATTGTCTTCAGGGCGTCATCGGTGAACTCGAGGTCGACCCCGTCGAGCTCGAAGAACTTCCGGTACTGCTTGACCAAGGCGTTCTTCGGCTCGGTGAGGATCTTGATCAGGGCGTCGGCGTCGAGAGCGTCGAGAGTGACGATGATGGGGACCCGGCCGACGAACTCCGGAATCATCCCGAACTTCAGGAGGTCTTCGGGCATGATCTTGGCCAGGGTCTCGCCGATCTTCAGCTTGGCCTGCCCGGTCTTGATCTCGGCCCCGAAGCCGAGGCCCTTCTTGCCGATCCGGTTTTGGATGATCTTGTCGATACCGTCGAACGAACCGCCCGTGATGAAGAGGATGTTCGTCGTGTCGATCTGGATGAACTCCTGGTGAGGGTGCTTCCGCCCGCCCTGCGGCGGGACGCTGGCCACGGTCCCCTCCAGGATCTTGAGCAGGGCCTGTTGGACCCCTTCGCCCGAGACGTCCCTGGTGATGGACGGGTTCTCCGACTTCCGGGCGATCTTGTCTATCTCGTCGATGTAGACGATGCCCTTCTCGGCTTTCTCGATATCGTAGTCGGCGTTCTGGATGAGCTTCAGGAGGATGTTCTCGACGTCCTCGCCCACATAGCCGGCCTCGGTCAGGGAGGTGGCGTCGGCGATGGCGAAGGGAACGTTGAGAAAGCGGGCCAGGGTCTGGGCCAGGAGGGTCTTCCCGCAGCCGGTGGGCCCGAGCATGACGATGTTGGACTTCTGGAGCTCCACGTCGTCTATCTTGCCGCCCATGTTGATGCGCTTGTAGTGATTGTAGACGGCCACCGAGAGGATCTTCTTGGCCCGCTCCTGCCCGATGACGTACTCGTCGAGGAAGCTCTTGATCTCCCGCGGCTTGGGGAGGTCCTTGAGCTCCAGCTCGAGCTCTTCGCTGAACTCGTCCTCGATAATCTCGTTGCAGAGCTCGATGCACTCGTCGCAGATGTAGACACCCGGGCCGGCGACGAGGCGCTTGACCTGGTCCTGACCCTTACCGCAGAACGAGCACTTGAGCTGACCCTTCTCATCCGTGAACTTGAACATGGGTCACCCCTTCCGAGCCGGGCTCAGAAACCTCTGCAGAAACCTCTACCGCGTGGGACGGTCTTCACGGGCGGTGGGGAAGGTCCCTCGGGTTGAGCACCGCGTCGATCAGGCCGTAATCCTTGGCCTCCTCGGGAGACATGAAGAAGTCGCGCTCGGTGTCCCGGGCCACCTTCTCCAGGGGCTGCCCGGAGTGGCGCGCCAGGATCTCGTTCATCTTCTCCCGGGTCTTTAGAATCTCCCTCGCGTGAATCTCGATGTCCGTCGCCTGGCCGCGGGCCGAACCGGCCGGCTGGTGGATCATCACCCGGCTGTTGGGAAGGGCAAAGCGCTTACCCTTCGCGCCGCCGGCGAGAATGACCGCAGCCGCGCTAGCCGCCATGCCCACGCAGATGGTCGAGACGTCGGGCTTGATGTACTGCATAGTATCATAGATGGCCAGACCCGAGTGCGCGTACCCGCCCGGGGAGTTGATGTACAGGTTGACGTCCTTGTCCGGGTCGTCGCTCTCCAGGAAGAGCAGCTGGGCGACGACAAGGTTGGCGACGTTGTCGTCGATCTCCGTGCCGATGAAGATGATACGGTCCTTGAGCAGCCGGGAATATATGTCGTAAGACCTCTCGCCTTTGGCCGTCTGCTCAACCACGATGGGTATCAGGTACCCGCTCATGAGCTACTCTCCTCCCCCTTGGACCCGCCGCCGGTTTCCTTGGACCCGCCGCCGGTTTCGTCGGCCTCGCCGCCGGTTTCGTCGGCCCCGCCGCCGGTTTCGTCGGCCCCGCCGCCGGTTTCAACTCCCAGGCCGGCTCGAGCCCCTTGCTCCTCAGGCCCGACTCCCCCGTTGGCACTCACTAAATACTGAACCGTCTTCTGGGCGATTATCCCCTCGCGGAGCGACTCCAGCTGGCCGGGAGTCCGGTGGATGAGCTCCCGGAGCTTTTCCGGTCTCTGCCCGTGGCTTACGGCCAGGCGGGCTATCTCGAACTCGACCTCGGCGTCGGTGGCCTGTATGGACTCACGGCGGGCGATGGCATCGAGGACGAGCTCTCGTCGTATCTCGTGCTCCGCCCTTGCCCTGAGATCCTGCTCCCAGGTCTCCTTGTCCAGACCCACCATCTCCAGATAGCGGTCGACGGTGAGGTTCTGGGCCGCCAGGCGCTCGGCGATGTCCCGGTTCTTCCGCTCCACCCTGCGGCTCACGAGGAGTTCGGGCACGTCGGTCTCCGACCCGGCCACGACTTTCTCGACGACCTGCCGGGCCAGCTCCTCCTGGGCCTCTCTCCTGGCCGCGGTCTGAAGACCCTTGCTCACCCGCTCCCGCAGGGCGGCCAGGTCGACGCCGGCCACCTCGCGGGCGAGTTCGTCGCTGAGCTCGGGAAGCTTCTTCCGCTTCACTTCTTTGACGGTGATCTCGAACTCGGCCGTCTTACCGGCCAGCGCCGGGTTCTGGTGCTGCTCGGGGAAAGCGAGGCTGCACCGTTTGGTCTCGCCCGCCCTGGCACCTCTCAGGGCCTCTTCGAACTCCGCCTCGAGCTGACCCGCGCCGAGCTGGACAAGGACGCCCTGACTCTCGCCCCCCGGGAAACCGGCCCCTTCGATGGTCCCGCGGAAATCTATCACGGCGAAGAGCCCGTCCTCCAGCGCCGCGTCCGGACCGACCGGCTCGAGCTCGGCGAACCGCTCGCGAATGCTGTCGAGCTGGCGCTCGATGTCGGCCGGCTCCACCGGTCTGGGCTCGACCGTTAGGCCGAGCCCCTTGTAGGTCCCGAGCCTCACTTCGGGCTTGACCTCGACCGTGGCCCGGAAAACGAAGGGCTCACCCTCCTCGAAGCTCACTATCTCCACCTCGGGCCGGTCGATGGGCTCGAGGTCCTTGAGATCCAGGGCCTGCGAGTAGGAGCTACCCAGGATGAGGTCGAGAGCCTCCTCCCGAAGGGCCTCGCTGCCGACGTGCCGTTCGAGGACCGGCCGGGGCGCCTTTCCCCTCCGGAACCCCGGGATGCTCACCCGGGCTGCGAGACGCCGGTAGGCGCGTTCGTAGGCCCTGGCCACCTCCTCGGGCTCGACCGAAACGTCGAGCTTGACCTTGTGTCCTTCGAGCTTCTCCACTTCGACGGTGAGTCCGGACATGCCAGGATGTGTGTTCATTCGACAACTCCGCACTTCAGTCTTGAACCCCTCGCGGCCTGGTGTCCCATTCCGGGCCGGCGGCCGACCCGGTCCGGTTCGCCGGGCCGGGACTGAGCCGGTCCGGTCTGGCACCAGAACAAGGGGTTCAGGGGAACGTAGGCGTGGACGAGTGGTGCGGGCGGGGAGACTCGAACTCCCACGGGACCAGCCCATACGGTCCTAAGCCGTACGCGTCTGCCGTTCCGCCACGCCCGCGCCTTGAACGATCTGGTGGGCCATGAAGGACTCGAACCTTCCACCCTCCGCTTAAAAGGCGGACGCTCTACCGGATGAGCTAATGGCCCACGCAAAACTGGCTGGGGCGGCTGGATTCGAACCAACGATGGGGGATCCAAAGTCCCCTGCCTTACCACTTGGCCACGCCCCAGCGCCTCAACATAACAACAGAAACTTTGGGGTGACTGACGGGACTCGAACCCGCG
>DYFB01000065.1 GCA_020725405.1 Symbiobacterium sp. | reverse complement strand
TCGGCCTCGACACCATCTCGACCGGAGGCACTCTCGGCTTCGCCCTGGAGGCCGCCGACGCCGGGCTCCTCGACGGCTTCGCCGGCAGCGAGAAGCTCAAGAGGGCCTGGGGTGACGCGGCGAGAGTCCTCGAGCTCATCGAGGACATGGCCTACCGGCGCGGCATCGGCGACCGCCTCGCCGAGGGGAGCGCCGCGCTAGCCCGCGGAACCGGGCGTCCGGAGGCCGAGGCTCTCCTGGCCACCGTGAAGGGCCTCGAGGCCCCGGCCCACGACCCCCGGGCCGCCCACGGGATGGGCATCGCCTACGTTGCGGCCAACCGCGGGGCCTGCCACATGGGCTCGATGATGTTCAACCTTGAGATCACCGGGTACGTGGCTCCCGAGGTCGGTCTCGACTACGACGGGATGCAGCAGGTCTCGACCGGCAAGGGCCTGATGCAGAGGCGGGCCGATGACTTCGGGTGCGTCTTCGGCCAGGCGGCCGTGCTCTGCCACCTCGGCGGAACCATCTACACCCCCGGCGACCTTCTCGCGGCCCTGAACGCCGTCACGGGGTTCGGCTACACCATGGACGAGGTGCTCGAGTGCGGGGCGCGTATCTGGCACCTCAAGCGAGGCATCGGCAACCTCTACGGTCTCCGTCGGGAGGACGACCGCCTGCCGGCCCGTCTGATGGAGCCCTTGGAGGACGGTGGGGCCGCCGGATCGGTCCCGGACATGGAGGCCATGCTGGCCGAGTGGTACGAGGCCCGCGGGCTTGACGCCGCCGGGCGGGCCAGACGGGAGGTCCTCGAGACCCTCGGCCTCCGCCGCCTGGCCGACCTTCTCGACGCGGTCGGAGACAGCGCCGCTTGACGACGGGCGTTGTGTTATAATGCAAGCTGCGCCACAGCTATTAAGACCAGCGGCGAGATCGACCCCTGGAGACGGAGAGACCGTTGGCCCGGAGCAACTACGTCATCGCCTACCGCGAAGCGTGCCGTGTCCTGTCGGAGACGCCCGACCCGGAGGGAATCGCCCTCCGGGCCTCGTGCCGCTTCGACCCCGCGGCGTCGGCCTTCGAACTCCCCTTTATCGGCCGCCTCTTCCAGGTCGGCTATCCGGGCGGCGAGGTCGTGCCCGGTGAGCCGCTGGCCGCCGCGGTCGGGGCGCCGCCGGCGCCGGCGGGCCAGGCCCTCCTGACGGCCGGCATCCTCATCCTCCACTACCTTTGCAAGGCGGCCCGGACCGCCGGCTCCGCCGGGTCCGCGGCTGCGTCCGGGGTCGCGCCCGGGGCGCCGGCGACGGAGCCGGGCCGGGAAAGGGCCCCACGCGACCGGGACTGGATAGCCTTCCGCGAGCTCCCGGGCGGGAACATCTACGTGACCCCCTTCACCAATCGGACCATCCGACCCATGGTCTCCTGGTTCAGCCGGGAGCCTGAGCGCCTCGTCCGGGCCGCCGAAAGGCTGGGCGGCCGCCGGGCGGACTTCGGACACGCCTCGGCGGTCATCGACGTCCTGCCTCTTGTCCCCATCTGTTTCGTCCTCTGGCAGGGCGACGACGAGGTGCCGTCTTCCGGTCAGATCCTCTTCGACCGCTCGGCCTCCGACTACCTTGACACTGAGGACCTCGTTGTGGCCGCGGCCGAGGCCCTTTACGCCGCACGGGCGGCGGACGGGGCCGAGGAGGCCGTCCGGCCCGGCACGCTGGAGCTCTCCTGAGGCTGTGACCGCCTCAGGGCCAGCCAGCTCAAGCCGGCTTCAGGCTGTGACCGCCTCAGGGCCAGCCAGCTCAAGCCGGCCTCAGGCTGTGACCGCCTCAGGGCCAGTCCGCCGGCCTGAGAAGGCGTCCCGACGGGATATGCCTGAAAATAAGGTTGAAGTGCCATCTCTAGCTGGTAAGTGTCAGGAATCCGGGTGAATTCGAAACATTCCACCAAAGGAAAGCGGTGAATTCACGTGCAACATACTGGACCGAGGCGGGGTTTCCATGAAGATTGCCCTGGCGGGTAAGGGCGGCGTGGGTAAGACCACCATCTCCGCCGCGCTCATCGGGCTCTTCGCCGAGAGGGGCCACCGCGTCTTCGCGGTAGACGCGGACCCCGACACCAACCTCGGTGTCACCCTCGGTTTTCCTTCCCATGTCCTCGACCGCCTCACCCCGATCATCGAGCTCAAGGACCTCATCGAGGAGCGCACCGGGACGGGCGCCTTCTTCGTCGCCAACCCCGACGTCAGAGACATCCTGGACCGCCACGCGGTTCAGGTCGGCAGTGTATCGCTCTTCCGGATGGGAGGTGTGAAGGCGGCTGGGACGCAGTGCTATTGCCGGGAGAACGCGTTCCTGAAGGCTCTGGTGAGCTCCCTCGTCCTCGGCGACAAGGACCTCGTCGTCCTGGACATGGGGGCCGGCATCGAGCACCTGACGAGGGGCACGGCCAGCGGAGTCGATCTTCTGCTTGTCGTAACCGAGCCCACCTGCGTGAGCGCGGAGAGCGCCCGCACCATAGCCCGGCTGGGCCGGGACCTGGGCGTTCCCAACGTGCGCGTCCTGGGCAACAAGGTCCGCTCAGAGCGCGAGCGACGCTTCCTGGCCGAGACCTTCGGCCATGACCTGGTCGGCGTCGTCCCCTACGACGAGACCGTGGCCGAGGCGGCCCTCGAGCCGGCCGTGGCCGGACCATCCGGCCCGGAGCCGGCTCTCGGCGTTCTCCGCGGCGCGCTGCGCAGGAGTCTAGAAGACCTGTACCCGACACTAGCCGGACTGGCCGGCGGCCCGGAGGCCTGAGCCCCCGCGCGGTGACCGCGACACCGGGGGGGGCGACCCGGGCGGCGGCCCATTACTACGTAAGGAGGTCAGATGATGTCCGAGGAAACGAAGACCCTCCCCGCCAAGGGCAAGGGCGCCGGGGGCGCTCCGCGGACGTGCGACCCCGCGACGCTGGAGATCCTCGGCCGCTGCCGGGAATGTGGCGTGGAGACGGCCTTTGACCGGTACCAGCAGCAGACGCCGCAGTGCGCCTTCGGGCTGGCCGGTCTGTGCTGCCGCATCTGCATCCAGGGCCCGTGCCGGATAAACCCGAAGAAGCCCGGCGAGCAGCGCGGTATCTGCGGGGCCACCGACTACACCATCGTCGCCCGCAACATCGCCCGGATGGCCGCTGGCGGCGCCTCCTGCCACTCCGACCACGGGCGGCACCAGGCCCTGACTCTGCTCCACGTGGCCGAAGGGCACGCCGGCGATTACACCATCGCCGACCCCGCCAAGCTGCGGCGGGTGGCCAAGATGATCGGCCTCGAGGTCGAAGGCAGAGAGGACAGCGAGCTCGCCAAGGAAGTGGCCCTGGCGGCCCTGGCCGACTTCGGCCGCTACACGGACGAGCCCTGCACCTTCCTGTGGTCGACCATCACCGAGGGCCGGAAGGCGAAGTTCACCCACTGCAACATCGCCCCGTCGAGCATCGACCGCCAGGTCGTCGAGATCCTCCACCAGACGGCCATGGGCATGGACGCCGACCCGGTCAACATCATCTTCGGGGCCCTGAAGACCGCCCTCGCCGACTATACCGGGATGCATCTCGCCACCGACATATCCGACATCCTCTTCGGCACTCCCGGCCCGGTGGTCTCCCAGGCTAACCTGGGGGTTATCGATCCCGCCTACGTCAACATCGCCATGCACGGCCACAACCCGACCTTGAGCTCGCTCGTCGTCGACGCGGCCCAGCTCCTGGCGGACGAGGCCAAGGCGGTCGGGGCCAAGGGCGTCAACGTGGTCGGCATCTGCTGCACCGGGAACGAGCTTCTGATGCGCGACGGCGTCTACCTCGCGGCCAACCAGGCCTCGCAGGAGATGGCCATACTCACCGGGGCCCTCGACGGCATGATCGTCGACGTCCAGTGCATCGCCCCCGCCGTGGTGCCCCTGGCCAAGTGCTACCACACCAAG
>DYFB01000064.1 GCA_020725405.1 Symbiobacterium sp. | reverse complement strand
GGGGGGGGGGGGGGGGGGTGATACTTTTTCTGGGCGAGATACTTTACTCGCTTTCAGAGGTCATGCGGAAGACCGGGAAGTAGGCGGGGAAGCTGAGTGTTGCCGAGCGCGTTCCGCCTCCTACGTTTCTGACCGTTTCGCATCGGTAGCCCCCCACACTCGTCCCACCCCTCGTGGCACCCCGCCGGCCACCGACCGTCCTCTGCTGTCGGTGGCCCGTGGTAGCCTTCGGGGGAGGGAAACGCCGCTCCCGCCGGGAAGCGGCGGCCCGAAAGGCGCCTGCCAGCGGAATGCGCCTGCCCAAGCGGCGTAGTGTACGCCCGGAGGTAGCCCGCGCGTGAAGTGGCGCCCACCCCACCCTGCGGCATCGAGTGCCTGATAACGCTCTGGCGCCTGGCAGGATAGAGCTGGGGCGCGGCGTATACCTCCCGTGGCGGTGTTACGCATGGGGCACGGAGTGTTACTACCCCCGCCCCCACCCCGCCAGCAAGGAGGGCCGAAGCATGACCATGCCCGCCGGCCCGCTGTCCCTCGCCGACCCGCGCGTCAAGTGGCTCGGAACGTTGCTCCTCGTCGTGGTCTTCGTCACCAACGACAGCCCGGTCGCCCTTGGCTGGGGCCTTGCGCTGACGCTGGCCGTTGCGGTGGGTGTCGCCCGGCTGTCTCCCTCGCGGCTGGCGGGACGCGTCCTTCTCGCCCTGCCCTTTGCCGTCGTCGCCGCTATCGCCCTCTCACTGGCCGGACACGGTGGCCTTCACCAGGCTCTGGTCACGGGCCTGCGGCTGACCGGCGCGGTGGTCTCGGTCGCCCTCCTGACCCTGACCACGGAGCGGGCCCGCCTCTTCGCCGGGGCGGAGAGCCTTGGCTTTCCCTCCTCTATCCTGACCATCGTTGACCTCACTCTCCGCTACACCGTCGTGCTTAGGGAGGAGGCCGCCCGGCTGACGAGGGCGCGGGCGGCCCGCGGCTTCCGTCCAAAGGCCGTCTGGCGACCCGGGGCGGCCCGGGCCTACGGAGAGCTATTGGGGGCGCTGTTCCTGAGAGCTCTCGACCGCTCGGAGCGCGTCTACCTGGCCATGATGGCCCGGACTCCCGGCGGTTTGCGTTCGTCCCGGAGAGATGCCCGTTCGCCCAGCCAAGGGCCTAACCCCGAGGGCTGGGGCCCCGAGGGCCAGGCCGCCGCCACGGCCCTCTGGCTACTCGTCTCCCTGACTCCGGCCGCGCTCATGGTCGCCTTGTGGCTTTGGGGGAAGGCCCGATGAGCCGCCTCCCCGTCGCTCTCGCGCTGGATCAGGTCAGCTTCCGCTACCCGGACGGGACAGCGGCCCTGAGCGACATCACCTTCTCCGTCAGGTCCGGCGGGCGGGCGGTCATCGCCGGACCCAACGGCGCCGGGAAGAGCACCCTGGCCCTGCTCCTGAACGGCCTGACCCGGCCCTCATCGGGTCAGGTCACCGTTCTGGGCGAGGTTCTCGGACGCCACAACGAGCGCTGGGCGCGGCAGGTGGTGGGGATGGTCTTCCAGGACCCCGACGACCAGGTCTTCTCACCGACCGTGGCCGAGGACATCTGCTTCGGCCCCCTTAACCTCGGGCTCTCCGCCGCCGAGGCCCTTTCCGCCGCTCGGGAGTCGCTGGCCAAGGTCGGGCTCGATTGGGACTCGATGGCCGACCGGCCTCCCGACCGTTTGAGCTACGGGCAGAGAAAGCGCGTGGCCATCGCCGGGGTCCTGGCCATGAAGCCTCGGGTCATGGTCCTCGACGAGCCCACGGCCAACCTCGACCCCCTGGCCGCGGAGGCCCTCCTGGACGTCCTGGACGAGCTCAGCCGCGAGGGAGTTACCCTCGTGATTGCCACACACGACATGGAGCTTGCCGCGAGTTGGGCCGACACCGTCGTTCTTCTAAACCGCGGGCGACTGGTCGCCGCCGGGGGTCCGGAGACCCTGCTGAGCCCCGGCCTCGTGGCGGCGGCGGGCCTCCGGCCCCCAAGGTGGATCGCCCCGCGGCAGGCCGAGAAAGGGGGACAAGCTCGAACGCGACCCACCTGCACGTCGCGCACGCGACGCACCCGCACATCGTAAGCTCGGTAAGACGCGGAAGGAGGTAGTGCAGTGCACATACCGGATGGCTTCCTGGACGTCAAGACCTGGGTCGGGACGGCTGCCGCCGGCACGGGTCTGGTCAGCTATTCTCTAGTCAAAGCCCGGACTGAGCTTGAGGAGAGGCGGGTGCCTCTCGTCGGTCTGGTGGCGGCTTTCATCTTCGCCGCCCAGATGATCAACTTCCCCGTGGGCGCGGGGACTTCCGGACACCTCATCGGCGGGGTCCTCGCCGCCGTCACCCTTGGACCCTGGACCGGAGCCCTGGCTATGGTCACCGTTCTCGTGATCCAGTGCCTGGTTTTTGGGGACGGCGGCCTGACGGCCTTGGGCGCCAACCTCGTCAACATGGCCTTCATCGCCACCTTCGCTGGCTGGGTCGTCTACAACTGGTTGCGCCGGAAGCTCGGCGAGTCCACCGCCGTCGGCCTGGCCGCCTGGGTCTCCGTTGTCGCCGCCGCACTGGCCTGTTCGGTCGAACTGGCCCTGAGCGGTATGGCTCCGCTGGCGACCGTGCTTCCGCCCATGCTTGGCTGGCACGCTATCATCGGCCTGGGTGAGGCCCTGATCACTGTGGCCGTGGTAGCCTACGTCGACCGGGTCCGTCCCGGCCTCAGGTTGGGCGGTCTCGGCCGGGAGCTGGCGACCGCGAGGGGGGGCGACTAGTGTTGAAGAAGGAACTCCTGGTTGGACTCGCCATCGTGATGGTCGTAAGCGGATTTGTGTCGTTGCTCGCCTCGACTCACCCGGACGGCCTTGAGTACGTCGCCGAAGAGACCGGCTTCGACCACGCGGCGACCCAGACCCTGAGCGCGCCGATTCCCGATTACGTCTTCCCCGGCCTGTCGAGTGAGGCCGCGGCCACGGCGGCCGCCGGTCTGGTCGGCTCGGCCCTGGTTTTCGTGTTCGCCTGGGGCCTAGGCCGCGTGATCAGGGGCCGCACCAGATAGGGGTAGGGTGTTCGAGGGCTCGCGAAACGCAGTGTTCGAGGGCCCGACCAACGGCAAAGGACCCGGCCCCGCCGCCGGCAGGCGTGCGACGTCTTGTCCACGTTTGCTTGAGTCGGCGGGGCCGGAACCGGTCAGCCTCCATACCCCTCCCGTCAAGTTCCTCTCGCCGTACGGGCCACCTGCCGTGCCCACGGCACCGGGGTACCCGATTGTGCCCGTTGGTTGTTCAACGCCGGTCGTAACGTGGAGGCGGGAGAAGAGATAGGCTGCCGTCGCACCGACCAGGAGAACCAGGCCGGCGCGTCCGGCGCGCCTAAGGGTCTGCCCTCCGTGATGGTCGCCCGCCTCTGGCGGAGTGGTAGGTTGAAGCTCTACCCGATCCGGTCGTACTTGCGCAGGAGGTCGTCGAGAGCCTCCCGGAGGAGTCGTGACTCCGAGCGACTCACCCGCTCGGCCAGGGTCTTCAGCTTGCGCAGGCTGGGGGCCGGGTAATAGCAGGATTTCATAACCATCTCCTCGTTCATGGGTAGCGCTACGTGGTTCTTCCGCTTTTCCTTGGCTGACGCCATCGCGGCCGTGGCCGCCTGGAGGAGGGTCCGCCCGTCGTCGGCGTCACGGGGAAACTGGGCCACGCCGACGGTGACGGTGACCCCCCGCCCCTTGGGCAGTCCGAACCGGTCCGCGGCTGCCTCCACGTTGGCGCGCAGCGCCTCCATGCGGAGGAAGGCTTGTTCGAGGGTCAGGTCGGGCATGACGATGGCAAACTCGTCGCCCGAGATGCGATAGGTGGCGTCGCCTGCCTCTTCGCTCAGCAGTCCCGCCAGGGTCTTCAGGACATGGTCGCCGGTCTCCGTCCCAAACTCGTCGTTGATCTCCATGAAGTTGTCCAGGTCCAGTACGGCCAGTGACACCGTACTGTTACCGGTCAGTAGGTCGGACAGGTTGTCCTCCAGTGCCCGCAGGCTGCCCAGACCCGTCAGCCTATCCACTTCCAGAGACATACTGTTTCCTCCTTAGATTGGACTGATACGGACATGTATATAACCACAACCAATATACAGAGGACATAGACAGAAGTCAATAGGCTGTTAGCCCACGCCGCCCAGCCTCCTGGGGCCGATGGGTATGCCGGACAAGCCCTTTCATGCCCGCGGAGGGCGGGTTCACTGGGGGGCCTTCAGCGAAAGGCCGGTGCGCACGATGCGGGCCTTGACGGAAACGCGAATTTCGGCTGAGCCGAGGGCGTCGGACCAGGAGTCCTCGTAGCCCTTCCACAGCTTGGGTTGGCGGGTGTAGAGCACGAAGCCCAGGCCGAAAGGGTCCGCCCCAAGGGATTGCGCCGTGCGGAAGGCCGCGATGATGTCGGCGGCCAGGACGCTCTCGAGCTTCCTCTCCACGTCCTCGAGGGTGGCGCGGAGGGTTGTCTCCGGTCCCCGAGGCTGCTCGGCCAGGGCGGCGCGGCACTCCAGGCTCACCGTGAAGACCAGGCGCCCCCCTTCCTCGTCGGCCTTGACCTTCGAGTTGGTCCCAAGAACCTCCACGGTCGAGTTGCGCCCGGAGCCGGGGGGTCCGGGGATGACGACTGTCGCCCTTCCGCCCGAGCCGGCCAGCCATAGGGTGGCCCGGGTCTCCTCTGCGTCCATCCAGCCGACCAGCCTGTCGTCCTTGAAAACCGCGCTGCCCCTCACGTCGAAGCGACGTGGCTCCCCCTCCTTCTCGGTAGCCGGCTCCTGGGTCTCGGGAGGTCGGGTCTCCATCCCCGGCAAGCCTGCCTGAGCGGTCTTGGACACGATGGCGACCGCCGCCACGAGCGGGTCCTTGCCGGGGGTGGTGAGATTACGGAGGAACCGGTGCAGGGTCATATCCGGGGCCAGGGTCGTGGTCAACTGCAGTTCGAGCACGTTGTCTAGGGCTATGGCCGGCAGCTTCTCGAGGTCGCTCTCGGCGGCCATGAGGTCGGCCGCACGGCCGCGCGCCACGAGGAGCCTGGTATGTGGGCGCGGCTCGCGTTCCCGGAAGAACCAGTCCATGACGTCGGCCAGTCCCGCCCTGGCCAGGTCCTCGCCCACCACGAGGATCCTGGCGTGCCCCCAGAACGGCCTCCGGCCGGCCACCTGGGTGAGAGCCCGGGCGGCGGCGGCGACGCTGGTCCCCGTGCTGCTGACCAGGCTCACCGCGCGGGGGCTGCCCATCCCGGCCGCCCCCTCGGCCTTGACCGCAGCGGGCTTGACAATCTGGGTGACCAAGAGGAGGCTCCCGTCCGGCTGGCGGTCGAGGCCGACGCCGACGACAATGGCTAGGCGGTCGATCTCGCGCCGGTCCCAGCAGCCCGCGAGCAGGGTCGTGGCCAGGACCACCGCGAGCGCGAGGGCGGCCGCCCTGACCACGCCCGCCCGGGCGGCCCCCGGCATCGCCCATCCGCCGGTGGAAGACCGGGGCGGCCTCCTTCTCAGGTCGTCCTCACTCCGTCCCACCCGGCCTTCCGCCCGGGCGGGGGGCGCGCGGGCGGCGACCGCGCCTGACCTCGTCCGCGGGGTGGAGCATCGCGGGGCGACGGCGCATCACCCAAAGCGGGGCTCTGATGAGCGTGTCCAGGAGGCCGGGCGCGGAGAACGGCGTGAGCGGCGAGAGGTAGGGCGTCCCGAACGAGGAGAGCATCGCGGCGTGGGCGGTGCTTAACAGCAGCCCTAGGACGATGCCGTACAAACCGAGCACGCCGGCCAGCAGGGTGAAGGCGGTGCGGAAGATGATACCCGCGTCGATCTGTGCCGGAACCACGAAGGTTGCCACGCCCGTGAGGGCGACGACGATGACCATCAACGAGCCGATGAGGCCGGCCTGCACCGCGGCCTGGCCGATGACGAGGGCGCCTACTATGCTGATGGCCTGGCCGATGGGGCGTGGCAGGCGCACGCCGGCCTCCCGGAGGATCTCGAAAACCACGCCCATAGCCAAGGCCTCGACGATGGAGGGGAACGGGGTGCCCTCGCGGGTCGCGGCGAGAGTGACGGCGAGGGTGGACGGGAGCAGCTCCTGATGATAGGAGGTCACCGCGACGTAGAGTGCGGGGAGCAGGATGCTGAAGACGAAGGCAATGGCCCTTATCAGGCGCAACATGGTTACGTAGAACGGTCGGGAGTAGTAGTCCTCCGCGCTCTGGAGGGACTCGATGAAGAGGTAGGGCGCGAGGAGGACGAACGGGGTCCCGTCCACCATGATGGCCACGCGCCCCTCGAGGAGTTTGGCGGCCACGACGTCGGGCTTCTCGCTGTTGCCCACGGTGGAGAACACGGAATAGGGGGCGTCTTCGATGTACTGCTCGATGTACCCGGATTCCAGGACCGAGTCGAGGTCCACGCCCCGGAGCCTCCGGCGGGCCTCGGCCAAGACGGAAGGGGAGGACACGCCGTCCAGGTAGACCAGGGCTACCTTGGTCCTGGTCCGGCGGCCGAGAGTAAGAAACTCGACGTGGAGCCGGGGGTCGCGGAAGCGCCGACGCAGCAGGGTGATGTTGGTCTGGAGGTCCTCGGTGAAACCCTCCCGCGAGCCGCGGATGACCGACTCGGTCCCCGGGTCGGCCACGGAGCGGGTGGCCCAGCCCTTCGCCGAGGCGGCGAGTCCAGTCGGGCACCCGTCGAACAGCACCACAGTCCGGCCGGCCAAGAGCTCATGCCAAATCTTGTCGAGGTCCGAGACTTCGCTCACGTTTCCGGCGGCGACGAGCCTGTCCAAGGCGCAGCGGACCAGGTCCGTCCTCCGCGGCGGCCGGCTTGAGCCCGTAGGCTCCCCGCGGAGAAGAGGGACAAGGATGTGCTGGTTGAGCACGGTATCGTGGACCATCCCGTCCAGGTAGACGAGGGCCGCCTCGACCTGGGGGGCCGCACCCGGGCGGAAGCGGCGGACGATGAGGTCTGGGGAGGATCCGAAGAGGTCTTGGATCTCCTTCAGGTTCCCCTCGAGATCCTCGGCCAGGGGTCTCGGCGGCCCGTCGGAGCCCGGGGACCCGCCGGCCGCGCGCTGCCGGCGCCAGGTGAGGATTCTTGTTAGGAGCGTCGTCACGACCTTTCACCTGCTCTGTAGCGGCCCCGTCTCAGTCCGTCGCCGTCCGTCGCCGGTCGCTCTCGTGTCCGACTGACCGACAGGGCCCGTCGCAAACGTCCGCGCGCCGTCAATTCAAGTGGACCGTGGCCGGGCTCCTCTAGCGTGCCCGGTTTCGGGGCCACTCATAGCCGGACCGGCCGCTAACCGGACCGGCCGCCCGGTTGCAGCCCGGGCGCCGGTCGGCGTTCGGGGCTGGCGAACCTGGCGCTGATGGGCACGGGGCTGCTCGGGAAATGCTAGGCCGGGTGACGGGGATGGGTAAGGTCTCGCCCTTCCAGCTCATGAGCTTGGCGGTCTGGGTCATGGTCGGCGCCGGTATCCTGGTTCTGCCCACGACCATCAGCCGCCACCTCATGCAGAGCGCCTGGATGGTGGCTGTCCTCTTCATTGTGGGGGTCCTGCCGGTGGCGTGGGTGGTGGCCTCACTCCTTCGGCGCTTTCCCGGGCAGTCTTTCGTCGGGATGGCCAGGATGGCCCTTGGCAGGTTGGCGGGGAGCGGTCTCGGCCTGGTCTACTCCCTTTGGTGGGTGCTCGTCTTGGCTGTCACCGGTCGAATCCTGGTCGAGTTCGTCACCTTCGCCCTGTTGGATCTAACGCCTCCGCTCCTGGTCCTTGGTCTGTTCGGGGCGAGCACGGCTGCGGTCCTCTGGCGTGGCCCGGTCTCCGTGGCACGGCTTGCGGAGGCATTGTTTCCGGTGATCTTCGGAGCCATCGTCCTCTGGTTCGGGCTGGGCCTGCGCGAGGGGGACGTGAGGTACCTGCTCCCTATCGGGGCGGAGGGCGTACCGAAGATTCTCCGGGCCACGCTGACCCCAGTCGCGTTCGGGAGCAGCATTGCCGCGGTGCTTTTCATGGGGAAGTACGCCCAGGCGACCCGGCGGGCGGGCCGGGCGCTCTACTGGGCGGTGGTGCTGGTCGGAACCGTAGGGCTCATGGCCGAGTCGCTGACGACCCTGGTCCTCGGCTTCCTCCGGACCAACCAGACGCTGCCGCACTTCCACACCGCGCGGATCGTGGGCGTGGCGGACTTCCTCGAGCGTGTCGACTCGGCCTTCGCCGCGGCCATCCTCGCTGGCATATTCGTTACGTGCGGCGTGCTCCTCTTTGCCGTTGCCGATGGAGTCTGCGAGAGTCTGTCTGTGCGACGGGCCTACCCGCTGGTCCTGGGGCTGGGCGTGGCGGCGTTCGTTGTCCTGACCCAAGTCCTGTTCCCGACGTTCGCCGGCCTGGTTGCCATACTCGACGGGTGGTTCTCCGCCCTGGCCCTCGCGGTCCAGGCAGGTCTGCCGTTGGTGGTCCTGACTACGGGCTGGCTCAGGGGCGTCGGCGGCCGGCCAGCCGCTCCACGGGCTGGCGCGGAAGCCCGCGACGGCGTTCCGGGTCGGTGACCCCGAACCGGCCGACGGCAGTGAGACCAACGTGGACGCCTTGACCGGGCAGTTCGTTGCTTGATGCGTGGCGCGAGGCCTACGAGGATAGGATAGCGCCTACTCCTGCTCTGGAGCACGTCGACCCTGACGGACTGACAGCCAGCTGGCGGGCGGAGCACGCGCCGGCGCTCGTGTTGGCGTCGCCTTTCACAGGTATGGGCACAGTTCCTAGAAACTTCCGCGCTCGTTGGTCACCCCCGTGCCACAACAACTCCCATGAGTTCATCCTGAAGGCGGGTTCGCTGCGAAGGGAGAAGAACGCAGCCAGCCACCGTACCGACTAGCGTTGCTGGTCACAAACAGGATGACATATCATGGTGCCGGCCGACCATGGCTGTGGGGCACGATGTCCCCAGGGGAGACATTGATGCCTGGACGAAGCCCGCGTCAGGTCGTCTTCTCGACGGAAGAAACGGCCATACTGGGGTCTCGCGCGCGCCGCTATACGGCTCTCTATCGAGGAGGCACTGCTTATGAAAGCGTCTTTTGGCAAGATCCTCTGGAGAGCTTCTGAGAAGGTCTTATGGGCTGTGTTGTGGTCATTTTTGATCATCAACCTGGTTAATCTTAGGCTTTTTGAAACGAGAAGTGCTTGATTCCCGAGTTCGACAGTCCATAGGCAACAAGGCGGCGGATTCAGCCTATTGGTGCGGAGTGCGGCGGTCGGGCCAAGGGGGGCGTGTATCTAGGATTCCCTGTTCCTGGTAGCCTTGATGTGGAGGATGCGTGGGGGTTCCGG